>CAYUHN010000006.1:0-39905 GCA_964444495.1 uncultured Roseibacillus sp. | reverse complement strand
AACCGTAACCTATTGATTTTAAAGATGGTGCAGGATGACGGACTTGAACCGCCGACCTACTGGGTGTAAACCAGTTGCTCTACCAACTGAGCTAATCCTGCACTGTTTTGGCGAAAAGCAGATTGGCTTTTTTCGCCGGGGGCGGGAAAATGCCTAAGTCGGCGATGCTTTTCAAGCTCTTCTTGCTTCATCTTCATTTTTCTTTTTCGCTGCCTCCGTGTCCGACCCTCTTTTTCTTGGTATCGAAACCAGCCTTGCCCAAGGCTCAGTGGCTCTATTTCAAGGAAACAAGCCGCTTTTCGAGGCCAATTTTACTACCAATAGCCGAGCTTCGAACGCTCTTTGGCCCCCTTTAAAAGAAGCCATAAATTTTTACCGAACCCTCGAAACCCCTCTTTCTGCTGTCATTGTTGGTCTTGGGCCCGCTAGTTACAACGGCACTCGAGTGGGAATCGCCGCCGCTCAAGGTATTGCCCTACAGGCCGGATGCCCCACCATCGGGCTTTCTTCTTACGAAGGCATCGAGGATTCGAACGAACCTTACCTTGCGATTGGCGATGCTCGCCGAGGACAGTACTCAGTTTTTGCAGGCCCTGGCCCTGTTTCTGCAGAAGAGCACCGCTTTGTATCGGCTTCAGAGCTCACGACTCTAATAGAGGAGGCTTTTGCTGCCGGTAAACGAGTGGTGACCTTCGAGGAAACTTCACGTTTCCCTCTTCCTGAACATCTCATAAACTCCTTACAGTCAGTTTCTTCTCAGGCCGATCAACTCATTCGTTCTTTCGCAAAAAAGCCATTAGAGCAACAAATAACCTGCCAGGCACAGCCCCCTCAACCGCTCTATCTACGCCCCCCTCATATCACCGCGAGCAAGAAACCATCCCCTTTATCCCGATAGGGCTTTTCTCTCTCGATATAATCCCCTTCGATGGACTCTTGCGATTTTATGACACTTTTGATAAAATTTCCCTAAACTGCAGGAGCGAACCAGAAAAAGGTCGCTCTACCCAAGAAAAACGCTCGCCCCCGATCCCCCTCTACCCTCACGAACTATGCGTATCATTAAGCCTCTCATTATCCTTCTCCTTTTGGCCCTCGTCGCAGGAGGAGGAACTTTGGGTTACTTCTATAAAAAAGGATATTTCGAAGACCCTCAGGTCGCGCTTCGCGAACTCACCGAACGCGGAATCACACCTGACAGCGCATCGGCCCATCAGGCTGCCCTCGCAGGAGATGTGGCCACAATCGAAATCCTCAAACGGGCCGAAGTCACCCTCACCGAAACCGACGACGAGCAACGCACCCTTCTCCACCACGCCATCGACCAACAGAACGAAGACCTTTTCACTTTTGTTCAGGGAGAAAAAGGATTCGACTACGATGCTCGAGACCTAGACGGAAACACCCCCCTCTCCCTCTCTCTAGCGCAAGGCAACTTGACCCTAGCCAAACAACTCATCGCTTCAGGCGCAAACCCGAACGTAACTCTCCCCTCAGGGGAACTCGCACTACCTGCTTACCTAAAAGCTGGCGAAACCGAGACGCTATCCTTTCTTCTCGAAAGCGGCGCCAATCCAGACTCTCCTTCTCTCGAGGGAGAAACTCCTCTCTCCATGGCTCTCCAAAGAGGTCAGACAGACCTTGCTTGTCTCTTCCTTGAAAAAGGAGCTAACGCCCAGCAGAGCATTCTTGGGGAACCATCAGTTTCTGCAATCGTTCTCAATCAAAAAAAATGGAAGCTATCTCCAGAAGATAGCCAACGCATATTAAGCACTCTCCTAGTTAGTGGCGCTAGCCCTGAGTCACTTACTAGTAAGAAAAACACCGCGCTTCAACTAGCTCTTCATTCCGATCTCCGTGGTCAAGTCGAACTCTTACTTCCTCGCACCGAAAACATCAGCGGAAGCCTCTGGCTAGCAATCCAAAAAGATAACCTCAAAGCTACTGCAGCCCTACTAACAAAAGGAGCCTCCGTCGAGAAAGTTGGCCCCGAAGGAGACACCCCTCTCATCTACGCCATCCGTAATAACAAATCCGAACTGCTCGATCTTCTCCTTCAGCACAAGGCGAACCCCCGCCAGTCCTGCCCCGAAGGCCAGCCTGCACTTTTCTTTGCCACTGCGATTCATAATACTGATGCGGCATTCATTCTTCTCGCTACGCTCAAGCCCGAAGACTTGGAAACGGAAATGACTTCTCCTGTAAGCGAAAAATTTCGCGCGCTCTTTGGCAGCAAAGGACTTTTTGATTGGTATTGTCGAAACGAAACCGGCCTCACTCCTCTCATGGCCGCTACCATGCTCAAAAATCTCCCTCTCGCTGAACACCTCGTCGAAATGGGAGCTGACCGCCTCAACGGCACTCGTAAGGGAGTTTATCCTATCCAAATGGCCGCTACTAACTCGGACGTTAAAATGCAGCAAATGCTCCTACTCGTCCCGTATGCTGATGAAGAACAAGAGCGAAAATTTGTCATCGATCTATCAGAGCAAAAAGTCCGCTACTATAAAAACGGGGAGCTCATAAAAACTTCTCGGGTATCAACTGGTCGCTCTGGATACCGTACCCCTCCTGGTGAGTACGTCATTACAGACAAAACTCGCCATAAGAAATCCAATATCTATGCGGGATCACTCATGCCCTACTTCCAAAGATTTTCCTGTAAGGCGATCGGCTTTCATGAAGGTTACACCGGTTCAAGCTATGCTTCCCACGGGTGCATTCGCCTCCCACGCTCAACAGCCCAATATTTTTGGGGTCAAACGAGCTTAGGAGACCGCGTCACTATCCAGAAATAGAGCACGACAAATACCTATTTTCTCAGATCACAGTAAGCAGCAAGCTTGCCTCTGTGCATTCCACTGCTTACTTGGGCAAGAACATGGCTATTGAAAATTACGAAGACTTCCTCCCCCAAATCCCCAAATCAGCCTTTATCGCTAACAGTGCCGATGTCATTGGGCGAGTCACTCTAGGTGAAGAATCTAGTATTTGGTATAATGCGACACTCCGAGGTGACATCAATGAGATCCATGTCGGCTATCGATCCAATATTCAGGACAACGCTGTTCTCCATCTATCAGACGACCACCCCTGCATCATTGGCGACTACGTCACCGTAGGACATTCGGCAATCGTACACGCCGCTACGATCGAAGACAATGTTCTCATCGGAATGGGCGCTATCATTCTTGATGGATCAATAATAGGAAACGGTTCCCTCGTTGGAGCTGGCGCTCTCGTCACTGGTCGCAGTAAGATCCCACCCAACTCACTCGTCTTAGGCTCTCCCGCTCGGGTCATTCGACCGCTCAAAGAAGAAGAAAAAGGTGAAGGCCGGGCTCTTGCTGAGAAATATGTTTATCAATCAAGAAAGTTTCTCGCTAACAATTCCCGCTTGGGATAGCACCAACCGTTCTCTCACTCCCTCTAGGATATGAAAGCCGAACTCATCCAAGTTGAACCCGTGGCGCTCATGCCAACCCAGGCAGGCTGCGCCGTCTTTTTGGGAGACGGCAACAAAGTTATCGTTTTTTACATCGATCCCGCTATTGGCTCTTCGATCAATTCTGTCCTGGCCAATCAACCGTCTTCTCGACCTCTCACTCACGACTTATTCACTCAAACTCTAGAAGCTTTTGGAGCCGTTATCACCCATGTCGTGATCAGCAGAGTAGAAGAGGATGTCTTTTATGCTCACCTCCATCTCAAAGCCGAAAACGAGATCATGGAGAAAAAGATCGTATCAATCGACGCTCGCCCTTCCGACTGTATCGCTTTGGCGGTAAGACAAGAGGCCCCGATCCTCTTTGTGAAAGAAGTTTGGGATAGGCAACCCGACATGTCTGACACTCTTGAAGAACTTCGCATGGAAGGCTTTACTGAGGATCAAGACTAGAAAATCTCTCCGAATCGCGACCTCACTAGCTTGTCACGAAAGATTAATTCTTTCCGTTTGCTAATCCTGGACACTCAAGGTTCTTTACCGCTCAATGATTCGGCGCGATTTTGTCAAAACGAGCCTGCTGGCTGGCGGCCTTTCTGGATTACAGAAAGCCCTCGGAGCGAAATCCCTTCCTCCTTCCCGCGAGGCTAGAGGGTACGGACCACTCGTAAGAGATCCTCAAAAGCTTCTCGATCTCCCCGAAGGCTTTAGTTACCAGATTCTTTCGAAAAGAGGTGAGACCATGAGTGATGGCCTGCTCGTACCAGGACAAGCGGATGGCATGGCAGCCTTTCCCGGCAAAGATGGTCGCGTCATCATTGTTCGCAATCATGAACTTGGCGTAGGCCACAGCGCTTGGGGACCGCTGCCAAACGCAAAAAATTGCCCTCCAGAACTTCCTTGCTACGATCCTGGCTCGGACTCTGAGCTCCTTATGCCTGGGGGCACCACTCATCTCATCTTCAACCCTGCCACCAAAAAAGTTGAAAATCAGTTTCTGAGCCTCTTCGGAACTGATCGTAATTGCGCCGGTGGCCCAACCCCGTGGGGAAGCTGGATCACTTGTGAAGAACCAGAGAACCTAAGGGAAGGCCGTGGTCAACTACATGGCTGGTGCTTTGAAGTTCCTGCCGACGCCACCGCCCCCCAAGAACCTGTTCCTCTCAAAGCAATGGGCCGATTCCGTCACGAAGCCGTCGCGGTCGATCCTGAAACAGGTTATGTTTATTTAACTGAAGACCGACTCAATGGTCTCCTCTACCGCTTCATTCCCAAAGTCAAAGGGGAGCTCCACAAAGGGGGACGCCTGCAAGCACTATCCATTGCCGAATCTACAATACGCGACACACGGAACTGGGCAAAAAACGTATTCCGTGAAGGAGCGAAGTATTCCATTCACTGGATTGATCTAGAAGAAACCGATTCTCCTCGAGATGATCTCCGGGTTCGCGGAGCTCAAGCCGGAGCTGCGATTTTTGCCCGTTGCGAAGGGTGCTGGTGGCATGATGGGCAACTCTACTTTTGCGCAACCAATGGCGGCTCAACCCGCAAGGGACAACTTTTTCGCCTACAACCTGCAACTGCGAAGAACACCCACCCTCAACTCGAACTCTTTCTAGAACCCCGACGCTCTGAAGTCCTCACCAATGGAGACAACCTCACTGTAGGACCACACGGAGATATCATTATCGCCGAAGATCGAGTGGTAAAAGAACAGGGACACGCCCCTTGCTGCCTACGCGGAGTCACCCCCGAAGGCAAGCTCTACACTCTAGCTACAAATCGCCTCAATCGATCCGAGCTAGCAGGAGTCTGCTTTTCTCCCGATCAACAATTTCTCTTCGTGAATATTCAAAATCCGAGCATCACCTTCGCAATCACGGGAGACTGGTCAAAACGTCAGATTTAAAAAAATCGCGGAGCTGATTTTATAAATTTTACGGTAAGACAGTCTTTTATTATAAAAAACTAGACATTTTATGAAAATTAATTGTTTTCATTTCATAAAATTTGTGGAATGTTCCTCTTTGTCAGCTTGACCAACTGAGGCCGCTGTTGCAGCCTCTCCCCCTATTTTACACACAATATGGCTGCAAAAATTTACACTGAGAAAGACGCAAATCTCGCCTCAATCAAGCGCAAAAAGCTCGCGGTAATCGGTTTCGGTTCTCAAGGACACGCTCACGCCCTTAATCTCAAGGATAGCGGCTGCGACGTCATCATCGGCCTCTACAGCAAATCCAAATCATGCGAAGTGGCCGAAGGCCTCGGATTCGAAGTCATGAGCACTGCGGAAGCCGTTGCAGCTGCGGATGTTATCTTTGTTGCGGTTCCCGACACAGTGGTTCCAGCAGTTTACGAAAAAGACATTGCTCCCAACCTGGAAGCCGGCAAGTGCCTCCTCTTCTCTCACGGTTTCGCTATTCACTTCGAGACCATCACCGTTCCTGAAGACGTCGACGTCATCATGGTAGCACCAAAAGGGCCTGGTCACACTGTTCGTAGCCAGTACGTTGAAGGAAAAGGAGTTCCCGCTCTAATCGCTATTCATCAAGACCCTACTGGCAACGCCAAGAAAGTCGCTCTCGCATGGGCAAAAGGAATTGGTGGCGCACGAGCAGGTATTTTCGAAACAAACTTCCGAGAAGAAACAGTTACAGACCTCTTTGGTGAGCAATGTGTTCTTTGCGGTGGAGCAAGTGCTCTCGTAAAAGCTGGTTTCGAAACTCTCGTTGAAGCTGGTTACCAGCCAGAAATGGCCTATTTTGAGTGTCTCCACGAACTTAAGCTCATTGTCGACCTTATGGTTGAAAGCGGAATTGCTGGAATGCGTTTCTCAATTTCCGAAACTGCTGAATACGGTGACGTCACAGTCGGTCCAAAGATTATCGATGATTCTGTTAAAAAACGCATGGCTAAGCAATTGAAAGCCATCGAAGACGGAAAATTCGCTAAAGAATGGACAAAGGAATACAACGACAAGTGCAAAAATTTCAATGCTATCCGAAAAGAGGAAGCCAAGCATCCAATCGAAAAAATCGGAACCAAGCTTCGCAGCATGATGACTTGGCTTGGAGACAAGAAAGTTTCCAAAGGCCAAAGCCAGGCAAGCTACGTCTCTGGTTCTAAATAAATCCCCTTTACCTAATTTTGGGGCCTCCGGTGGGGACCGGATCCCAAATCGAAGCCGTGCGGTGGGGGCCGCACGGCTTCAACTTTCTATAGACAGGGGCAAACCTTTAACTTTCCTAACATACAACCGCTAATTCCTATCAGTCAGAAGGAAGATCTTGTCGCTTGACGAAAAATCGTCAAAGTCCTTTGCGCCAGCAAATTACTGATACCTACATACAACGAAATGAAAGCAGAAGAACTTCCGGATAAACAGCGACAGCTCATTTTTTGGGCAAGCTTCCTCTCCCTCATGGCCGCCGGTTTCGGCTTCTCCTATAGGGTCATGAATATGGGAACATGGGCCAGCAACTATGACCTAACTGGACAACAAGCAGGAGCAATCTTTGGAGCATCTCTATGGCCCATTGCCATCACGATGATTCTCTTCAGTCTGATTGTTGATAAAGTTGGACACAAACTTTCAATGTATATCGCCTGTGTGCTACAGATTCTTTCTGTAGTTCTCAGCATCGTTGCTGGCGATGCAAAACTTGCAACAGTCGCAGCAATTTGCGCAGGCCTTGGACATGGTGTGGTCGAAGCGGTAATCAACCCCGTCTGCGCTACTATGTTCCCTAAGAACAAGACTAAGATGCTCAATATTCTTCATGCTGCTTGGCCTGCTGGATTAGTAGTCGGAGGTTCACTCGTTCTCATCACACAAGCTAGAGGAGGTTCAGATACTCTAGAGCCAGCTTATATGCTCATTCCTGTTCTTGCATTTGGTCTCCTTTTACTCCCATGCAAATTCCCAACTGATGAGCGCGTCCAAAACAAAGTTCCCTACTCGGAGATGCTCAAAGAAATCGGGTTTGCTACTGCCTTCCTCGCTTTCTTCCTTCTTTCGTATACTTTGGTCAAAGAAGTCGGAGGACTTTTTGGAAAAACAATTGCTGATACAACACTTCTTATTATTGGTATCGTAGTAGGCCTAGCAGTTGGTGCCCTATTCTTTGTAAAAACGAAATCCTTCGGCAAACCCCTCTATTTTATTCTTTGCCTTATCATGATCCCACTCGCAACAACCGAGCTTGGAACTGATGCTTGGATCAAAGAACTCATGGAACCAACGATGGGTGAATTGGCTGGTTGGGCGCTTGTCCTCTCTGCACTCATCATGATGGGGCTTCGCTTTCAAGCGGGTATCCTTACAAAACGTTTTTCTCCACCAACGATTCTCATCATCAGCTCATTTTTCTCGCTTTGCGGCCTAATGGCTCTTTCGGTAGCCAATGGCTTCGGATTTATCTTCCTAGCCTTTGCTCTATACGCAGTTGGACAAACATTCTACTGGCCGACAGTTCTTGGCCTCGCCTCTGAACGCTACCCAAGAGGTGGTGCTCTCACTATCAACACGGTTTCTGCCATTGGTCTATTAGCTGTGGGAATTATCGGAAGCCCCATTATTGGTTCATTCCGAGGAAGCTATACTGCTAAAAATGTGAAAGCACTTTCTTCAGAAGTCTATGATGCAGGAAAAACAGAAAGTAGCTTCTTCGCCTACAAATACGACGACATTAAAATCGAAGACGCTTCGACAAAGGCAACAGAACTAGGACTAGACAAAAAATTTGGGAAGGCCACATCTGGCGCCACACGGAAAGCCTTGCGCACTGTAGCCATCGTCTTCCCTGGCGTTATGCTAGTGAGCTTTGCTCTCATTGCGCTCTTCTTCCGGGCAACTGGTGGCTACAAACCTATCGAACTCGGATCCACTGAGACTTCAGGCGATAATGCCTGAGAGCGATTAGTTTAGAATAATTTCCAACGGCTGAGAGTCCTGCTCTCAGCCGTTTTTTTATTTCTTCAGAAACAGCATCTGCACTCCCACCAAAACCAACACCACTCCAAAAATCCGCTTGAGTTGCACGCTACTTAAACTCCTCATCAAATCCGATCCCAGCCACGCTGCCACTGCTGCTGCCACCGCGGCGAATCCAACCAGTTTCCAATCAATCAACTCAGTCTTTTTGGTGATGTGGTAACTCGTCCCAATTCCGGCAGTGATTACAATAATCGCCAGAGAAGTGGCCACCGCATTTTTCTGCTCCAAACCAAGAATTTTAGTGAAGGCAGGCACCATAATAATTCCTCCTCCAACGCCCAATAAGGCTCCCGCAAGACCAGCTAAAGCACCAATCAAAACGGCTGTTATTACGATCTTCATGACATCTAAAACTCAACTCACCAGCTGCACCACCAAACGATGTAAAACCAAACGCTCATCCAACGCAGTGGTCACCAGCGCACGATCTGCTTCTAGAGTCGCACAAAGTGCCTCTTTCAATTTTCTAGAATTCGTCTTCGCCACCTTGGGTAAGGCGGAAAACATTCCAAAAGCATTGATCTTCCCGTCCTTCTTTTTTGGAAAAACACTCTTCTTCTCGGGCGGCAAGCGCTCAAGAGCGCTTTGAAAGCTTCCATAGTTTCCCCCTTTTACGCCTGCCTCCAATGCTAAGCGAGCAAAGAACTGACTGCGCACCGTTGGGATAATCGCTGCCCGAATCAGACCGACTGCGGACTCCCCTTTCGCCAACTGAGCATCGATCAGCTCAATCGCTCGAGCAGGTGCTCGGTTTTCGATAGCACGAGAAATCTCCCAAATCACCCCTTTCCGCGAAGCTGGGACCATGAGTTGAACAGCTTCAACAGTCACTTCCGTAGCCGGTGTCAGGTAGAGCTCCAGCTTAGCCACCTCATTATTGATTTGGCGCGTATCTTCCCCCGCCAACTGGACAAAAAGTTGCAAGGCCTCTTGCTCAAAGGTCAAACCCAGTTCTTTCGCTCGCGTAAGAACCAATTTGGCCACCTTATCCTCCCAGCCATCACGAGAAACATCGATTCGGTCAAAAAGACTGATTTCCGCATTCGCCTTCAACCACTTATAAAAGGCTCGCCGTTTATCGATCGCTGGAGCCGAAATGAGCACCGTGACTCCATCTGGAACACCCGTCTTTAGAGTCTCTAAGAGATTTTCCACCCCCTCTTTAGCCCGACTTGCCCCTCCTGTTCTGTCATCACCTAGAAAAGAAGCCCCCTTCAGCCAAACCACCTTATCCCCTCCAAAAAAACCAACCGTCTGGATTCCCTCAACCACTTGAGCGCTAAGCTGAAAGGCATGCTCGGAATTATCCGCCACGCCTTCAATGATGTCGTTGGTGAATTCATCGCCGTCTTTTGGTTTCAGACGCTCAAAGAGCTTCATCGCTTCTTCAGTAACACGTCCTTCGTCTGTCCCAAAAACCGCATGAATCGCCATCGCCCCTCTAATTTGCCGAGCAACACCTGCAATGGCAAGGAGTGAGCAAAGAAAGCGAATTGAAATTTGAAATCTTTCGGATTTTCGGGCAAATATCTCCTATGAATACCACCAACCTACTTCTTGGCCTTGTGGGGCTCCTCCTTTTGGGGTTTGTCGTGACCTCGGCCAAACAAATGGGAGAGGAAGAAACTTCCGACGAATACGCAGCTCTCAAACGAGAAATCGCAGCCTTGGAGGAAGAACAGGCTTCTTTCAAAAAGAAACGCCAACAAACCTTAACCCCTCTCATCTACCACACCTCTTCCGCTCCAAGCGCGCCAAAAGGCCCCACCGAAGAAGAACTTCGTGAACAACAAGCAGCGGCAGAAAGCAAAGCCGCCATCGAAACACTCGTTTCAAATAGCAATGACCTCACTACTCAGGTGCAAAATATGCAAAGAGACTTAGAGGACCTTCGACAAAGTCCTCCCGTTCCAGAACCTCTTATGGATGATATGCCCGACGTGAGCGAGGTCGCCGTTGCTACTGAACCAGAAGCGCCCAATCCTCGAGAACGTCGTCGCGAATTCCTCATTACCAGCGCTACTCTCCAAGGCACGGTCCGAGCCTTCGAAGCAGAAGACGGTTTCATTATCATTGAATCTGGTCCACAAGCTAATTTCCGTATTGGAGATCAGCTGGCTATTCGAAGAAATAACGGTATCCTTTGCACCTTCACTGTTTCTGGAAACGCGGTCGACGGCTCCTTCATCGCCGAAATGCATGGCAATCTAGCCGGTGGCGTCACCAACGTTCAGGTTGGCGACGAGCTCATCTTACCTCCACCTTTTCAAGGCGATCCTTCCGAGATCTAAAAGATCTGGACTCGTCGAGCTGAGCCAAATCCTCAGCATGCGAACCTCTGAAGCAGCACTGCACGCTCGGAGGACCTAATACTTCATACCAATCTCTCTCGTTCATTACGCCATGTCGAATGCCCCAAGCCTAATCGTGACGCACCCCGGAGCCGCCCACAAAGACGAATTTCTCGCCTGCGCCTTTTTGCTCACTCAATTCTCTATCCCTATCGCCCGTCGCGAGCCGACCCAATCCGACCTCGCAAATACGAATGCAATCGTAGTCGACGTAGGCGGAGAACATAATCCTCAACTACTCAACTTCGATCATCACCAGTTCCCCGCCGATCACCCTCCAGTCTGCGCGCTCTCACTGGTCCTCCAACATCTCGAACTCTACGACGATGCCCGTAAGTTCTGCGAATGGCTCGAACCTGCTGAACACTTTGACACTCGAGGCCCTATCGCAACAGCCAAATGGCTGGGCGTCTCGCGAGAACACCTCGCCAAGCTAAACTCCCCCATCGATGGCACCGTCCTGAGGGCTTTTGCTCGTGAGGAGATCCTACATCCAGGCGATCTGCTCTGGGAGCTAATGCTTAACGTGGGACAAGATACTCTCACCTATCTCAGCAAATTGCGGGGTCGCCTTGCCGATATCGGACACCATTGCCAATGGATTGACCTCGCTGATCAATACAAGGCCCTGTTCATCCCTCGCACGGATCCTCCTCCCACAGATCCTTCTTTAGGAGTAAGCCGCTTCATCGAGGAACATGAGTTCGCTGAACACACTATCGCAACAATCTACCCCGATCGAAGAGGCCAAGGATACGCGCTCTCCCGCTTTAACGATTCTCAACTCCTCGACTTCACTCGAATTAACGACGAGCCCGATATTCACTTTAGCCACAACCGTGGCTTTGTCGCTAAAACAAGCGCAACTGAGCTTCCTCGCTTAGAAGAACTTCTCGCGAAAGCATTCTTTCCACCAAACGTCCAAGCTTAAAAAGGTCACTGACTGAGCACCAAACTAGCGATCTGAACCGCATTCAAAGCGGCTCCTTTTTTCACTTGGTCTCCTACTACCCAAAGCGCTAAAGCGTTCTCAAGAACTTGATCCATTCTCATTCGACCTACTAAGCAATCATCTTTGTTAGTTGTATCGAGGGGAGTGGGATAAAGTTCTGCCTGAGGATCATCACAAAGACGGATTCCTGGAGTCGCGTCGCCATAAACCGCCTGAGCTTTTTCAACTGAAACTGGTTGCTCAAATTGAGCCGAGATCGAAACCGAATGAGAACGCATCACGGGAACCCGCACGCAAGTCGTCGTCACCTTTAAATCAGGCTGAGCAAGAATCTTCCGAGATTCAAACAACATTTTCTGCTCCTCCTTCGTATAGCCACCCTCCAAAAAAACATCCACATGTGGGATCACATTCGATGCAATTTGATGAGGGTAGACCTCCTTAACAATTTCTCCCCCATTCACGAGCACCTTCAATTGCTCATCCAGCTCCGTAATCCCAGCCGCACCCGAACCCGAGACAGCCTGATAAGAAGAAGCAATAACAGCCTTAAGCCCAAATGCCCGGTGAAGCGGAGCCAAGGCCATAAGAGAAATGATGGTCGTGCAATTGGGATTCGCAATAATTCCTTTAGAAGCGTCCTTCACTGCATTCGGATTAATCTCAGGAACAATAAGCGGAACTTGGTCATCCATCCGAAAGGCGGAAGAATTATCGATCACAAGCGCACCAGCCGCAGTAGCAATGGGAGCAAATCGAGTGGAAATCCCTCCTCCTGCGGCAAATAAGGCAATGTCTACGCCCTCAAATGATTGCTCCGTCAACTCATCGACCACTAACCTTTCACCACCAAATTCCAATTCTTGCCCGGCCGAACGAGCTGAAGCCAACAAAGTTAACTTTCCATACGGAACTTTCTGTTCCTTCAAACATCGAAGCATTTCCCGACCCACCGCTCCGGTAGCTCCCACGATAGCCAAGTGTGGCGAAGTACGATTCATATCAGCGGCGGAAGATAAGGAGTCCGTTCCCCAATGCAATTCCCAATCTGTAGCTGGAAAAATCCTCTCTAGAAGCCCTCGCATGCTATTTTCGACCTTTGAATGAAGGATTTTTCGGGCATTTTTTAAAAAAATCTCTAAACAGTCAGAGAATTACAAGAAAAGCCTTGCATCAACCAAACTAATTCTTATTCTTTCGAAACGACACTTTAATTGATTTTAAACTTTTCCAAATAAATGAAGAGAATCTTTTTACTCCTTGCTGCTGGCTCTGTTGCCTTCTTAGCCAATTGCTGCAGCAACTGTGGTTCCTCGGTAGAACCCATCAACACTGGAGCGCCTAGCGTCTACGCGCCTCTCAAGTAAATCCCCCTCTCAGGCGTTGCAGGTTCTGTGCATGCTCGCCGAGGCCAAACAAATAGTAAAACTAACCATGAAAATTGCAAAAATTATTACTGTTCTTGCTGCCCTTGCTGGCTTCGCTCTGACTTCATGCGGCGGAAACGATGTTCCTGTCATCGCTCCACCGACTGCTCCTAGCGTAACCTTCGGTAAGTAAAGCATCTGACTTTCAGTCGTTCCTTGCTTTAAGCAACGACTGATTACCAAATATTATCAGCTGGAGCCTTGCAAAGGGCTCCAGCTTTTTTGTTTAATAATTCCCGAACACTATTCGAACTCACACCATGATCAAAACATTCATCAGCAGTCTCTCTCTCTTAGCCCTCGGCCTATCCGCACTCGCCCTTACTTCATGCTCTGGCGGCTGCTGCACCGGAGAAGACCCTGTTCCTCCGCTTCGCCCGCTTCCTAATTTTGCCCAGCCAGTGACCTACGGAAAATAGAGCGAACAAGAACTTCATTTTTTAAGAAAAGGCCGCCTTCCAGCGGTCTTTTTTTGTGCCTCTATTCCGGTTTAGCTTTCTCTGAAAAATCGTAAATCTTACGGAAACGCTTCACCGAATTCGCAGACCCAGTCTCTGGATCAATGTCCACAATCAACCCTCCAAGCTCAACAGGCCCTTTGGCAATAGGAAAGCGAGTCGGCATTCCGGTGCGAAATCGCCAAACGACACTCTCTACTGCCCGCCCTAAGACTGAGTGGTGAGGTCCACACATCCCCACATCGCTAATCACAGCAGTGCCTCCCGGCAAAATCCGCTCATCAGCCGTTTGCACGTGAGTATGTGTTCCTGCCACGGCCGATACTTTGCCATCCAAATGATGTCCCATTCCCACTTTTTCACTGGTCGCTTCGGCATGAAAATCAACAAAAATCATCTTCACCCCCTCGGCGTGTAGTCGCTCGACTGCAGCCGTCGTTGCTATAAACGGACACTCCAAGGGCGGCTGCATGAAGACTCTCCCCTGAGCATTAAGAACCGCCACCTTTCCCTTTGGAGTATCGATTACGACTGAACCCGATCCCACTGTTCCCTTTGGCCAATTGAGAGGCCGAAGGAGTCGTGGCTCGGTTTCAAAATGTTCCACAATCTCCTTTTGATCCCACACATGATCTCCTGTCGTCACTACAGAAATGCCATGACGAAGGAGCTCAATGCACAGCTTAGGCGTGACGCCTCGGCCACCAGCAATATTCTCACCATTGACCACCACGAAATCAATAGACTCCGAACTACGAATTTCGTCTAAGTGTTGAAAAACCGTTTTCCTTCCAGGCTCGCCAACAATGTCACCCAAAAAAAGTAGCCTCAATCCATCGCTCATTCCCTAGATTGAGGAAATTCGAAAAAATGAAAAGCGTTCAGATAGTCCAAAGAGAGAAATTTACCCTTCCTCTGTAGCTGGCTGCAACGGCTTTGGTATAAGCAAATCAGAAGGCTCTTCCTTCTTCACTACCTCTTTCTTCCTATCCGACGAAGCCCCTTCCTGGTCGCTATTCTTTTGCGAACGCTGAGTAAGTGAATCGATCATGCCCACCACTACAATGAGTATCACCACTCCATAGAACCACCAAATCGCCTGCTTGCCGTCAGTAAATCCATAAGAATGAAGACCAGTTCCTAGCATATTTACATGAAACCAAGAGAAAGTAATGACAACGGCGCTAAAAGCAGTTGCGAGATGAATTCCCCATTCGCGCAAAAGCCCTCCCACTCGCGCATGAAGAATAAAGAGGGTCCAAAGGACAATCATGAGAGCCCCATTTTCCTTTGGATCCCAACCCCAGAAGCGTCCCCAGGAATCGTTAGCCCAAATTCCTCCAGTAACAGTACCTAGGAGCGAAAGAACGAGAGTAAAACCAAGAATTCCGTAGGTGATTCGGGTAAGAGTCCGGCGACGTTTTTTAGCCGCCTTACTCTGCAAACCCAACATTCGATCGAAAATATAAACAAAGCTCACTACAGATGCAGCCAGACCCGCTGAGTATCCTAAAACGATGGTTAAAACGTGAACAGTCAACCAGTAGTTCGAACGCAAAACTGCTTGCAAGGGATCAAGATTGTCAGTCGCAGATGAAATCTCGAAAATGTTCGCAAAAACCATACCCACTAGCCCAATCGCAGGTGCAGCTAGCAGAGGCACTCGAAAGCGAGTAAGAGTTTCGATAAAGAGGAACACGATCAACATTCCTGCAGTAATATAAGGAATGGTTTCAAAGAGATTGGTAACAGGAGGGCGGGCTACAATCAAAGCTCGATGAGCCATCGCTGCTAGGATGCAAAGTAACCCCAATCCCGTGAATACCCAAATCACCACATTGTGCACTTTTCCCACAGTCCCCTTCGTAAAAAAGAGAGCCGACAGCATTGCCAGAAAACCCAAAATAAAGAAATTGAGTGCGTTCTTATACCACTTAATCCGATTGTACATCACCTCATACTTGAACCGCTTCGCGCTCTTAGGCTTCAGCGTCGCGAAAGAGTATATATTAAATTCTCTCAAGCTTTTTGCGAACTCCTCAGGGCTCTTCTCATAGCTAAGATACACTTTTTCCAAACGCTGAATGTCCTCGACCGCCTTTACTGGATCTGCCAAATTATTTACAATCATTCCTTCAATTAGATCGCCTACAGAATTCCAAGTATCACTTGCTGAAGAATTCGGGGGAAGAGGGTGAAAACTAAATTTGGAAAATTCCATGGCTGAAGAAACCTGCCCAAGAAGCTCTTCGGTTTGCGGAGAAATCGTCCCAGTAGATTGCGACATCTCTCGCACCACTTTCGCGATCTCATCAAAACCAGCCATCACCACACTCAATGATACCCGCTGATCTTTTCCTCCACTTGGAGAAGGCAAAACAACTCCATCGCGAACAAAGGTGAAATATTGACTGAGATAAAAATACAAATTGAGGCCTTGTCCAAGCTCGAGAGTTTGCCTCTCCACGAGCGTTAGTTTCTCTCCCCTTTCTCGTAAATCCTGTAATTTCCCTGCCCGTTCAGCAATGGTTGGCAAGTGAGGCCCAAACTCCTGAAACGAATACCGATCACGAACTCCTCGACCCTCAATTTCGATATCCATAGACTTGAGCACTTCGGAATTGTCGACACGAAAGATGGGCATTTGCGCTGCTAATTCAGGTCGGAAAAAGACATCTAACATCCACTCTACTGGTGTAATCGTAATTTTTTCACCTTCTTCATTTAGGATCTTCATTCGACGATCTCCACGCAAAAGAAGCATTGCGAAACTGGCCCTTGTCTCTAGTGGCTTAATCCGCCCACTCTCTTGAACTGGCATCGCTCCAGCAGCAGCTACAACATCTTCAGACCAAGGAGTATAACCATCGATTTCGACCACTTCTTTATCCGGAAGCAAACCTTTGACTCCCATCATGAAAAAGATGGGAAGCTGCAACGCAAGAAGAACAACTACAATGAGCCTAAAGGGCGAAACTTTCATGACTTTGAAGGACTATAACTACGAATAGAGAATTTCACCAGCATCACAAGAAAGTGACCGATGAGGGCGACAGTAGAAAGATACAGAGTGTATTTAGGCCATTGATCAGACGGATTGTTCACCACCTCGAGAATCGTATGAAACTCTGGTTGACCACCGGGAACGCGCGGCTCCTCACTATACCTTGCTTGAAAAAAGACCCAGCCATCGTGCCGCAGAGGTTGGTTCATCACAATCTCATAGCGCTCTTCCCCAGCTTTCCCAAACCGAGTCACATCACTTTCGAATGCCGCTGCTCGGCTGGTCCCTGGATCGGTATCAAAGCTAAATTTATCAAGTCGCAACTTAAACGGCACTTGAAGAAATTCCTTACGAATTTCTAACGAATAGGTCTTTCCCTGATACATGAGGGATGCAGGATAGTAGGACTTCATCGCTAACAGCTCTTTTTGAATCACTTTCTTATCCTTACTCAGTATCGTCACTGCAGCTGCTCCTTGGTGCAACTCTGTACTCTCCATCGGTGGATCCTCTTGAAGATAAAATCCTCCTCTAATCTCTGCCCTACTTTCAGGACTAGGCGGAAAGAAATTCGCCGAAAGAGGAGTAGCATTTTCATAAAACTTATCCACCCGAATATCAAAAGGCAGATTGACCATCGTATAAGTTTTCTGCTTACCCGAGCGTAATTTCTTCAGCTGCTCCCAAGGAATTTGGTGCACTTTAACAGGCTTACCATTCTCCAATTCCGTCACCTCAATCACCTGATTGTGATACATCGTCGCCACATTACTGATTTCCCCCTCATAAAGAACCATAGCGCCCCGTTTTTCAAATCTCTGCGTAACGGCGGCGCTAATCATGAGAAAAACGATCGAAAAGTGAGAAAGAATAATTCCCGTTTTTTTGGCTGATTTCTTAATCCGGACTAAGCCTCCAATGATAAGATTAATCGTAAACAAGACACAGACCCAATAACCGCCTGGAAGAGGAATCCGCACCCTAATCGACTCAAACGCTTCTCCCTCTTCCTGAAACGGACGTCCAATCTCCGGATAAATAAAAAATGACTTGGGACTAAAATACTTCTCCAACATCGGGTACAAACCCGAAACCACCTGTTCCAAGGTCGAAAACCAAGTCAGTAGCAACAGCAGCAACAACAGTATCGATGCAAGCTTCAGACTACCCAATGAAAGAACCGCTTTCTTCGCAAGAAGCAGAAAATCTCGTGCTTCCTGAGAAGCGGTTTCCGATTGTTCGGTGGAAGACATAATAAGCGCAGGCAGTTCGTTGAGGAGATTCCGCTCGCAATGCACTAGGAACGTTGCAGCGAAGCAACAAATTGCAAAAATTCCTCTCGTCGGCGAGCCACCTCCTCCGCAGGACCAATCATTTTGATAGTGAGCAACTGCCCCTGATTCGGAGCAACTAGCCCTAAAAGAGCTTTTCCTTCTGCAGGAGGACGCCCCATTCCAGGATTGTAAGACCCTTTGGCCTCAACCAGATACCCAGACTGACCTAAGACCTTCACTTGGCTCAAGGCATCCAATGGTTGGGGCTCTTCTCCAAACTGGCGATACCAACGGTCTATATTCCCCTTCAAGTCACCTCCGATGGTTGTCAGGTAGACTTCTCCCACCGTCTCGCCCTCACCAAAGATCAAATTCACTTCACGAAACGGCCGCGCGGCCGCTACCTTCCAATCCTCTGCAGGTAATTTGTAAACCCAAGAAGACGCATCAGCACTAGGGGGAGGGTCAATCGAAGGACTTTTTCGAGTAGGGGGGAGAAATCGTTCAACCGGAGTCGCTCCAATTCGCACCTCTTTATCCTCCGTTGTTAAAGGACGAGTCGTATCGATAACAACCTCCTCTTCATCGGGCTTGCAAGAAGTCATCAATAAAATGCCGAGAGCAACCACAGCACTCCATTTTCCACACTCCCAATTCGTAGCCCATTTCATACGGAACCCATAAGGCCATTCCTCCGTTCCCGCAAGACCAAGAGGAAAACCATAAAAAAAATTCGCCGCCGATCAAGAAGACCGGCGGCGAATCAATCGAAAGGACTTTCGCCACCTCGACGAAAGAATCCAAACTTCGATTCTTATAACCAATTATGAAAAATCGCCATCATTCCGACAACAATCATCAATAAGACACCCAAGGCAGCAATAAATTCCTGACGTATTAAATATTTTTTCGACCCTCAAAAGCACGAGCTAGAGTGAGGTCGTCAGCGAATTCCAAACCAGCTCCTGCCGGCAAGCCTTGCGCGAGACGAGTAACATTACAGTTAAGGCCACGAAGCACCTCTGCCAAATAACTTGCAGTCGCCTCTCCCTCGACATCGGCACCCACAGCCAAAACCACTTCAACTGGTTCATCCTTCTCCTCTTGGCTCACTCTCTTAACAAGTTCGGCAATCCTCAGATCCTCCGGAGTAACATTATCAAGCGGCGATAACTTTCCTCCTAAGCAATGATATCGACCATTGAAAGCTCCGCTCCTTTCAATAGGTAAAACTTCGGCAGGCTGCTCAACCACACAGAGCCGTTTATCGTCACGCCGAGAATCATCACAAACCGGACAACTCTCAGCAGTCGCAAAAAAACCGCAAACAGAACAATTAGAAACCTCCCCTTTTGCCCGCTGCAGAACATCTGCCAGCGCTCCTCCATTTGCTCGCTGACTTTGAAGAAGCCAAATCCCAATTCGCTCCGCACTCCGCGTTCCCACTCCTGGCAAGCGCTTCAGCTCACTAATTAATTCTCGCACCACCTCGGGGTAATCCACTCGCGCCATAACCTTACAATTCTCAGAGTAACGCCTTTTTAGCCCTTGGCGAGCGTCCAATAGCGAGGGCTTGTCAGCCGAGCTTCCTCGTGCATGTTAATCCCTATGACTCGAAACGATAAAAACTTCCTCTTTTCACTTCTCAAAACCCCCAGCCCAACCGGTTGGGAAATGCCAGGTCAACGCGTCTGGGCAAACTACGTCGAAAGCTACGCCGATGAAGTTCAATGCGACACCTATGGCTCAACTTGGGCTACCATCAAGGGGACATCGAAAAAAACTCTGATGCTGGAAGCTCATGCCGACGAAATTGGATTCATCGTGAAATTCATCAGTAAGGACGGCTTTCTGCGCATCGACCGCGTAGGCGGATCTGATGTAGCCACCGCCCGAGGGCGACGCCTCCATATTTTAGGGAGCAAAGGCGAAGTCCTTGGTGTCATCGGTAATACCGCCATCCACCTCCGCCGCGACTCTCTCGGAAGCGAAAAGGCTCCTAAAATCCACGAGCTCTGGGTTGACGTCGGCGCCAGCAATCCAAAAGACGTCGAAAAAATGGGGATTCGAGTCGGCCATCCCGCAGTCTATCTTGACGGTCCCGAAGAACTCGGTCCCGATCTTCTCATCAGCCGCGCCCTCGACAATCGCATTGGCAGCTACATCATCGCGCAGGTCCTCAAAGCCGTTGCTGCTTCCAAGAAAAAGCCCGCCTGGAACCTCGTGTGCCTCAATGCCGTGCAAGAAGAAATTGGAGGCTTTGGAGCCAAAATGGCAACTCACCGAATCCATCCTACCGCCTGCCTCTGCCTAGACGTCACCCATGCTACCGATACCCCCGGTATCAATCCCGCTCAACATGGCGAAGTCACTCTTGGAGGAGGAGTTGCGCTCACTCATGGTGCAGCCAACCACCCTCTCCTCGTTCAACGCCTCGAATCTGTGGCCACAAGCAAAGGCTTAAAAATTCAACACGAAGCCGTAAGCCGCTTCACCGGAACTGATACCGACTCGATTTACGATGTCCACAACGGCATCGCTTCCGCCCTCGCCTCCCTTCCTCTCCGCTGTATGCATTCCGTCGTTGAAACCGCTCACAAACAAGACATCGAAGACATGATCAAGCTCTTCACCGCCTTCTTCCTCGATCTAAAAGCAAAAGATTCTTTCGATCAAAAGCTCTAAAGGTTCGCCTTTTAGCCCTCTGACTTGCCTCCCTTACGCACCTCGTTCCAAAGCTCCTCCATTTCTTGAGGGGAAGCTTCTTGCAGGGTCTTTCCCCGCTCCTGAAGACATTTCTCTACATAACCAAAACGATACTCGAACTTCCGATTCGTTCCCTCTAGAGCCACTTCTGGATCGATTCCAAGCTTACGAGCCAAATTCACCGTCACAAACAAAAGATCACCCACTTCCTCCTGCAAAGCTTGAGCAGCGGCTGCCCCTTCCTTGTGAATAGCCATCTCTTCTTCGACTTCTCCAAGCTCCTCTCTCACCTTAACAAGCACCCCTGCTGCGGAGGGCCAATCGAAACCCACTTTCGCAGCCTTTTTCTGCAACTTGAGCCCTCGTAAAGTTGCTGGCAGTCCCTTCCCGACTCCATGTAAATAAGCCTCTGCTTGTTCTCCTTTTTCCGCCCTCTTGATCTCATCCCACTGCTTAAGCACGGCTCCTGAGTCCTCGGCCGAGCTCTCACCAAACACATGGGGGTGACGACGAATCAATTTCTCGCAAATCCCCCGCGCCACTTCATCCAAATCGAAGGCCTCACGCTCAGTAGCAATCTCGCTATGAAAGACCACTTGCAATAGGAGGTCCCCCAGCTCCTCACAGAGATTCTCGTCGTCATTATCCCGAATCGCAGCAACTACCTCATACGATTCCTCTAGTAAATTTGAAACCAAACTCTCATGACTCTGCTCTGCATCCCACGGACATCCACCCGGGGCGCGAAGCCGGTGCATAATCGCTCGCAAGCGGTCCAACTGCTGTCCGGAAGCCGAACAACTCATGATTTCTTCATCAGTCACCCCTTCACTAGAGAGGAGATAGACCCGCGAGACAACTACCGCTTACTCGCTTTTTGTAAAATTTCGCGTTCTTCATCCGTCAAGGAATGCATCCCTTCGGCGCTAATCTTGTCGAGAATCAGATCCACCTCCAAAGTCCGCTTGAGAGGAACAACCGTGCGAGGCTTAATTTTCTTCTCATAAACTCGCTTTTTCTTACGAGCTTTAGCTGATTCACTTTTCCCTAAAACCCCTTTCGATTTTCTCACGCTAGACAATCTCGCCTTCCTCTCAAGGCGAGAACCAATACTATCCTCTACAACTTCCCATTTTTCAACAAAGCCTGCTTTCCGCATCCACCACACAGCCAGCCAAACCGAAGTTCCAAGGGCTAAGCAACCGCCCCAATTTGATACCATAATCAACTGAAGCAAATGAATAACTCCAAAAACTACGGCGAACCACTTGATTCGAATCCCAAGAATAAACGAAGCAGCATTCGGAAACATCGAAACAGCTGCAACAAACACTCCAAAGTGAGCAATGTCCGAACCGATAAGCATACCACGAACAGTCAAAAAGTCGGCAATAAATACGACCACGGGCGCAACTAACAAAAGAGCCAACAAAAACCTTACATAACTTCCTCGCGACAATGAATTTTCGAGTCTACTCCCAAGTAAATAGAAGAAAAAACTACCTAATACGAAATTAAACGAAGGAGGTTGAAAAAACGCATAAGACACCACCTGCCACAAAGAACCTCCCCTAAATTCCATCGGAATAAAAAGACCCAAAATCGGAAATAATTTTGGCAAAAAGGACCCCACAAGCATTCCTAGTACCTGTAACATTAGGACCAGCACAGTTACCGTCACTCGTAGCTTCCCGAGCTGAAACAAAGGCGGTTGCCAATTTTCAAAGCGCGACCCGTAACCGAAATTCATGGCCAAGTATTATCACCCTATCTCTCATTTCACAACCTCGCAAAAAACACTCCGAGCGAAGTTTCGTAGAAAACGTGAAGTCTCAAGTCGGGTTAAGGCAATCTAGCGTTTCCTATCGAAAACAATATTCTACGCTGGCGCCAAAAATCGAAATAGACCAAATAACCATCATATAATTCCTCATCCTTTTCGAGCCTCTTATTGCTCCTTAGAATCAAGCGCTCGAACACGAAGAAAATGAGATATCCCATAATTGAACTATCGGACAACATCACCCCTCTCTCGGTTAACTCCAGAAGATTCGATATCCTCGTAAGCTCTAAACGTGACAGCCTTACCCTTCTCAAAAGGAATCATCGCTCCGCATCAAAAACCTCACCAAATCTCTGAGACAACAACGGGCTTAAGCTGCCCTCTTACCCATCAAGGAATAAATAATACCCAATCCATCATTGGGCACTCTCCCTGTATCGACGATAATCTCCTGTGGAATGAGGTTAATGACCGCCCCAGTAACGGCGCTGAGAGCAACCCCTTGCATCATTATCGTTAGATAACTGCCATTCGCTTCAGAGAACTGACCAACACCAATCATCAAGTATAGCACTCCAAAAATCAATAATTCAGCGCCAGGACCAGCAAAGTAAACGAACGCGCTTTTCATCCGACTCCAGTTTCGTGGAGTCATTCTTGGTAGAACATAGCCACTTGCGAGAATAACCCGAAATTCGACCAAGGACCCTTGAAATCTAAATTTTTTCAGAATTTTCCCATGACCAATAACGAATTTCTCCACTTCCCAGCCAACGAGGCGAGCAGCAATCGCGTGACCTAACTCATGCAGAAAAAGAAGTGGAACCCACGCCACTAAGAAAAAGACAATCGTCAGCTTAATCGGTTCGTAATTGATGAGCACCTCGACCCCGAACAAGCACAACAAGACTCCCAAGAAAAAATAGTAGGTAATTTTCTCTCCACGAGTAGCTGGACCACGATCTTTTGTATAATCAATCTCAAACATTCACGGACTACACAGAGACCAACAAATTCCAAGCGCACACCAGCGCTCGCACCCCGGCCATTTCGATAGAAGAATCCAACCCTGTGCCCCAAATGATGCGCCCATCCTCATGGCGAAGTTGTACATAGGCAGCAGCATCGGCTCCTGAGCCTCCCTTAATCGCATGTGAACGATAATCAGTTAGCGTGAAATCTTTCCAGCCCTGAGCCTCCATCGCTTGCACAAAGGCATTGATCGGGCCATTCCCGGAGCCCTTCAGCTCATAAGCTTTTCCCGAGCGGCTCACCGTCGCTAGACAACTCACCGCACGTCCTCCATCCTGATGAGAAAGCTCATACTCAACGAGAGTCAACTCCGTCTCAACATTAACGAATTCCTTGCGAAACGCTTCGCCCACTTCTTGTGAGGAAAGCTCACGGCTCTCATCATCAGCCATCGCATAAATGCGATGCCCTACCTGAGGATGCATCGTCTTAGGCAAATCAAATCCATGTTCCTTTTCAAGAATGTAAGCCACTCCGCCTTTCCCACTTTGCGAATTAATCCGAACCACCGATTCGTAACTACGCCCAATATCCTTAGGATCGATAGTAAGATAAGGAACTCCCCAAGGGGCTCCCTCTTCACTACTGCGACGATCAAACCCTTTCTTAATCGCATCCTGATGACTTCCGGAGAAGGCGGTAAAGACGAGCTCACCAGCGTAAGGTTGACGTTCCGGCACCACCATCCGAGTCGTACGCTCATAGATCGCTCGCAGGTCAGATAAATTCGAAAAGTCCAAACCAGTAGCAAGGCCGTGGCTATTCATATTCAGTGCCACAGTGACAATATCCAAATTGCCAGTCCGCTCCCCATTTCCGAAGAGCGTTCCTTCCACCCGGTCCGCTCCAGCCATCAAGCCTAGCTCCGTAGCTGCCACTCCTGTTCCTCGATCATTATGCGTATGCAAAGAAATCAACGCCGCCTCTCGATTGGGCAAGTGACGAATCATCCACTCAATCTGATCGGCATGTACATTCGGGGTCGACCATTCTACAGTCGCCGGAAGATTCAGAATAATGGGCTCTTCTGCAGAAGGCCCCCAGATTTCCATCACTTCCTGACAAACTTCGAGAGCAAAATCCAATTCAGTATCGGAGAATGACTCTGGCGAATACTGCAATCGAATCTTCGTATCTGGCACGGAAGGAACCAATTCCTTAACCCATGTTGTCCCATCGAGAGCGATCTGCTTAATATCCTCACGCGAAGAATCAGAAAAGGTCACTCGACGCTGCAAGGTGCTGGTAGAATTATAGATATGCACGATCACTTCTCGCGCTCCTTTAATAGCTTCAAAAGTTCGTTCAATGAGGTGCTTTCTTGTCTGCACTAAAACTTGTAAGGTCACATCCTCAGGCACTCGATCTTCTTCAATCAAACGACGCAAAAATTGAAACTCCGTATCACTCGCACTTGGGAAACCCACTTCAATTTCTTTAAAGCCAACCGCCACCAGCATATCGAACATCTCCAACTTCTCTTCCACCGACATCGGCACTGGCAGCGCCTGATTTCCATCCCGCAGATCAACCGAACACCAGAGCGGTGCGGCAGTGATTTCACGATCCGGCCATTGACGATCAGGTAAATCGACCTTCGGGAAAGGTCGGTATTTTTGGAGTGCTTCTGCTTTCATAAGGCAAAGTGCTGACCTGCTACTTGCCGAAAGCCTTTCACTTTGCCAAGCCTTCATAGTTCTTCTCCTCTAAAAAAGGTCGCGCCAAAACCTAGAAACTGTGCCATATCGACCCACATGAAATCGATGACAGGCTTCGGACGGGGCGAAGAAACGCAGGGAAACTTTCGCGCAGAAGTCGAAATCAGCTCTGTTAATCGCAAGCAGGCGGAAATCGTTTTTTCCATACCTCGTAATCTTTCCGCCCTCGAATCATCTTTGCGAAAACAAGCTCTTACCAGCATCTCACGAGGCCGCTTGACGATCTCACTCAAAGTCACCGCCCTCGATCCCAGTCAGATCGACATTGGAATCGATTTGGATAAAGCTAAGGCTCTTCATTTGGCTTTCAAAAAACTCTCCACCGAACTCAATCACCCTCTTCCCCTCACCGCACAGGATTTTCTCCGCCAACCTGACCAATTTTTCACCGAAACCACCCTGCCCCTGGAAGAAGTGCGTCCCGTGGTCGAAAAGGCTCTCGCGCAAGCCCTAGACGCCCTTGTCACGATGCGCACCACCGAAGGACAAGCCCTCTTCGACGACTCCAGCGCCCGACTCTCTCTTCTGGAGCAACTCGCTGCCGATATCGCGCTTCTCGCACCCGAGGTCCCCAAGCGCCAAAAAACGCTCTTGCTGCAACGTCTCAAGGAATCTGGACTTGAGATCAATGATAGCGACGAACGCCTCCTCAAAGAATTAGCCCTCTTTAGCGAGCGCTGTGATATCTCAGAAGAAATCACCCGCCTCACAGCCCACTTCCAACGCTTTCGCGAAATGCTCGCCAGTAAGGAATCCGTAGGAAGGAGCCTAGACTTCCTCTGTCAGGAAATAAACCGAGAATTCAACACCATCGGCTCAAAGGCCAACGATAGCAAAATCGCTCACCATGTCGTAGCCGGAAAAACAGAACTAGAAAAAATCCGCGAACAGGTTCAGAATATCGAATGAAATGACGCCCAAAGTACACCTCCCCTCTCTAGTCGCCTTTTTTTTTCTCACTCTCGCCCTCATAAATTGTGGTCCTTCTTCGTCGGGTAGTGGCTCCCAGCAAGTGCCCACCTATGTGAATACCTCACTCATGGTTCCTGCCGGTCAATACGGACGCCACAAGATGCTCCCCATGAGACCACACTACATCACCGTCCACACCACCCAAAGCTACAGCAATGGAGCCGGAGCACAAACCCATGCCAAGATCCTCCGCCGCGGTGGCCTCAAATCTAAAAATAACTCTCTTGGCTACCTCACTTGGCACTTTAGCGTAGACTCCACCAGCGTCTACCAGAGTCTCCCCACCAACGAACAAGGGCAGCATGCGGACTACGAAGGCCCCGGAAACAAATATTCTATTGGAATTGAAATGTGTGAAAATCGTGATGGTTCTTTCACCGCCACCAAAGATCGTACTGCACGACTAGTTGCCGATCTCATGAAAGAACACAATATTCCCATCGAACGAGTAGTTGGCCACTGTCACTGGGAACGTATTCGCTACTCCGACGATCGTAATCTTGGCTTCAAAAATTGCCCAAAACCTCTCCTCGACAACGGTAAATATGGAGCGAAATGGGAAGCCTTTCTACGACAGGTACAAAGCCACCGTTAAACGCTCTCAAAAACGGAACAACCATAACGATACACGTCAAATTGTTCTCTTTACTTGAACAACTCATTCACTTCGTAATCACATGAGAGTCTCCGAATCTAAGTGCCCGAAATGCGGGCTCACTTTTTCTCACTCTAAACATACCAAATCCAACACTTGCGCAATTTGCGAGCCTCCCTTGAAAAGCCGAAAAAAAGGCTCTTGGTCCCTAGGTAGCATCATCTTTGTTTTCCTCTTTGCCATTCCAGGCTTTCTACTACAAAAATGCAGCTACAGCAAAATTGCTGAAATCCGTAGCATTGAAAGAATCCCTCGCACCATCATTGGCAGCGCCGTCAAAGGAGAAATTAATGTCACAGGCAAGGTTCAAACGATCGAAAAAGGGCGAGCTCCTCTCTTAGCCCCGTATACAAAGTCTCCCTGCGTCTACTACTCTTATAAAAAGGAGGAAGAAAGAAGGGACTCTGATGGCGACACTCACTGGGTGACTATCGAGAGCGAGGCTTACTTCGCCGATTTTGTTCTCAGAGACAGCAGTGGGAGCCTTTTAGTAAAACCGTCTGAAGGAATCGACTTCGACGTCAAAGAATCATTCCGCAGGAGGTCTGGACGCTATCGCTGGACTGAAAAACGAATCGATCCAAACGATCGAATCTTTACCATCGGCTACCTTCGCTCCACCCCATCCGAAACCGACCCTTCAACAACAAACGGGGGACTACCAATCCTTTCCTACACAGAAAAAGGAGACTACCAAGCCATCATCTCCGAACACGACGAACTCCACTCTCGCACTTCGCGAGCCGGCACCTCGGTCTGGACCTGCTGGGGAGGACTCGGCCTTCTAGCCGCAGCCTCTTGTGCACTCTTTAGCTTCCTCCCTTTTCATCGAATTCTTGTCTTCTTTGCGATCCTCAGCACCTCCCTCAGTCTCATTCTCTTTTCACAAGGCTTCTTCATGATGAGGACTGATCTCACCGCCGCCGAGAAACGAATCGAACGCCAAGAGCCCATTGTCAAAAATCTCATCTCAAATACTCTCCAACAATCGAACTACGATTGGGATGGCGATTGGACAACCCTCGGTGACATCTCCAGCTACGAGAAAATCTCTTCCCGCCAACGCTCACGCCTTCGAAGAGCTCGGGTCGACCTCTCTATTGTCACATCGCGCGCTCAGGCACAACAAAGCAGTTTCCCATACAATATCGTCGCTCTCATCAACGGAGTCTCTCGTCCTCCAGAAATCGTACTTCCAAAAAAAGACCAGAAATTCCTCAACACGCTTGAGAAAAAATTTAAGCCAACACGGCAAATTTCATTTTGGACGATCCTATGGTCCATCGTGGCATTCGCAGGCACTCTCTTTTTCTTCTTTCATGGTTTCGGCCGACTCATCCGAAAACGCTTAATCGAGAACCTCCCCACAACCCCCGTCGCTGGACTTAACTATGGGGCAGCCGAAATCACCGGCATGGTTCATAGCCCTCCAAGCATAAAGTTCCTAACGGCTCCAATCATTCACACTCCGGTTGTCTACTACCACTACGTCCAGAAAGAAAAACGTGGCTCAGGAAAGAACGCTAGATGGGTCACTCTCGTAGATGAAAAAGACTCCACTCGTTTTTTCTGCCGTGACAGAAGCGGAGATGTCCTCGTCGACCCTTCCAAAGCCAAATACAGCCTCTACCGAAGCCATTCCCATTCTAGAGGTCGAATCAGCGAGACTGTCCAGTATCTAGCTATCGGCGATCCTCTCTATGCGATTGGCCATGCCAGCCTCGACCCAGAAACTGGCGATCGCCTTATTCTTGGCAAACCCGAGACTGCTCTCTCAAAAATTGCAGGAAAACCCTTCCTCCTCTCCAATAAGGAAGAAAACCGTATTCTTCATGAAGACGGCAACAACGTCTCCTTCTCCCTCACACTCACCTTCTCCTCAATCCTGCTACTCGGACTACAAGTAGCCACCATGATCGGAAGCTTCAATCCCGCCACCTATCTCGCCATCGCAATGGTCGGTCCGCTCATGATGGCCTTCTACACAATTCTCTTACACTACAACGACATTGTCTTCATGAGAGCTCGAGCCCGACGTGCTTGGTCAAATATCGAAGTCGCCCTCAAAAAACGCCACGACCTCATTCCCAATCTCAATGAGGTCGTGCAACACACCCTCGATCATGAACACGAAGTTCACGAAGCTATCGCCAACCTACGCACCCACGGCAAAGTAGATCTGAATGACTTCACCACGAGCGGGGAACGACCTCAGGAAGCTCGCGCGGCTTCCGAAACAATCATCGCTCTCGCAGAAAACTACCCCAACCTTAAGAGCAACCAGAACATGCTCGCCCTCGCTCGCCAACTCACCATCTGCGAGAATGAGATCGCCTACTCTACCAGCTCCTACAACGATAGTGTAGAGTTCTACAATACCCGTATATCGACCCTCCCCGACATGCTACTCGCCAAGATTGGGAACTTTAAGGAAATGCCTCTCATGCATTCGGACGCCGTTCAGAAACCTATCAAAATGTCCGAGCTACTTGCCGACAACACACCAGACGCTCCTGAATCAGAATCTTCTCAAAACACTGAAAGCGAAACCATCGCTGAAGAGCCTTCAACTCCTCCGGCTCTCCCTCAAAATCACTCTATCGACAACGTGGCGCCGCCAGCCCTGCCGACCCCGCCCCCTTTGCCAACTGAGAACGAACCCAATCCGAAACTAAGTCCCCCGCCATTACCAGGCCAGCCCCCAGAATAATCCACAAGAGCATTTCGTCATAGAAGAAGCGAACCCGTGCCTCCGAAATTAAGAATCCTATGGAACTGACCCCCAACATTCCTAACACCGTAGCTTCTCGAATACAGGTCTCCCAACGATAGAACAAAAACAGCACCAAACGATTGAAACTCGCAGGAAGCAAGGCAGCCAAAAACACACTTGCTCGACTGCCTCCCTGCACAATCAATACCTGACCCGGCGTTCGAGAGGTATTCTCCACCACCTCCGACCCCAATCGTAGGAGAATACAACCATTGTGAATCGCTAGGGCTAAAATAAGAGCCCATACGGTTGGCCCAAAAATCTGCAATAGGAGAAAAGCGAGAATAAACTCAGGTAAAGAACGGCCCACTACCGCTGCTGCTCGTAGCGCGACTTGAGGAATCACTCGCCATCGACTTCTCTCTACTGGCACCCCCTGCGGTCGAGCTGTCGCTAATGTTCGTGCTGTCCACAAAATCAAACCAAAACCCACCCCGGCAGCCAAAAGCACTCCAACCGTAGCGAGATGAAAAGTCGCCCAAACAGCCATCACTCCATTCGTCGACAAATGCTCTCCCAACCACGGCATCAGCTCCTCCCAACTGTCGCTCTCTCGCACCGGAAAAGGTTTTAGCTCTCCTAGAAAGCGTTGCACATTCTCAACTCTCCGCTCCAAGCTTACCCCTGAGCTCCATTGCGATTGCCAAACCCACGCCCAAACCATGGACACGCATGCAAAAACGATAAATCCACGAAGAAAATAACTTCTGGGACGAGCCTGATACAGCGCTCTCACTCGCTCTCCGAAAGAAACTTTCTCAGGAACATTTCCACCAGAGAGCACACCCTCCGTCAGCCGCTTTCGCACCACAGCCCCCAACCGTTCAAACAAAATCACTACCGCTAGTAAGGCATAGAGGTAAGACCAGACCTCATGGTAATGCCCATCTTCCCAAGATTTGGCGAGATGGTAGCCAAGAGTCGGAATTCCCACGAATCCCAGAATCGCAGAAGAGCGAATCGAACACTCGAAACGGTACAGACCGTAAGTTAGTAGATCTGGTAGAGCTCGAACCACCACTGCGAGGAAAGAAGCCATTCCCGTTCCTCCAGTAGCCTGCAAAACTTCTTTTGCCGATGAATCTCCCTCGTCCAAAAGCTCCGAAAACACTTTCGCTAAAGTCCCTCCAAATGGCAGCGCTAAGGCCAACACCGCAGCCAAAGGTGACGTTCCTGCCGCACTAACAAAGAGCAAGGCCCACATCAATTCGTGGACCGAGCGAGCCCCGGTCGCCACGAGACGAATCGCGCGCCGAAGCCATCGAAGAGGCCAACTCGCTCTCACCCACCAAGCACGCGAACCTAACGCTCCCCCTACCACTCCAAAAACCAAAGCTAAACTCATCGCCGCTACCGCGTAACGAAAGGTCAGCAACAGCGACTCTATCACTTTGCCCAAAAATGTTTCTTGCCCCACTTGCCCATCTTCGAAGGTCAAAGCTGGCTGCAGAGCTGCTCCAAAAAATTCAGCGGCCAATTTCCTCCCTCCAGCCGAAGGAACTAGCTCACTCAGTCGAACTCCCAACGCCCACAGACCGATAAATATCAGCCCCACCGAACCCAACAAAAACCAGCGCCGCTTCATGAGAGCTGATAAAGACTTGTCAATTCCTCTTCACTCGGCCTGCCATCAAACACAATCCTTCCTTCACGCAACCCAATGACTCGATCGAAGCTCTCCAAAGCTAAGCTCACATCATGCAAGCTTGTTACTAAAGTCACCCCTTGCTCACGCGACACTTTCACTAGCAGCTTAATCAAATCTCGTCCTCGCTCAGGATCCACTGCGCTCACCGGTTCATCTGCCAAAATTGCAGTTGGCCCCTGATAAAGAGCTCTAGCCACCGCCACTCGCTGCTGCTGACCTCCTGACAAATGATCCACTCGTTGAAACATTTTTTCTAACACCCCCACTTCCTCAAGCCTCTTTCCAATCGCTTCTTTTTCCGCACGGGACATGAACAAGAAACTTCTCAGTAAACCCCAAAACCCTTTTTTTCCAACCTGTCCACAAGCCACATTCTGAGCCACCCGCAAACTAGGAATCAGCCCCAAATCTTGAGGAATCCAGGCCAAAGCCTGACGCATCACTCTCAACTCCTTTGTCGAGAGCTCATCTAAATTATTTCCCTTCACCCGAACCTCTCCTTCCGTCGGAAAGAGACGTCCATTCAAGAGCGCTAATAAACTCGTCTTTCCCGCTCCACTCGGTCCAATGAGAGCCACTTGCTCCCCAGCATCAATCGCTAAGGAAATCTCCGCTAATGCAGGCTCCGTCCCATATTTCAGGTCAACTTGTGAAAGCTCAAACATGGCCCTTCCAATCAATTAACCGAATCTCAACCTAAGGAACTCGAAACTTATGAGGCATCTCGTCGGGATTTTTTCGGGTCCCATCCTCATTCCGATTTGCCGGATCTCTCTCATCAAAAACCAAACGACCCGATTCCACCCCGCGAACATTCACCGCAGTATTAGTGTAAGGGCTCAACACAAAACCAGGTCGGTTTGGGATAGGAATCCCGTATGGGAAATAATTTCCCGTGGGGGCCAATAGCCCATCACTCGTTAACTCATTATTCTGAAGTATAGGAGCGGAAGCTTCGCTGTTTTCCGAACTCGGATAAATAATCGCCTCTCCGGGTAACTCAACCTCCCCTCTAGCTGCCCGCTCCCGCGCCTCTCTCAGCTCCCGCAAAGTCACAGCCCGATTTCCTCCTCCCGCTGTCACATCCGAACTCGTCGCCCCACCTCTCCCGGCAACAGAAGAGCCTCCCCCACTGCCATTGACCCCATTGGGCCCAAAGCCCCCCACCGGAGCACAGGAAACCCCGCCCACCACGAGCAAAATCGCGCCAAAAATTCCGAAAAGTAACTTCATACCCTCATAGGACGGACGAGCAGCCATTTTAGTCAATGGCAAATTACTTCTTTCCATTCGAATGCCTAATTTGAAACGTTAATTTGCCAAGTTCCTCGCTTTTATAGACCTCCATAACCCCCTCAGTTCCCTCTACAGTTCGAAAGGCTAAAAACACAGGGCTGGAATCACACTCGGGTAAGTAATAAGCTCGAAGCTCATCGAAATTTACTACGCCGATTAATTACACCGATCCTGATGCAGAACTCCACCGCGCTCGCTTCGGTTACAGCTCCCTCTTGGCGACAACCAGCGCCACAGGCGCTTATGACCAAGTTAGATATAACTTCGATACTGAACCCGGAGCACAGTATGAAGTCAGCCTCTGGGCGCGGCGCGGACAAGGTGAAACTCAAATGCTGACTCAGTGGGAAGGAACAGAGAGTTTTGAAGTTCAAAGAATCGATAGTTCCGAATGGAAAAATTATCGACAAATCGTTACTGCTACTGGGTCCGAAATTACCCTCAAAGCCTACGTCTCCGTTCAAGGCCAAGCGGGCGACTCCCTCTATCTTGACGGTCTCTCGATTGTTAAAATTTCACCTGCAAGCTTGGATAACCTTGTGGAAAAATCAGCCCTCAAAGTTGAACAGAATCAAGACGGAGACACTGCTACAGTTCGATTTGAAATGCCCGAAGCTCATGAGATCAATCGTCCTCACTACACGCTTCAACGGAGTCCTGATTTATCTACATGGTTCGATATGTCCCTTAATTTCACACAAGTCGGTTCATCTGCTTCCGCGACCATACCGCTCAACAGCTCTTCTTTTTACCGACTAAAGCTCACTTCTACCGACTAACCCAGAAGCGAAGCTTAGTCCGACACAATGCCTAACTACCCACACTGTTCACCTACTCCACCTCCCAATTAACCAGAGAACGCTCGAAGCTCGAAACTTCCTGCAACGCTTGCAGGCAAAAGAGAGCAATCAAGCGAACTCCTTTTTCAGTAGGATGCAACTTATCCGATTGAAGAGAACCACTTGCAAGTTTGGCAGGAATCACAACCTCTCCCATCTTCATATCACGGCCTTCCCGCAAATCTTCCGATAACGTGTATAAATCAAGCAATGCCGTTTCCTCTCGAGCCGCGACCCACTCCTTAATTTTTGCGTTGGCTTTCGCTATCGTTTCTTTCTGTGGAATTTGACTATGATTGAGAATTCCTCCACCGGCAGCACTTGCATCGGGAATGGTGCCCACGACCATCAGGCCCTTAATTCCCTCAAGACTCTGCAAGCCAAACTCTAGATTTTCTAACCTCTTCTTTTCTCCCCCTATCGTCTCACCATACAAAAACCAAAAAAGAAAGTCGGGAGCAAAGACCACCGTCGAATCAAACTTGCTTGCATACTCAAGTTGCTCCGACGCCTTCTTCTTCGGATCCCAAAAGAAGAACATACTCCCTTTATTTACGATCTCCTCGTGCTCTCCAACGATGACTTCATCGAGAAACCGATCGAATGAGAGCCTATTCGATAAGAACATTTTCTCTTGATTAAACCCATCCGCAAGACTGGCTCCAATGACTAGGGGTTTCGACAAGACGGATTCCTCGCCACTTAGGGAACGAACGGAGAAAACTAAAACCAAGAAAAAAAGAAATGATTTCATACTAACATGTTTGAACCTTTACCTTTTTGAAAGCTCACGGAGCCTCTTAAGATGAGCCTCAGGAGAAGCCTGATCAGCGTGATTAGGAATAACCCCTTTAAGAGGTAAACCAAGAACATTTTCCACACTCCTACGCATCTCTCTACTATCCACATTTAAGATACTGGGTGGAAAATGAGAAAAACGCTTAAAACTCGCAAATAGGTCAGCGCAAAACAGCAACTGCAATTTTTCGCAATACAGCCCTGAATGGCCCGCCGTATGACCAGGCAAATGAACCACAGTCAGCCCCTGCCAAACATCAAGAAAATCACCCTCATCAAGAAGACGCTTTGGCTCGAAAAATCGAAAATTCAGAAGAGAGCGTCCTACTCCCTCCAAACATCCCGTAATTTTGCTCAGACCACTATAGTTCGGATTTCCCTGATAATGAACTTCATCCAATCGAGGCGCAGCTATCCAAGCGCCCGTCCGTTCGGCAATACTTCCTACATTCAAGATGTGGTCTAAATGCCCATGAGTGACGATAATCCCTTTAATAGGCTCCTCATCCCAACCCCTGTGTCGCAGCGACTCCTTCAATCGTCGCCACCCACCAATGAAGCCGCAATCAATCAAATAAAGGCCTTCAGAATCACGCAGAACATAGAAGCTTACCAACGAAGTGCGAACCTGAAGAACATTTTCCATCATCACTATTTCACAACTGGCCTCTCACCTCACCCTTGCCCCAACTTCCGAAGCAACACTTGACTCAACTCAATGCCAGCTTCGAAATTCGCTACTGTAAAGTTCTCGTTCGGGGAATGAATTTGGCAATCAGGTAAAGCAAGACCGAGCATGAGACTCTCCGCCTGAAGAATTTCCTTCATATCCTGGATAATCGGAATGCTTCCCCCTTCACGAATAAGAACGGGCTCACGGCCAAAGACTTCCGTGAGAGCTTCTTGAGCAGCCTTGCCGTCTTCAGAGTGAGGATCAGCAACATAGGCTTTTCCAGAATGGCCGATCTTAACTTCAATTGTAACTCCAGCTGGAAGATGACTTTCAAGGTGAGCTTTCACCCGCTCCATAGTCAAATCAGGATCTTGCGCAGGGACAAGCCGACAGGAGAGTTTAAAACCAGCTTCGGCAGGAAGAACCGTCTTCGAGCCTTCTCCCTGATAGCCACCCCACATGCCATTGACCTCACAAGTGGGGCGCGCCCAGAGACACTCAGCAGCACTATAGCCCTCTTCTCCGAAGATGGCAGGAGAACCAGTCACTTCGAGAATATCGGCCTCACCCACCCCCGGAACGCTCTTCCACATTTCCCGCTCCCAATCGGCGAGAGGTTCAACCTCTTTGTAGAAATCTGCCACCGCAACTTGGCCTTTGTCATTATGCAAACTCGCGATCAACTGTGCAGCCGCCGTGGCAGGATTGGCAACAGCTCCACCATAGACACCAGAATGAAGATCCTTGTCCGGCCCTTTCACGAGCACTTCACAACAAGCAATCCCACGAAGACCGTAGCCTAAAGTCGGAACCCCCTCCGCGACCATCCCGGTATCACTAACCACGATCACGTCACACGCGAACTCATCTTTATGCTCTTCCAGATAAGGAGCGAGATTCGGCGAACCAATCTCCTCTTCACCTTCCAAAAGGAAAATCAAATTCACGGGAAGCTCCCCATCTTTTTGCAAAAGCTTCTCAACCGCGAGTAAATGAGCGACGTGCTGACCTTTGTTGTCAGTTGCTCCGCGCGCCCAAATCTTGCCATCACGAATCTCTGGCTCAAAAGGAGGGCTATCCCAGAGCTCAAGCGGATCAACGGGTTGCACATCATAATGGCCGTAGATTAAAACCGTCTTGCGGCCAGCTTTCTTCTCATTGCGAGCAACCACGATGGGATGCTGTGCAGTTTCGATCATCTCCGCATCGAGCCCCATGGTCTTAAACCGCTCTAAATACCAAGTCCCACAGGCTCGCACATCAGCGGCGTAAGCAGAATCGGTAGAAATACTGGGAAAACGAAGGGTTGCAAAAAGATCCTCAAGCTCGGGCGTCATGCCGCTATCATCTCGCACCTTCCGCGCTCGGCAAGCCTCCTTCTCACCAAACAGCCACTTTCCGAGGTTTTGTTTCTGGTCGCTCTCGGCCATCATAGCGACTCACCCTCATGAAGCCCTCCTCTCGAACTTGGACCGAGATCGACTTAGCCGCGCTCCGTCACAACCTCACCTTTGCCCGCCAGTATAGCGGTCATCAGGTTATGGCGATCCTCAAGGCGAATGCTTATGGACATGGCATCCGCCCTCTCGCCAAATATCTAGATGCGCAAGGGCTCCCTTACTTTGGTATTGCCAACTGCCACGAAGCTCAGCTCCTCACCGAAGCTGGCTGCCGCACCCCCCTCTTTTTACTCGGCGCCACCACCCCCGAAGAACGAGAAATAGTCGTTCAAAAGGGATGGACTCCCTGCCTCTCTTCTCTCACCGAAATTGAGCAATTCACCAGCCTCTGCCATCAACATCAAAAAACTCTCCGCGCTCATCTAGCATTCGACACTGGAATGGGACGCGGTGGATTCCTTCCCTCTCAACTTACAGAGGCTCTCAATCTCCTCTCCCAACCTGCGCAAGCAGGAATCGAGCTTGTCGGAATCGGCTCCCATCTTCCTTCCGCAGACGAAGACCCTGAGTTCACCAGGGAGCAATTCCAAGCTTTCGACAAACTCGTCAACCAAGGAATAGAACTTCGCCAAGGAAGGCCCTTTCCTCACGTCCACCTTGCTAACTCCGCAGGCCTTCTCGACTACACTTCTTGTACGACAAATCTCGTAAGACCCGGACTTCTCCTCTACGGAATCTCCCCTCTCCCCCATTGGCAATCCCACTTGATTCCAGTCATGACCCTTCGTTCGCGAGTCTCGCTCGTGAGAACCCTACCAGTTGGGCAAGGGATCAGCTACGGGCGGTCCGCTATCTTGAAAAAAGAAACGCGAGTCGCCACCATCGGCATTGGATACGGAGACGGCTACCCTCGTAGCATATCGCAAGCTGCTGAAGCGTCCGTTATCATCCACAACCAACGGGCCCCCCTTCTCGGGCGAATCACGATGGACCAAATTATGGTCGATGTTTCCGAAATTCCCGAAGTAACCCCCGGAGATGAAGTCGAACTTTTTGGAAAGCAACTGCCGCTGAGCGAAGTCTCTGCTTGGGCTGGCACCATTCCTTGGGAAATCCTCACTCGCATCACTCCACGAGTGGAAAGACACTACTTGAACCAAGAAGAGTTCCCCGAAAGCTGAATTCTCCTTTCTTGCGGCTCAAACTATCTCTAAAAACCTTCCCAGAAACCATCACCTCCAAAATTTTGTTATGAAAATCACCGTCACAGGCCAATCGGGCCGCATGGGCCAAACCGTCATTCAAGCCATCGAAGCAGAAGCTGACGCACAACTCCACTCCACCCACGACCAAGGTCAAGACCTCGCCTCTGCTCTAGCGGGAAGCGAAGGCATCATCGACTTCACCCTCCCCAGCCTAACAGACGAGCTCCTCAAAGAGGCCCTCGCGGCCAAAGTCCCTCTCGTCATGGGCACCACTGGACACAGCGAAGAACAGCGCACGGCCATCGCCGAAGCAGCCAAAACCATTCCCATCGTCTTTGCTCCTAATTTCTCCGTGGGAGTGAACACCCTCTTTTGGCTCACTCGCCATGCCGCTCGTATTTTAGGCAACGAAGTCTTTGATATCGAAGTGACCGAAATGCACCATCGCCACAAAGTCGATGCCCCCTCTGGCACCGCGCGTGGCCTCTTAGAAATTCTCAACGAAGAAACTAAGACCTCCTACACGGATGACATCGACCATGGACGCTTCGGAGAAACCGGACCTCGCCCTCAAGGCCGCATCGGAATGCACACTCTCCGCGGAGGTGATGTGGTAGGCGATCACACCGTCCTCTTTGCCGCTGACGGCGAACGAGTCGAACTCACTCACAAAGCCTCCTCACGAATGACTTTTGCGGGTGGAGCGGTGCGAGCGGCACTCTGGCTGAAGAATCGCGCCCCTGGCCTCTACGACATGCAAGATGTTCTCGGCCTGAGAGAAAAATAACCGCAGCAAATTAACCTCCGGCCTCACCACATCATGAAACAAGCTCTTCGGTTTGCCATCTTGCCAATCTTGTTAGTGGCCGGAGTCGTCTGCGCCGTCCTGTTCCTCCCTTCCCTCAATCCACTTCTCCCGCCTCTCGCCGCACTTGGGCTCCTCCTCATTACGAGAAGCGCCCTCGCCAGCCTCTTCGTCGCGGGCATTTTCGGAATCTTTCTCCTCAAAGATGGACAAATCACCTCCATCCCCGCTTCGTGGTGGCAAGACCACCTTGCCCCCTCCCTCTCGGGTTCTTGGAATATCTCCGCGCTCGTCTTCACCCTCGAGCTAGCCATCTTCGCAACGATCCTCGAACGTACTGGCGCCCTTGCCCATCTCGTTAAGCGTTGGTGTTGTGGAGATTTAGCGAACAAAAAAGGTCGCGCTCGACTCCAGCTCTCCCTCGTTGGTCTCGGGCTGATTTGCTTTTTCGACGGTCTCGCCAACAGCCTCATGGTGGGACGAGTCGGCAGCGGTCTCGCCGACCAAGCCAAACTCTCTCGTGAGAAACTGGCCTATCTGGTCGATACCACTTCTTCCGCAGTGGCCTGTGTTGCCTTTCTCAGCACTTGGACTGTCACTCAGCTCAGCTACATCAGTAGCGGACTCGCTGATTCCCCCTTTCAAACTCCTGCTTATCTGCTCTTTCTTCAATCCATCCCCGCTAACTTCTACTGCCTAGCTTCGATCTTTCTCGTAATTCTCGCCGCTCGGTGGAACTGGAATCCTCCTCCGATGGAGCAAACCAAACCACGTGAACTCACTCCCCTCCAAGCCGAAATTCCTCCCCAAACATGTGGTGGCCCGAGTCTTCTTTTCATCGCCCTCGGCCCCGTCTTCATCCTCATCCTGAGCGTGCCTATCTTTTTTTGGATCTTTAGAGGTCAGGGCCTATTCCCCACCAGCATTGACGCGGTGCAGAAAGCCCTCAACACCTCCCGAGGTCCTGATGCCCTAATGCTCTCGGGCCTCGTCGCCATCTTAGGAGCCCTTCTTATCGGAGGGGAAAAGGCATGGAAGAGTCTCCCCACAATCCCCAAAGCGCTCCTTCCTGTCCTCCCCGCCCTTCTCGTTCTCATTCTCGCCTGGATTTTAGGCTCCACTCTGCGAGAGCTCAAAACCGGAGACTTTCTCGCAGCCAACCTCGGAGACCATTTCCCTCTCACCCTCCTACCCCTCGCAGTATTTGCTCTCGCCTGCCTCACCTCATTCTTTACCGGAACCTCATGGGGCACAATGGGCCTCATGATGCCTTTAGCACTCGGAACCTTCCTCTCCATTCTTTCCAAACAAGAACTTCCCCCCCTCGACTATTCCCATCTCCTTCCCCTCCTCATCGGAGCCGTCTTCGGAGGAGCCGTCTTTGGCGACCACGCCAGCCCCTTCAGCGACACCACTATTGTCAGCGCTCTCGCCTGCGACATCAAGACCACAACGCACGTGGTCACTCAATTACCTTATGCCCTTCTCGCCGCCGGAACCTCTCTCCTCCTCGGCTACTTACCCGTCCTCTTCAACTTACCCGTATTAGTGAACCTCGCCGCCGTTCTCTTCACCATCCTCGCCATCGTCCATCTCACCCGCGTGAAATACGGCGAGAATCGAGTTTGATGCGAAAACATTCGACAGACTCTAACCTCGCACACGCTCTTACCATGGGTTAAAGGGCACCAG
>CAYUHN010000005.1:30014-39944 GCA_964444495.1 uncultured Roseibacillus sp. | reverse complement strand
ATACCGGAGGAGGAGTTCGCGTTCCTCCTCCCCAGCTGAGCCAATTCGCAGTTACGTTGATTGTAAAACCTCCTAACATCCGTACCCCTCGCGTTTGAAAATCATTCCGCGAATTAATTTGCATCATCATTACTGAAGGCGGAACCTTAAGCGAAACATTATAAGGGTTCCAAAGCTGCACCCGTGGATGAAAATGACTCCTGATATTATAACGACGGCGAGAGCCAGCTGGATTGGGATGATAAGAAATACTTCTATAAACAGAAGACTCAACCACCACAGGCTTCAGGCTCCCTACCTGGCGGTTTTCCAACGAGACAGGTTGGTCATTGGCAAAAGCCGCTCGGTCGCCCAAACTCGATTGCGAAGTTGAAATGAGCTGCCCTGCATCCAAATCAGACTCTCCACCCTCTTCAGGTAAAATTCGCTGTGCCCAATCACGAAGAAGACCAAAAGAAGGGCTTGTCTTCCGGTAGCGAGACAAATCCCAATCTGTATTCAGCTGACTAGCGTGCTCTTCATTACGAGGGCCTACCAGAAGATCCGTATCCTCAATTCTCTCCGTTCCACTCTGACGTCCTTCAAAGTAAAGACTGAGATTCTTGCGTAGGCCACCATCACGAGTGTCGCTTAAAACGCCCTGAGACCAAGTTGTCACATCATGCCAGAGGCCTTCCCTCCATTCTTTCCCATTCTCCTGCAATAGAGCTAATTGTTGATCGGAAACTAGCCGTGAACGTTCTTGCTCGGTAATTGGATTCTCCAAAAGAGTCCCTCGACTATTGAGCGATCCAAGATTCGTTTCCTGAGCGATCATCACCTCAAGTAACTGCTGTGCTCCTCGGTCTAAGGATGAAGAATCGTCAACCTCCTCAAATGGGTTCGCGGTGCGAACATTCGCTTTCACCCCAAGATCTCCAACCCAATAACCGTAGGCCCCATCAGGCACCCCATCATTACCCACCAAAGCGACCTTAGGAACAGTGACATGATCCGCCTCAACAATAGTACCTTGACCTACAGATCCTTCTCCCAGAACCGTAACCCAATCACTACTGGTATCGTTATCAAAAGGACTAAACGTTGGAGGTGAACCTTTGTCACCTACTGCTTCCTCATTGCCACTCACCAAAAACGACATAACATCTTCCTCTCGATCCCAATTTTCCACTACTCTCGTATCCTCAAGCCCCCCCTGCAAATCGTTACGCTGATACCACGATCCACCGTCGGGCCTCGTGCTACGCCAAACGCCAACCCAATGAGGATTCTCTAAAAAGGTTTCCTCATCGTCATCTAAGATTTCCGCAGTAGCCGATACGCACTGATCTGGGCCCAGATGTTCCTGTAACTCCCCAAGCGCCAGCATAAGGCCAAGGCGCGCATTCGCCCGCGCCTCTGCTTGCGCGATGGTGCCATCGGTCGAGCGCAACGTTGATGAAGCTAACCCCAACAAACCCAACGCTAGCAGAAGCAACAAAATTGAAATTGTGACAACCGAAACCAACGCAAAACCATGCCTAGAAGCGTGATCATATCTAGTTGCATCGGCTGTTCCAGTCCTGCGCATGTAAATACAATAGCCGACTTTGGGCCATCTAGCAAAGAATCCTTCATAACGAATTTGCTAAAGCCCTTTCTCGCTGAAGATCAACTCATTACACATTAAAAAAATCTGAAGTTCTGCCCAAATTATCCCATATTGCTCACTCTTTAGGACCAATGCGCGCAAAATTTTCTCTTTCACAGTTATCCAAATTCTGCTCTGTGACCCGTACCAAGGCAGGCCGCGAATTCATCTATCAGCCTGCCACGAACAAGTCAGACGCAGCGGAATCGGCACTCTCCAAAGTACTTGATGTCTTTTTCGATGGAAACATTGACGATGCGGTTGCGGCTCTCGAAACAATTGCCACCAAACAAAAAACACTGAATAGATAAGCTCAGTCTAAAACAAAACAACAAATCATGATATGTTGATGCGTTTTCTTGACGATGGGTTAAAAATCGCGGACCTTCCGGCCTATGCAGCCAGATTCTACAGCAGAACTTGAAAAAGCACTCGCGAAACGAATCCTCATCCTCGACGGAGCGATGGGAACGACTATTCGTGGCTATGGGCTGACAGAAGAAGAAGCTCGCGGCACTCAATTCGCCAAGAATGAGAAAGATCTTCTCAACAACGGCGACATTCTCTCGCTCACAAAGCCCGATGTGATCGGCGATATTCATCGCCGCTTCTATGAAGCGGGAAGTGACATTGTAGAAACCAACACCTTCTCCGCGACCACTATTTCTCAATCCGAGTTTTTCGTAGAAGACCCTCGGGAATCTGGAGCTGGCCGGAAGGACCCTGCCTTCTTTGAAAAAAAAGTTCTCAACGATAGCTTTCTCAAACAACTAACGACCGATCTCAACGTGGAGGGTGCCCAATTAGCTCGCAAAGAGGCGGATCGGATCGCCAACGAGACAGGTCGAGCGCGCTACGTCGCGGGAGCGATCGGCCCGATGACCGTCTCACTTACCAATAGCCCTGACGCCGAAGACCCTGGCTTCCGTGTCGTGAACTTCGACCAAGTAAAAAAAGCTTACGCCGAACAAATCGAAGCTCTCATCGACGGAGGCGTTGATATCCTCATGGTTGAAACCATCTTTGACTCCCTCAACGCTAAGGCTGCTCTCGTAGCGTGCCAGGAAGTGTTCGACACTCGTGGTCAGAGACTACCGATTATTATCTCCGCTGCAGTCGGACGCGGGGGAGAGACCATGATCTCCGCCCAAAAAGCAGAAGCACTCTGGACAGCTGTTGCCCACGTCAAACCTCTCGCAATCGGCCTCAACTGCTCATTGGGGCCTGACTTGATGAAACCCTTTCTCGAAGATCTCTCTGCCTGCTCAACCACCCATCTCAGTTGCTACCCCAATGCAGGGTTGCCCAATCCTCTCGCTCCGACGGGCTTTGATCTGGAGCCTCATCACATGGCTGATTACATGAAGGAATTTGCAGATGCTAATCTCCTCAATTTAGCCGGTGGTTGTTGCGGGAATACGCCCGAACATATTAGCGCGATCGCTTCTATTCTCGAAAAATGTGCCCCAAGAAGCGCTTCCTGAAATTTCGGAAAACCTACGAAATCTTTTGTCGCTCAAGCACCACAAGGGTAAGGTCATCACTTTGGTTATGACCATCAACAAAATCTGCTAACTCAGACGTCAAGCCTTCCAATACTCCTTTCGCTCCCTCACTCCCGAGACGAGACAAATCGGCTTTCACCCGATCAAGGCCATACTCTTCTCCCTTGCGATTTTCCGCTTCATTGAGCCCATCGGTGTAAAGGAGCAGCACATCCCCCTCTTCCAAAGTAAACTCTAGAGGTTTAAGAACGCGCTCAAAAACATTACCTTCATCAATCCCCAAGGCCAGTCCTCCGGGCTTGAGTCGCTCGACTTCCCCGGTCGCCTTTCGATACAAAAGAGGAGCATCGTGCCCTGCCCTTCCGAGTTCTACGCGGCCACTTTCTTCTTCAATTACTAAATAAGCGGCACTTACAAACATATCTTCACGCACATCGGAAAAGACCTGACGGTTGAGCGCGGATAGGGTGGGCTTCACCCTGTCACTTCCACCTGCATAAGCCCGCAAGGCACTTCGGCATCCCGCCATCACAAGACCAGCGCCGACCCCTTTGCCAGACACGTCCGCTATCACCACCCCACGTTGCTTTTCTCCGACTTCAAAAAAATCAAAATAGTCCCCACTAATTAAGCGAGCAGCTCGATTGAGACACTCGATTCGATATCCCGGCCAATCGGGTGCCTTCTCAGGAAGAAGAATATTCTGAACCTTCCTGGCGGTGCGCAGCTCACTTTCAATACGACGCTTTTCCTGAACTTCGCGGTGAAGAAGGGCATTCCCTAAACCATAAGCCGATTGCTCTGCAGCCGAACGAAAAACATCCCAATCATTTTCGGTAAAATCTCGCTCCTTTCTCACTGATGCCAAAACACCGAAAATACGACCCCCATGAGATAACGGCATCGCTAGAAGATGCCTGATTCCATCTGGAAGCCGCTCAGAAAACTGACATTTCTGGTTCCCCCTACAGAAGACAGCAGCTCCATACTCAATAACATCCCCCAACAACTCATCTTTGCTGGAAATAGAGGCCAGACGCAGCCATTGTCGTTGCTCCTTTTCACCCGCCGATGCCACCTCTTCAGGTAAACGCACCAGAGCAGGTGCCTTCTCAGAAATATAGCCCGGAACGAGTTCGTTGTTTTCAAGAAGGTAAAGAACTGTGCCGTCGGCAGCAACTACTTCATCAATTCCTTCCACAATCGTTCGATGAAGATGCTGCAGGGACTGTTCAGCCGCAATTGAAGATCCTAGATGGTGCAAAAAATCCAACATCCGATGCTCCTCGGCATCTAACTCGGCTAACTCATCTTCACGCTGTTCGAGGCTTCTTCGCAGAAATAAGTCACGCCCAAAGACTACGATACACAGGACAACTGCTAAAAATACCAGGACCCACGACCACCATTCCATAACAACTCCCCTTGTTCCTATCGCACACTACGGAACCGTCACTAAAAATCTGAGGCACAACTCAATGCTGACTTCCTGATTCTGCTCATCACTTGAATCACGATTGTTCTTTCTCAAGCACATTCAGCACGGTTTCGAATTTTTTATAATTCGCCGGGTTCACTTCGCAAAGTTGTCGATGTGCCTCCAATACCTCGCTAGCTGCCGCTGCATTCTGATTCTCTCCCCATGGGGTAAGGCCCGACCGGATCTCATCAATCCCATCCTGCCACTCAGATTTTCCATCCTCCCCTTCCAGACTCATGAGTTCACTAATACCCAAGTCTTCAAGAGAAGCCCGATTCCGCTCGGAAAGCCCTACGATAGATAGCTCTCCTCCACGCTTCAAAAGACGTCCCGCAAGACCAGCTAAAGTCCCCATAAAAGTGGAATCCATGGCCGGACAATCGAGCAAATCAACGACTACCGAGTGGCAAGAAGTCGCTTCTAAACACTTGTCCACATAGCTCTTTAGGCTGGGGCTACTCAAAAAATTTCCCTTCCCCAACACTTTGACCCATTGGGAACATTGGGAATTCGCTACCTCACCGACCTCAATTGTACTTGATGTGCTCACTTGTTTCGATGCCTTTGACACCAAAAAATCGTCTAAGAAATAGATACAAAATTTAACGGCTCCCGTCAATCTAACCTCAGTCACCACACAGCATTTTTTCGCCTACTACGATAAGCTTGCTGTCAGAAACCTCGGTCATTGATTTTCTTCACTCCAAAAGAGCGAATACACTCAGTAGCCAGTGTCATGATATTAGAGTCCTAAAACTCTGAAAAATTCACATCTTTTAAACCTCATTTTTCTACGAGCCCCTTATTGCCACTGAAAAGACTGCTTACGACCAAGCTCAACCCCTCCTTGCTCGGCTATCGCTTGCCAAGCCAAAACCCTCCCTCCATCACGATAGGCTTCCCCGTTTACCGCGAATTCTACCACCCCAGTATCCCGCTCTGGAGACACTATTTTCTCCAAAATTTGAATACGAGAACCAGTCTGAGCCTGCTGATACTGGAAGATCACTTTTACCGGCCCCCCACTACGAGGGGCTCTCCAGCGCACTTGATAGTACTGACCCTTACGTAACTCTCGCTCACTGGCCTCTACCGCCCCAAAGAGATGCCGCTGAATTTCTCCTCGGATCATTAGGTCATCTGACCAAGCAGAATCGGTATCCCTCAAAGTGAATTGACGAACCTCAAGGGCATCCCGATTTCCGCAAGAAACCAAAAAACACCCGAAAAACGCCACTATGTACACACGGAACCAACTCATGAGCATAATCATTCTTTCCAATTCCTTCTAGCTCAACTACTGAATAAGCCATGGCAACCATGCCCCCAGAAGTGCGAAGGAAGCTTGATGACTTCATCCGCGCCAAAGGCCTCCGGCAAACTCCCCAGCGGGATGCGATTGTAGAAGTGATTTTCGCTTCTGACGAGCATTTCACTGCGGACGAATTATTTGAACGATTTCGCAAAGCAGGCATCAATGCCTCTCGTGCTACCATTTATCGCACCCTCGCCCTCTTGACCGAGGCTGATTTGCTTCACGAAATCGATCTTGGAGATGGCCTGACCACCTACGACCCTAACTTTCTCGACCGACCAGCCCACAATCACCTCGTTTGTATTGATTGTGGAAAGGTAGTGGAATTTGAAGACGAGCACCTCGAAGTTCTCAACGACTGTCTCGCGCGGAGACTTGGCTTCCAACCACTCAAACGCTCCCTCCGTATTGAAGCCTCCTGCGACAAGCTTCGAAGCCAAGGTCATTGCTCCAATCTCATCCAAGCCCGTCTTGAGCAAAAACGCCTTCCAAACCGAAAGCGCTAGTCGACCAAATCTCTGCGAACCATGCGACGCGCCCTACCCTTCCTTGCCTGCCTTCTTCTCCTCGTCACTCAAGTCTCCATCCTTTATCTGAGCTCTATCGTAGAAGAAGCGAGCCAACTCCCATTCACTGATCCCATTCCCTCGGGACCTTCGGGGAAACTCTCCACCCTCGGCGCTCCACCGGAATGGAACGACCTTTCCCCTTTTCAGAGCAAACATGCTGCCGAGTCTTTTAAAATTTCACTCGAATCAATCTATGCTCTTCCTCTCTCTTGGCAGAATACCATCACTCTTGTTTCTGAGAAGGCTCTCGTCAGTGAACATCTCAGTCAAAATTCCGAACAATTCATTCTCAAATTTGGGCCGAATAGCCCACCAGTTCCAACTTTACCCGATCTCGATAAAATCCATATCGCCATCGATCCCGGACATATCGGAGGAGAGTTTGCCCAAATGGAGGAACGAAATTTCCAGCCCTTCCCTGATGATCCCCAACAGCGTCCAGTTCGAGAAGGCGAGCTGACTCTTCTCACTGCTCAGCATCTCAAACCCCTACTGGAAAACATGGGGGCCAAAGTGACTCTAGTCCGCGAGGACCTTAATCCTGTTACAAAAAAAACGCCGAAAGATTTCCTTCCCGACTTTCCAAAACGAAAACAGGCCGAAAAAGTATTCTACCGCACCGCCGAGATCCACGCCCGAGCCAAACTCATCAACAACACTATCAAACCAGACCTCGTCCTTTGTATTCACTATAACGCTGACGGCTGGACTGACCCTCTCAATCCTTGGGCAAAAAAGAATCACTTTCACCTCATCCTTCACGGCGCCTATATGCGCAATGAACTCGCCCTCGACGATCAACGCTTCGAGATGCTCAACCATCTTCTCAATCAGCGAACCGAGCAAGTGCTCCCCTTGGCTCAGACAGTTTCTGATGTGTTCCTTCGCGAACTCGATCTCGTGCCCTATCACTATCAAAGCACCTCGCCTGCTCTTCCCCTCGACGAAGAACGCCCCATCTTTGCACGCAATCTCTTAGCCAACCGTCTCTATCAAGCTCCCACGCTCTTTCTCGAACCCTATGTTATGAATACTCGCTCCTTCTATGAGCGGGTGCAATTGGGAGACTACGATGGTCTTCGGGAAGTCGATGGAAAAATGCGCCCCTCAGTCGTGCGAGAATATGCGCAAACCCTTGCCCTGGGCATTCAGGAGTACTACGAAAATCAAAATTAAGAGCCTCTTTCTCGTGAACCTCATTCCATCAATTCTTGTCGCTGGTCATGGCTATCTGGGGCAAGAAGTCGCTCGACAAGCTCTAACCTTAAACTGGAAAGTAACCACTCTTTCTCGTAGCCCCGGCGAAGCCGATCATGCTTGCGATCTCACCGACTTAACTGCGCTAGAATCGCTTCAAACAGAAGGCTTACAGCCCACTCATATCGTCGCCTGTGCCTCCTCCGGGCGAGGAGACCTTGAAGCCTACCGAAGCATCTTTTGCGAAGGAACTCGTCATCTTCAACAAGTGTTCCCCCAAGCAGCCTTCACCTTTATCTCCTCCACCTCAGTCTATCGCCAACTGGATGGTTCGATCGTCGATGAAGAAAGCGATTTTGCCGGCGAAACTCAAAAATCGCTCATCCTACGTGAGGCGGAAAACCTCGTCCTGTCCGAACATGGCACCGTGCTGCGACTCTCTGGAATTTACGGCCCTGAACGTAGCGTCATCCTTTCCCGCTTTCTTGCAGGTAAAGCAACTTTAGAAAAAACCGCAGAGGGAATAGGAGTTCGTATCCTCAACCAAATTCACCGTGACGACGCAGCCGAAGCTATCGTGCATCTCATCAAAGAAGGATTTGCTGGACTCTACAACGTAAGCGACAACCAGCCTATTTCCCAACTTCAAACATACGAGGCCCTTTGTAAACTCCTCGACCAACCACTTCCACCAACCGCCCCCCCTAATCCTAACTCGAAGCGAGGATGGACCAACAAAGCAGTCTCCAACGCTCGGCTTCAAGCCACGGGCTGGGCTCCTCGCCATGCGAATTTTCTTTCCTCCGTCTCCGAACTGATTCCCACTCTAAAGCAATGACCGTCAGCGAACTTCTGCAAAAGCTTGTTCAAACCCCTTCTGTCAATCCCGATTCAGTAACAGAAGGGCCCCATCGCGGCGAAGCACGCATGGCCGAAGTAGTAGCCAATTTTCTAGAACCTCTCGGGTTTGAGGTCACTTTAGACGAGGTCTTACCAGAACGTCCCAACCTTATCGCTCGCGCTCCTGGTTCGGATGAGCGCCCCCGCATTCTCTTAGGCCCTCATCTCGATACTGTTTCCGTAGCGGGAATGACCATTGACCCCTTCGCGGGAGAAATCCGAGACAACTGCCTCTGGGGGCGTGGCGCAAGCGATACAAAAGGTCCCATAGCAGCGATGTTAACCGCTCTTGCCAATCAAAAAGACCTTCTTAGCAAACTTCCCGTAGCAGTAGATTTCGTAGGCTTTATGGGTGAAGAAAACTATCAGCCCGGCTCCAAACACTTTGCCAAAAATCACGCCAACGACTACGAGTTTGCCTTTGTAGGAGAGCCAACCTCCCTTCAATTCGTCAACGTCACCAAGGGTTGCCTCTGGGCAAAGCTTCACTCCACTGGTTGTTCGACTCACGCCTCACAACCTCATCTCGGAGAGAATGCGATTCTCAAGCTCACAGCCTCCTTGGATCTTCTCAATCGTAAGCTGAGTAATCGACTCGCGACCTTCACCCACCCAATCCTCGGACACTCTACCTTAAACATTGGAACTATTTCAGGCGGCACCAGTTTCAACATCGTTCCTGCCTCTGCAGAAGCAGGCCTCGACATCCGCTTTACCCCCGATTTGTCGGCTAAAGGCGGTGCCTTGCAACTACTAGAAGAACTGATTGAAACTCACAATCTGCCAGTTTCTATTACAGAGCCAATCGAAGCTCCCCCTATGGAAGTGCCTCCACACAACCCCTATCTTGAACATTGCCTAAGAGAACTTCCCAACAGTTCACTGGTGGGGGCGCCGTGGTTCTCAGATGCCGCCCACCTCAATGAAGCAGGCTTACCCGCAGTTTGTATCGGACCCGGCTCAATCGATCAGGCCCACACTGCAGACGAATTTATCAAACTCAGCGACCTGACCGCAGGCGTAGAATTCTTCGAAGCCCTCATCATCTCGCTTCAAAAACAATGAGTTCCAGGAGCAATGAACAAAATCTGTTTTCGAGAAAAATACCTGCCATATCATCGAAAGGTTGATATGGCGAATATAGTAAATAAAAGATAATCTACCGCTAATTCAGAACAACAGAGCATCAGCTTGTCCGCGAGCAATTTGGCATCTTTTGGTCTGCAATGAAAGCACCTCACTTCTTATTCGCTCTTCTAGCCTCTAGTGCGTACTCTTTGGCCGATCTCAAATTCGAACAAGATCGCGCCGCCATTCTCGGTATGGCCGGTGAG
>CAYUHN010000005.1:0-29914 GCA_964444495.1 uncultured Roseibacillus sp. | reverse complement strand
GCATTATGGATCCCGATGAATTTGATGAGACAGATTTTGCAGCAGCTGACTTGTATTGGGAACAGACCCACGAATTTTGGGCTGAAGTACGAACACTCTGGAACAACATTATTGTTAATGCTGATTCACCGATTCACTACGAAGCAAAGGTAGAGAAAATCAGTGACAAGCCCCTCATGATGCGCATGTGGGATCTAGCGGAAAAGTTTACTGAAGATCCCGAAAGCGCCTCTTCTACGGAAATCTTTGCCCTCATTAATGAGCATCGAAGATAGCGTTGGCTCGGCTAATCAGAGGCGTTAGACTCGATTGACCCAACGAATCCGACCCAGCAAGGCTGGTTCACTTATGGGGAAATTTTCATAAGAATGCTCTGCAAAGGGAGGGAAATATCGAATCTTTTGCCTCGCACGGGCAGGCAAAAGATTCGAGCAAAACCCCATTTCCTTGCCATTTCGTTTATTGTCGGGTTAGGGTGTAAATCCTCCTGCCGCGCCATGGAAATTACCAACCAAAGCAAAAAGCCCCTTAGCATTCCTCTCCCTGGAGGTAAGAAGCTTTTCTTGGGCCCTGGTAAATCTGGCCAAATCAACTGGAAAGCCGCCGATCGCCCTGCAGTGCAGAAGCTGATTAAATCCGGAGAGGTGAGTATTTCGCGGGAAGCCAAGAAAGGCTCAAAAGCGAAAGGAGTCGCTCGTATCGATACTGACGCTCCAAGTTACACAGGGTCTTATTATTCGGCCCATTGAATGAGAAGAGCGAACCTGCGAGTTCGGGAATCACCGACCGAAAGAATTGAAAAATTCGTGTTTTTCTTCTTTTTTAGAAAAAATTTGTCCGATGCTGAGGAGTGACCGCAGTATGAGAGTTAAAGGATGGCAGATTTTGGCGAAAAACTTCTCAAGCGATTTGCAACGCAAGGTGACGAACGGGCATTTCGTGATTTTGTGAAGCTATATGTGGGAATGGTTCAACAAGTAGCCTTACGCCAAACTGGCAATCGCCAATTCGCTGAGGAGTAGCTTTGTTTCTCAAAGAAAACTTAAAAGTTAATACAAAAAATTTATCTGGAAAGTAACGTCACCTTCTCTTCCCCTCCTTTACTCAACGCTGCGCTCAGCCCCGAGAATCACTCGGAAGCCGATATTATAACTCCGGCTTTCTGGGCCGGAGCTATAGCGGTAAGCAGAACGGCAGCTCGTTGCGACGCGGTTCCAAGTTCCTCCGCGAATGACTCGCCCGTCTCCTTCTGCAGCGCCCTGAGGGTCACCCCCTCCTTCAGCCTTTTCGCCATACCAATCCAAGCACCACTCATACAGATTTCCGTGCATATCGTAGAGCCCCCAAGCATTTGGGGAAAAGCTTTTCACTGGAGTAGTCTTCTCACGATAAAGCCCCTCCTCTGCGACCCCATAAGGCTTTTTCCCATAAAAATTTGCCTGCTCAGAAGTCAAGGTGTCGCCAAAAGCAAAAACCGTGCTCGTGCCAGCTCGACAAGCGTATTCCCACTCCGCCTCGGTCGGTAGGCGATAGGTATAGCCTTCCGGCAGCCCCCCCGTCGCACGCTCACTCTCTGTTAGCCTTTGGCAAAATAAAACCGCATCGGCCCAATTGACAAAGCACATGGGTTGATCGGTACCCTCAGCAGAAGCTTCCGCCACTAAATTGGCTCCTCTCCCAATGGGACCAGCCTTGGTCTCGATCTGCTCCTGAACAGTCTTCCCCATCACCTCTAACCATTGCTGTTGAGTAACCTCGGTCTCCATCATGAGAAACGGCTGCGAGAGAGAGACAGCTACCTGTTCCTCATCTCGTCCCCGGCCCTCCTCATCCTTAGGACTCCCCATTACAAAATCCCCAGCAGGAATCGCGACTAGCTTCATCCCCAAAGAATTCGTCAACGGCTTCTCTAACAGGCTCTCTGCTTGAGTATTCCATTGAATTCCCATGAGAACAAAAAACATCAGGCAAAAGGAGTTCATCGACTTCATCAAGCCCCGATCAAGCAACTTCTACACCAGTGCGACACCAACGCGGAAAATCGAAGATGAATCGAGTTCATTCTCTGCATCACCCTGCTTGCCACCAGCCCATTCATTCCCTCCTACCTTTCAATCAAGAAGTATTCTTAACTCTCTCCAAGCAAAGCATTCCCCTCTGCTATGAACTTCCTCGCTCATCTCGCTCTCGCGGGTCCATCGGACGCCTCCTGCTACATTCAAACACCTTTAACAGCCAAAAAGCGGCCCAAATCGGCATCTACGCAAGCTTCTTGGCAATAGCTCTTTGTTTTCGCTTCACAAGAAGGACAACAAAAGTGCCGCTCATTGCAACGACTAAAAGCACAGTTAATCTGAATATCACACGGTTCGTCGCACCACTTACAACGAGCGATAACACTCGCTCCTTCAGTACGATTCACTTCTACTCCAATCCGCTCATCAAAAACGTAGCACTTTCCTTCGAAGCCTTCTCCCTTTACCTCTTCGTCCTTCCCATAGGTTACAATCCCTCCATGAAGCTGATAGACTTTTTCGAAACCTTCTCGTTTTAGAAAGCCACTAAATTTCTCGCAGCGAATTCCGCCTGTGCAGTAGGTCAGAATTTCTTTCCCTTCTAAATTTTCCCGATTCTCCCTTACCCAATCAGGAAGATCTCGGAAACTAGGAACCGGTGGCAAGACCGCTCCTTCGAAGCGTCCCATCTCCCACTCGTAATCATTACGAGCATCAATGATTACAACATCATCATTTTTCATCTTCTCCTGCCATTCAACCGGAGAGAGATAATCACCTGTGACTTCTAACGGTGAAAAATCACCTTCGCCTAGCCCCAAAGTCACGATCTCATCGCGAGCTTTAATCGACAATCTTGGAAACGCATGACCCTCTGCTGGATCAATTTTCCACTCAATTCCTTTTGTCAAAGGATGCTCCGATAAAACTTCTCGATATCGTTTGGTAGAATCAACCCTCCCTGAAACCGTTCCATTGATTCCCTCTCGCGCCACCAATATCCGTCCGTGCAAACCCAATTCCTCGCAGAGTCGTTGCTGCCAAGCACGATACTGCTCCACATCCTCAATCTCGGTGTAGAAATAGTAGAGAAGAATCTCAAAAGGCATTTCGATGGCTTGCCCGATTCTCACTCAAAAATAAAGGCAGAAGTTTCGCTTACTTTAACCACATGCATTCGTAGGCTCCCAATTTCCACTCGAAGTCAGCGAGGCAGCTCCGCTTTCGTAGAAGTTCACCACTAGGCACGACGCCCAGGGCGTCCGCTACCAGACTCGGCTCAATGTTCATATTCTGATCAGTGAAGTTAAAAAGACAAAGAACAGTCTCATTTCCATCTGGCGAGACTCTTCTAATGGCTAAGAGACCTCCCTGCATTTTTGGAAAGGATTGCACTCCATCCGGATGAAAAGCCCGACACCCGCGTCTCGCTCGCAACATAGTGGCATAAACATTCGCAATCCAAGCCGACTCTCCAGAAACATCATCGAGTAATTCTTCTAAATCACGAAAATCCAGACGCTGACGATTGATGTCACGTTTCTCACCGTCTGCGCGCTTCGGTCCCTCCTCCCAATTCTTACTCCCGATGATCGAATGGAAATAAACCCCGGGGATTCCAGCGAGAGCTAGCATCACAGCCTGAGAACAAATAAATCGCCGCGCTCCCAACTCGCTATCACTGGGGCACTCAAGAGCACTACGATACGTAATGTTCATTTCATAGGGAGACTCGCTTCCATCCGGCATCTTACGATAACTAACCAGGCCACCACGCTCAGACACGCGCTCAATCATCCATTCAAGTTCTCCCTCTGGGACGAGACCTGAGAGTGCGCGCACTCCCACACCATCGTGACTCGCAGTAAAATTAAAGTAGGTACATCCAGCTGGAAGTGCACCTAAAGTCTCTGCCCAATCAACAAGATATTTCGTTTCTCCCCTTAAAAGGGCATGGAGCAACAGAGGAGGAAGAGCGAACTGATAGACCATTTGCGCCTCATCTCCATTCCCGAAATAAGAAATATTTTCTTGATGAGGAACATTCGTCTCCGTCAACAAGATCACATGAGGAGCAATGGTGCTCAAGACATCACGTAGCAATTTAACCACTTCGTGCGTCTTCTCATGATGAATACATGTAGTATTCTCTTCCTTCCAAAGAAACGCCACCGCATCTAATCGAATGATACGAGCGCCTCGATCGATATAGCCGATAAAAATATCGAGAAATTCAAAGAGAACATCAGGGCTTTTCCAATTCACATCCACTTGGTCAGCGCTGAAGGTTGTCCAAACATGCTTTTCACCTCGCGCAGTTTCTACCGACGTCAAAAGGGGCCATGGCCGGGGCCGGGTGACCTGATCTAACCAAGCTTGGCCAGGAATTTCCTCGATAAAGTAATTCTGATAAGGAGCGATTCCCCTGAGATATTTTTGAAACCACTCACTCTTCTGCGAACAATGGTTAAGAACTAAATCAGCCATCAATTTATAGTCACGAGCAATAAGCTTCACCTCATGCCAAGTTCCGACTTCCTCGTCTACCTCCCGATAATCAATCACCGAAAATCCTCCGTCCGAACTAGCCGGCGAAAAGGGCAAAAGATGGACCCCATTGATAGCATCGCGCAATCGACGATCACAAAAGCTCTTCAAAGTCTGCAAAGGAGCCTCTCCCTGTTTGCTCACTATATCGGCATAAGTGATAAGAACGACGTCCTTCTCTGACCAGCCCACTGCCTGCTCACCATGCTCGTAGTTGTCGCGGGGTTCTAATCCATAACGCCCCATCAACATGTAGAGTCGATCCGCGAGGTTCTCCGCATTCTCACGCCCATAGAGAGTGGCGAGGCGGCACTTCATCGCTGCAAAAGTTCTTCGTCGAACGAATTTCATTTCTACTAGGTCTCAAAGCAAATCGCGAGCCAGAGGCCAACTGTAAAAGAAGAAAGCCTCTCCAAGAAAAGCAGTTGGCGATACTCCAACACCCAAGCAAGATAGCTCACACGATGTATCAATCCCTCGAAGCGAGCTTACACGATGCCTTTTGGAATGCTCATGGCCCTTCCGCCGAACTGCCCCTCCTCCGACGCTTTTTGAGAAATCATCCCGGTCGAAGCCTAGAAGTCGGCTGTGGCTCAGGCCGTCTTCTGCTTCCTCTTTTAGCCGAAGGCTTTTCCATTGAAGGCTTAGATCCTTCAGGTGAGATGCTCGCTATACTCAAAGAACAAGCCACACAACAAAATCTCAATCCGATTATCCTTACTGGAGAGCTCAAAGATTTTCGAAAACAAGAGGAGATTCAAAAAGGTCAACCTCTGGAGGCTATTGTCATCCCAGCTTTTACCCTTCAGCTTTTTGACGATCCAATTAAAGGAGTCGCCGACTGCCGCAAACTTCTCCCAAAAGGAGGGGGCCTCTATCTCACCGTTTTTTTCCCGTTAGCAGAAGTTTACGAAGAACTCCCTGCTGGAGAAGATTACCTCGACGAAGAGCTTATGCTACCCGATGGCAGCCGAGCTCGGATGTACACAAGCCATTCGCTAGATAAAACCCAACAAATCCTCACCCGCAACCACCGTTACGAACTTGTGAAGGGAACAGAGATCTCCAAACATCAATCACGCCAAGTGCTACGCTACTGCAGCGAAGAAGATTGGCGGCATCTGCTCCACGCAACCGGCTTCGAGATTGTAGAAACATTCACCGATTTCGAAGAAAACCCCACTCCTCTCGACGTGGACGACTCGACTGCCGGAGTCACCACCTTTCTAACGAGAGCGCTCTAGCTAAAAAGAATCCTCCTAAAACGGAATCTCGTCGTCTTCATCATCGAAGCTATCCGTTGGCGCGGGGCTTGGAGCGGCCTCACTTGCAGGCGGAGGGCTGGAATCGCCCATAGGACTGCTACCACCACCATAAGAAGAGTTTCCGCCTTGAGGAGAGCTTCCACCGCTCTGACCTCCGCCACCTCCACCGACGAACTGCATTTGCTCGCCCACGACTTTTAAGCGACTCCGCTTCTGTCCTGAGGTCTTATCCTCCCAAGAATCAAGTTGAAGCCGCCCTTCAATAAAGACCTCTCGGCCTTTAGAAAGGTATTGATTGGCTATTTCTGCCTGCCGGCCCCAGAGAGTGACATCCACATAGGTAGTCTCCTCACTACGTTCACCATCAGCTCCAGCACGAAAACGATTGATAGCCATCGCAATATCCGCCACTGCAGTTCCTTTCGGAGTGTAACGCAATTCAACATCACGAGTGAGTCGTCCCATCAAGTAAACCTTGTTCAAATTAGCCATCGCTCCAAAAACTAGTGGCCTTTCTCTCGAAAGGCCAAGTTCAAAAATCAATTTCTAATCGAGGGCCAGTAATACCACTCGAAATATTAAATTTTCCCAAGCAAATCGCTCTAGGAAAGACGCTGGTAGTGTTGAAGATAGATGAGACTATTTAATTTAAGACGCACCTGTATTTTATCAATTACCTCAGGCTCTGCCTCGAAGAGAAAATTAACGTAATGCCCTCCATCGACGTTATTCGCATTATAAGCGAACTCACGGCGGCCTAATTGTTGAACTTCATCCAGCTTACCGCCTTCTTCTTCAATCTCTTTGCCAATGCTAGAGACAAGTTCATCCAAGCCCTTGTCGCTCCCTTTCGTGTTCAACACAATCAGTCCTTCGTATTTCCTGCTCATCGTCGCTGGGGTGCTCTTCCTTCGGTTTTTTCCGTATGTTAAAGTGATTGGCTGCGTGTGACACACCAGCCGAAAGCGCAAGCTGCACAGCTGACACACTTGTTGCAAGCGTGTTTTGCATCAGATTTTTCTCTTCGGGCGAAAATCTTCCTAAAACGTGACCAACCAGCCCTTCTCCACGAGCTGCTCCCACCCCAATTTTGAGGCGCGGAAATTCTGAACTGCCGAGAGACTGGATCATCGACTTAATGCCGTTATGCCCCCCTGCACCGCCCTTCATGCGGAATTTAAAAGCTCCTACCTCAAGCGCAATATCATCATAAACAACAAGCACTTGCTCCGGCTCCCAACGGTAAAAGCGTACTAAACTTGCCACCGACCTTCCACTCAAATTCATGAATGTCATCGGCTTCAAAAGCCATCCTCCCCCTGGCGCCTGAGCGACCTCTCCTTCCCATTTACGCTCCATCTTAAAGCCGACTCCTATCTCCCGAGCCAATTCGTCCAAAATCTCAAAGCCGATATTGTGACGCGTGCCTACATATTGAGAGCCCGGATTTCCCAACCCAACCACCAGTTTAATCTCACTCATTTCGTCCTCCTACTTTCTCATGCTTCTCACTCAGAGAGAAAAAGATTCGTGAGCTTTCTTATCTGCACCCTCGGTTCTTTCTTTAAAACCGAAGAAAGAACCGCACAAAAGCTATTCTTCTGTGGCTCTATTCAATAATCCAATGAACTCTTCTGTCCAATCTCGCTCATTCGCATGGCCAACGTTTGCTTCCAAGTGCTTAACCATCGCTAATGCAGCCTCCTTCTCGTTGCCCATTTTATAGACCTCCAACTCCAGCTCCCACAGCATCTGAGGACGCCTTTCTAAGAGGAATTTTTCTAAACCAGACGAGCGCTCTCCTCGCGGTGAATCACCAGCTCGGGCCTCAATTAAAAGACCCTCGTGCAAAATCCATTTCGCCCATGCCTCCCTCAAATCAGCCGGATTCCCATTCGTAACGAGGTTCGGAATAACAGATTCGCGATAAAGACTCTCCAGCTTCATTGGAGAACGCGGAAACTTTGTCTCTAAATTCACTTGGTAAGCTGACGAAAAGACGGAGTTTGTGACGTCATCTTCAAGACCTCTAAGTACCCCTCCATCGAGCTCGGTATCGGCTAAAATCTGTTCCACAACCTTAACGGCCCGCGCATTGGCTTCTGAAGTCTCTAACCCTCCTTCAACTTCAATGCAAAGAACAAGCCATAAAAGTTGGTAACAAAGCTGCCTGCGAAAGGCAGGATCATCATTACGCTCACGATGCCGACGCTTCCAGTCGCGAAATTGTGAGCCTGTTTTCTTTTCATCCTGAAAGCGCACTTTCTCAACGCATTTCATATAAAGCTCATGCGCTTTGGCCTCACTCTGAGCTGCAGCTTTGAAAACACTCAGCGCGATCGATGCACGCTCTTCCGCCCTTCCTCCGGCGCCATTTTGTAAGTCTTCCAACCGTTTAAGCAAAGCCTGACGATCTGACTCGCTTAAAGCCCCATCCTGACCATGCAACCCTCCAGCTAAAAAAAGCAATCCACACCCAGCGAAGAATCTCCGCCAAAAAACCAAACTTTTCTCTGCTTTCAAAACAAACACTTCAAACTCTAACGCCTAAACTTGCCAAATCCTTTGCAAAAATTGCTAGATTTCTAAAATGTAGGGTATCCACCACCAATGAGCTGAATCCGATCCGATTGGATAGCCCGCAGTTGCTTAAGAGTATCTCGCAAGGACGCACGCTTGTCCTCAGGCAACAAAGCCAACCCACCTTGGCTCAACAAAAACTCCTCTAGAGCCTGAACCTCTTTCGAACGGTTCTGCAGAGTAATGAAGTGGTCGTTCACCGGTTCACTCTCTTGCTGAAAAAGCATTTCAAAAGCCCCTTTTGGTTCTGGAAAAAGATAGCTTTTTACTTCCTCGTCCTTAGCGATCTCAGCCAATTCCATGGCCTTATCGATGGCTTCCCCAAGGCCACCGAGCTCATCGACTAGACCAATACGTAGGGCATCATGACCGGAATAAACCCGGCCACCAGCTAGCTTCTCCAAATCTCCCTGAATACGCTCACCACGACCTTCGATGATACGACCTTTGAATACGCCATAAACCTGCTCCATCGATTGCTTCACCAATTTCCGTTCAGTTTCACTGAAAACTTCAGTAGTATTATAGAGATCCGCGTGCTCTCCCCTCTTTGTTTGATGGGTGCTAATTCCTAGCTTTTCAAGCGTTCCGCCCATTGCAATTTTCATTCCCACCACCCCGATACTTCCCGTAATCGTCGTTGCTTCGGCAAAAATATGGTCTGCACCAGCCGAAATATAATATCCCCCGCTTGCCGCCACCGAACCCATCGAAACGACCACAGGGCGATCGGTAGCCTTAAATTCATCAATAGCCTCCCAGAGAATATCGGATGCGAGAGCGGAGCCTCCGGGAGAATCTACTCGCAGAACCAAGGCCTCACACATTTCATCTTCAACCAATCGAATCACCTCATCTCGAGTGGGAGTGATAGAAGCTAGACTGATCGCGCCCTCAAAGGCGACCACCGCAATATAAGGCTCCTCAAAATCAGCTGCGCTGCCTGATGAGAACATCAACTTCATTAAATCAAAAAAGCCAGCCACTTCTGGCTCCTCGTAGCCATTCTGAACATAAGTTGAATCGAAGTACGCTTCTTCTCCTAACTTGTCCTGAAGCTCTTCTACAAGATCTGTGCGATTCTCTAGGCGATCAACCAAGCCGAGTTTCTGTGCATCTTTTGCTGTAACCATACCCTGATTGATAAAGCCCTGCAAAGCCTCACGAGTGATTCCAGCACCCTTCGCTATCTCGGTCACAAGAGAAGAATAGAGCGAATCAAGCAGCTCTTCACTCTGGAGCTTAGCCGGCTCCGAGGGACCCGTGCGATAAAGATTCTCACCCGCTGATTTGAAATCCCCGATATGCACAACATCGACCTGCAAGCCTGCCTTATCAAGCATACCCTTGAAGTACATTTGCTCTGAGAAGAGGCCCGTCATCATTACGTTACCCTCCGGATTCATCACGAAATCTGTCGCAACCGATCCAATTAGTGCGACACGAAAGTCTAAGTAGTCGGTGTAGACCCAAACTTCTTTTTTGACCGCCACAATCGCCTCCAACAGACGTCTCATCTCATAAACCTGAGCTAGACTAAGAGCTGTTTGATCAATCTCGACAACCACCCCACTGACCGCATCGTCCGTTACGGCACGCTGCAGGCTCGTAACAACGTCGTAATGCGTAATTGGACGAGAAGTATCCGGGCTGATGTCGAGAAAGTTAGGTTCTGCAAGACCACTCTCGGTCAACACCCCTTCCATATCATAGACCGGAACGATGACTCCCTCAGCGACTAGAGGCCCAAGCCACATCAAGCTGAGGGCGCTACCAACAGAAAGAAATTTCTTAGCGAAGAAGCATTTCATGCCTTCTGATCTGACAGAAAAACGCTTCCCTGCAAAGCTCGCAAAATTGCGATGGAAAAACAAACGGAAAACCTAAGCAAGACCATTGCGAACCAAAAGCGGTTGGAGATCCGGATCCCGCCCCATGAAGTCTCGATAAGATTCTTCCACGGGACGTGAATTCCCTCTCGCCAAAATCGCTTCTCGAAAGGCACGGCCCGTTTCAGCATTGAGCACACCCTCTTTCTGAAAACGAGTAAAAGCATCTGCATCAAGAACTTCCGCCCATTTATAGGAATAGTAGCCAGCGGCATATCCCACCGGAGAAGAAAAGAGATGATTGAAACTACGAGCACGTGAAGGTGCGGTACGAGCAAGAGGAATGTGATAACTAGAGAGAATCTCTTGATCAATTTCCTCAAGGTTTCGACCAAGATAACGTTCAGTATTAACGTGCAACTCGAGGTCCAGCTTTCCAAGAGACAACTGGCGCATAAAGAAAGTCGCGGAACGATAGTTCCGTGCCGCTAGCATCTTTTGAAACAACTCCTCCGGAATCACCTCACCACTCTCATAGTGACGAGCGAAGAAATCGAGAGACTCTCGATCCCAACAAAAGTTCTCCATAATCTGAGAAGGAAGTTCCACAAAATCCCATGGAACATTAGTTCCCGAAAGCGACTTCACCTCTACTTCCGAAAGAAGCTGGTGAAGAAGGTGACCGAATTCATGAAAAATAGTTTCAACCTCTGAGTGAGTAAGAAGGGCAGGCTGATCTCCTACCGGTTTAGTCATATTCCCCATAATCAGTCCCAAATGAGGCTGACGAGGTTGGCCTGAAATAGGTGGAAGCCCAGCTTCTAAACAATTCATCCAAGCTCCACCCCGCTTTGTCTCGCGTGGGTGCCAATCTGCATAGAAACTACCTAGATGATCTCCGCTCTCACCATCGTGAATTTCGTAAAACTTACACTCAGCATGCCAGACTTCTACGGCCTCGCCTTGGCCTTTTTGACCTTCTTGCGGAGTAGTGTAGTAGATCGAATCTTTCTCTGCGATTTCAATACCGAACAAGCGGCTCGTAATCGCAAACATTCCTTCCATCACCTTATCAACCGAGAAATAAGGCCGCAACACCTCATCATCAAAGTCGTAGAGCTCTTGTCGTTGCTTTTCAGACCAGAAAGCCACTTCCCACGGCTCCAGAGGGCCTGCCTTGCCCCCAGTCTGGCCCGCCTTATAACTTTCCAACTCCACTGCTTCCTTTTCGAATTTTTCGAGAATTCGGTCATGAAGATCCTCCACAAAAGACAGAGCCTTTCCACCAGCCTGAGCCATGCGGCGCTCAGTAACCATATCTGCAAAATGAGACTGACCGAGTAGCTCTGCTTTTTCTTTACGAAGCTTCAGTATATCCCAAATAAGCTCGCTGTTGTCGAAGTCCCCTCCAGAGGCAATCATTGAAGAGCCTGTCCAAATTTCCCGGCGTAACTCATCATCTTCGGCATGCTGTAGAACTGGAAGCATCGAAGGCATCTGAAGAGTGAATCGCCACGCACCTTCTTTGCCCTTTGCCGCAGCATCTTCAGCTGCTGCTGCTTTCGCACTACCAGGCAAGCCCGCTAGGCGAGCTTCATCCTCTATGTAAAGTTCGAACGAGTTAGTTGAATCGAGAACATTTTCGGAGAACTTCTGCGTCAAACTAGCCAATTCAGAATTGACCTCCGCAATCCGGCTCTTTTCCTGATCCGGCAAGTCTGCTCCCGAAGAACGGAAATCATGACACGTTTCCTCAACAAAGCGCGCCTGCACTGCAGAAAGATTTTTTGCCTTGGGAGACTCCGCAAACGCCTTCAAAACCTGCCACAAATCTCCATCCAACGAGATTGACGAGAAAAATTGAGAAACCTCGGGTAAGAGCTCATTGAGAGCCGCTCTCTGAGCGTCATTATTCGCCACCGAATCGAGATGATTGAGCCGACCCCAAGCTCGCTGAAGGGGTTCTGTTGCCGCCTCCAAAGCTCCAAAAGTGCTTTCATAGCAGGCGCTATCCAATGTTACCAATTTGATGGCAGCCAGCGCCTGACGAGCTTGCTCAATGCCTTCACGGGTTTCTGGTGCAACTCGTTCAGCAGTAAGCTGAGACCATTGAATATGGAAATCCGGAGACAAAAAAGGGTGATTTTCAGACATCGCAAGCTATGTAGTCGTCCTAAAAATTTTCTCAAGTTTAGAAGTACCGGCCTACCATCTTCTCTATGATTTACGTGGTTATTGTATGAGACGCTTAACACTTGTTGCCCATTTGGTAGATAGTCCAACATCTTGACTCCACCCACCTCTCAATGATCAAATCGAGTTGTGCCGACTGCGGGCGTATAATCGCTTTTAGAACCCCTGACCCCTCCGAAATTGCGGAGTGTCGGAGTTGCGGTACGTGGGTGAAACGCAGCGAAGAGCAACCTGGAGTAGCAATAGCCGTCCAAAAAAATGGCCGCACCGCCAGCAGTCCAGTGTCTGTTCATACTGAGGTACAGAAAGCCACTGAGCCGGTCGTAGAACCGTCTTTTGTAACTGAGTCGTCTTTTCCAACTCCTCAACCTACTGCTCCCTCACCAACTCCACCGAGTCCACCGAGTCCTTCTCAACCCGACCCTACCGAGAAGCTCAGTCCTTCTGCAGTCTACAGCGCACTGCGACAGATTGAGCAATCCCTCCGTGAACTGAAGGAAGGTCAGCGCTTTCTCCATGAAGGCCAACGGCGCCTTGAACATGGACAGGAAATTCTATTTGAGAGAACCCTTCCTCTCACCGAAATGCCCAGCCCATCGGGTGTTAGCCCAATGGTCGTGCCCGAGCCTGAAACAGCTGAAGACATCTTCACCACGCCATTCAGCTCTCTTCAGATTCCGGTCATTCCTACCAGCTTATCGGACCTTGAGATCGAAACTCAGCTCTCAGAAAGCCATCAGGAGTATGCTATCCCCGCAGAGGATCGCTCGAATATTCAAGGTCTTCTTGAAGGCCCTCTTCCCGAACCTCCGCCAGAACTTGAGCCAGAACCGATCCAAGAACCTGCTCAGCTCGAACCAACAGAATCCTTTGAGCAACAAGCTACCCCAAGCTTCACCAGAACCTCTTCGGGCAAAGTCCAGCTGCCTGGAATGTCTGAAAAAGTTCAGCTACCAGACTTCTCTCATCTCTCGGCGCCTGAGCCATCTGAAAACCAAGACTCTTTTGATTACGAAGGCTCTTCCACAGGGCTTCCAAACGGAGAACCGCAAATTTCCGAACAAGCATTTGAAACCCCGTCACTAGAAGCCACTGGACCATTCCCTCACCAAGCCTCCGATCTTGAGGACCCCTCTTTTGTCTCAGAAATCACCTCAACTGAAGCGGAACAAGAACAGCCTTCTGAAGATGCCGAAGAAAACACAGGCTTCACTTCTCTACCTGCCTTTAGTGAACTTACGGCCAGAAGCAGTGCCAAGAACCAGATCGAGGTCGATCCCTTTGCAAATGAGCTTGAAGCCGCTGACTTCGAAAGTGATGTCTACGAAGACCAAGAGGATGCCGAAAGTGCCGAGGATAAGGCGGAACCTTTTACTGCGGCACCGAGTTCCTTCGCCCTCAATGACATCGACAAGGGCTCCGAAGATAGTCCGAACGCAGGAGCTAACGAAAAAGTCAGCCTATCAGCGCAAATTGCGGCCGCTAAAGCCGAACACAGCAGTGGGAGAGTTGAAGAACATCAGGGGCAACAAGACGAAACCTCTACTGCGAGTCGCTCCCCCCTATCAAGCCTCCTTCGCATTCTTCTTCTCCTTCTCATCCTCGGTGCCCTCGTAGCCGCTGCCCTGTTTTTCCTTCCTAAACTCCTGAAAAAAACAGAAGAAGAGGATCCGAAAGTCTCGAACACTACCGCCGAGCTTATCACTTTTCCCAACACGTCTAAGCTCGTCCCCAATGGAGATCCGCGCAAGAAGCAAGCACGGCAAGTAGCCGACGCCTTCCTCAAGGCGCAAACCGAAAAAGCTGTCCTCGACACAATACTTCCTCTCCCCCCCAACAGTGATCTACTTGAGAATTTTTGGGAACCTTTCCAAGCAGCCACAATCGAAACCATTTATCCGGGACGTTACCTGGCCGACGATCATATTGAGTTTGATATACTCATCAGAGACTTGGGCAGAGAATCTCAGCTCCTCCCCGTTATTATGAAGGGCGAAAGTGACTTCAAAGTGGACTGGCTCACCTTTGCCAACTGCGAGGATGTCCCTCTCCAAGCCTTTGTGCAAGGAGCCTTGACCCTCAAAGATGGGCAAAAAGTGCCTCAAGTAGTGAATGTCCGCGGATGGGTTAAATCTTCTGAAGGAATGAAGGAGACAAGCGACCTTGGAAATCTTATCGGATACCGAGTGCAAAGTACTTCAGGCGATGTGATGGCTTTGGGCACCGTTCAACCACAATCACCAGCTCACGAAAGCTTACAGTCAGCTCTCGAAAGCACCGAAATTCTTCATGAAGGACAACCTGCGGTTCGAGCGGTCCTCAGGGTTCTCCTCTCCGAAAAAGCAGGAACTAGTCAGATCAATCCGAAACCCGCCCGCATCAAAATCAAAGAGGTTCTCCAAGTCGATATTGCCCTAGACTCTCTCAGTCTTACCAACCCAGCCAACCGTTCATTAGCTGACCCTAAAAAACCACGCAGACTGAGTCCTAACTTTCGAAGACCTTCCAATCCTCCCAAGCAGGAAAACGCAGATCCTAAAGCTGATGATGAGCCAAAGGCTAGTGACGACGCTCCTAGTGGTGAAACTCCTCTCTTCCCGGGACTTGAAGAATAGCCTTTCTCGATAGCTTCAAATCGAGAAGATCGGATCTTCGAAGGAAAGGCCTGGACTGCTGATGCCAGCTATAGCCTTGTAAAGATTCGGAAATTTTTTTACTTGTCCTGAAAGTCACACACAAAATGGCATTTATTTTTGCGCAAAGCCCTCCCACCTCCACCATCGACTCAGACAATGAGAGCACTCTAATCGAAGAAAATGCTCCTGAGATCGCTGAATCTACTGCTGAAGGTGGACAAGAAATATTAAATGCGATTAGTTCTGGCCTAAAAGACGCGTTTTTGGAAATGGGCAACGCAGCCATTGCGGCCCTTCCAAATATCATCATTGCTCTTGTCCTTTTCGTTATCGGCATTTGTGTCGCTAAAATTCTAAAAAGCGTTTTCACCAGAACCTTTCAACGCATTAAGTTGGACGAAATCTTCGACAAAGTGGGTCTCGGCGAGGTGCTAACCAAATTAGGGCTCACAAAAGGACCGAGCATAATCCTCCCCAAACTAATCTCTTGGCTTGTAATCATGGCCTTCATCAAGGTCGCAGCGGATCATGCCAACTTTGAAAATGTCTCTAACCTTCTAGACCAAATTATCGCTTTTTTGCCTAGGGTGGTCACCGCAAGCATCATCCTCTTGGTAGGTTTTGTTGCCTCGAACTTTATTCAAAACGCCACTTTCCGCTCCATGGATGCTCTTGGCCTTGAATACGCTAGCAGCCTGTCCCGCATCCTATTCGGATTCATCTTCGTTCTAGTCCTTACTGTCGCTTTCTCCCAACTCGGTATCGAAACCGAACTTCTCAACTCCTCCGTAAAAATCCTCCTTGGAGGTCTAGCACTTGCTTTCGCCCTCGCCCTCGGATTAGGCCTTAAAACTCTCGCAAGCCATATCGTGGCTGGAGTCTACAGCCGGGACCTCTATCGTATCGGCACCGAAATTCACTACGACGACAAACCTGCTAAAGTCGCCGGAGTCGGACCACTCACTACCAAGCTAACCAGAGATGATGGCTCATTCATCATTATTCCCAACTCCCACCTTGTTAACCAAGTCATCAAGGGACGCACCGAGAACTAGCCGAGCTGGCTCTCTCATCTTGTGGTAAGGGAGTTGCTTTAGAAATGTAGAACAATATTTTGGTTTTGTTCTATTTTGTTTTGGTAAAATTAAACAAAAATGAAGTGACAATTTTGATGAAATAATTTTTTTTCATCGTGTCCCAGAAATGGGACGTGCGTTGTTGTTCCCTAGAGCGGGAGCTGATCCTTGGATTGGCTCCCGCTCTTCTTTTAGGGAGGTTGAGCAAAATCTACGAAGCTCGAATCTCTACGCTATTCTCGATAAACAGCGGCGAGCTTCAGGCAGTTTTCCGTTTTTTAAAAATAATTACGAAAAAAAGTAAAATGAAGTGACTCAATCCAATCAATTCGCGTCCAAAGGGGTGCCCCAGCGATGGGGTGAACGTTGTTGTTCCCACGAGCGGGAGTTGGTCTTCGGACTGGCTCCCGCTCACTATTTTCCTCCGTTGCCTGGAAAATAGCCCTATTTCGGTGAAATAAACTTTTCTAGCCATTCGAGTGACTTTCTCTACCTAGCCACTGTCTTAAGAGGTGTCCCAGAAATGGGACGTGCGTTGTTGTTCCCAAGAGCGGGAGCCGGTCCTCGGATTGGCTCCCGCTCATTTTTTTACGAAATCATTTCAGAAGCCTGATTTCTGACTCGAAGTGCGAGTCCTCAATGAAATCGAAACTATACAGCACTTTAAAAATATTTTTCATAATAGAGTGACTTTCTCTACCTAACCACTTGTCTTAATAAGTGTCCTAGGAATGGGACATGCGTTGTTGTTCCCAGAGCGGGAGTCGGTCTTCGGATTGGCTCCCGCTCGTTTTTTTCCTAGATCCTCTCTTATGACAATCCGCTTTGGCCCCTCAATATGTCTTCTCATATTTTTAGTCTACCCACTCCTAGGAGAGCCTTCTAAAGCCAAAAAAGAACGAGATACCACGACAGGCAAAGAATTTGAGACTTCTATCGTCCAATCTCTTGAGATCGCTGGATATAAGACCACTAGCCAAGTTCAAGTCGGCACTAGGCCTAATGGCAGCAAGCATTACCTCGACGTTATTGCTGAGAGAGAAGACACTTCCGTTCTTATCTCACTCAAATGGCAACAAAGCTCCGGCACTGCGGAACAAAAAGTCCCATTTGAACTCATCTGCCTCTCAGAAGCACTCAAACAAGCTCGAGGAAAATACCAAAGTGCCTACCTCGTTCTTGGAGGAGACGGCTGGACCTTGAAAAAATTTTACCTCAATGGAGGCCTCGAACGCCATCTTCGCCTAAATCCAGCAGTCAAACTCCTGAGCCAAGAGCAATTTCTCGCTAAAGTGGCTTCGAAAAAACTTTAAATGCCTATTCGGCTGGCAAAAGCGCACGAGCGGCAATAACTGAAGCCTCATCGAGCTGATTAGCAAGCGCGCGAATCTGACTCCCATCAGCTCTTTTAAAAACGAAAATCTCATCGTTTTCCAGCGCAATGAACCTCGCTTCGATTTCGCTTCCACTTGCACTCTTCCACTTACGGATCTCACCCTCTTTGGCTTTTACCACCTTCTCAGGAGCTAAAAAATTACCAGCTGCTTTCGCTTTGCTGACATCAGCCTTCGCCTTCTGAAAAATAGTGCTCCAAGCCTTACTCTTCATTTCCTCATGATTCAGGATCGCGAAGCTCTCACTCAAAGATGGGTTACTCACAAGAACCTTCGGAGTCACCCCTGCCTTACCCTTGATAGCCGCCCGTGTTGCCTCAGGTAAGGAGTAGAGCTCGTTAGGTTCCACCGCAACAACAGTCGCCCACTTCAAAGTCTCCTTACAAACCATCGAACTGATGGTTCCAGGACAAATGTCTCATGTCTCAGGCTGACTTTTCAAAGCCACTACAGCCACGAGAGGCTTTTTGGTACGCGCGGCCTGCTCCTGAGCCTTCTCCAATTCGCCAATGCCATAAACGCCAGTAGGAATTTCGTAAGCACATACCTGAGAGAGACTTGCTGCTGTCGCAACAATCATTCCCTTTCGCAGCAGAAAACTAATCATAGATGGGAAGTTAACACCTCTTGGTCACGACCCAAATGAAAAAAACAGAACCCAACAGCACGATTAGCCTTGGGAGCCTCTTTCCCAGCTCTTAGCTTCTTTACGCACTCCCATTCTGTTTCACTTGATATGCCTACAACTCCTTCTCTTTTTATTCCTGGCGGTTTATTAATTGCCTTTGATGGCATTGATGGAGGCGGAAAGACGACTCATGCCTCCAAACTTGCGGAGACTCTGAACACCCAAGGCTATACTGTTGTCACGACCAAAGAGCCTACGAATGGTCAATGGGGCTCTCTATTAAGAGCATCAGCTCATGAAGGCCGCAAAAACCCCGAGGAAGAACTGGAGCTATTCCTCAAAGATCGAGCAGAGCATGTCGAAACCAAAATCAAGCCTGCCCTGACAAACGGTGAAATTGTAATCATCGATCGCTATTACTTCTCGACGATTGCGTATCAAGGCGCTCGTGGGCTCGATCCTGAGTTAATTCGTACACAAAACGAGGCGTTTGCCCCCAAACCAGACCGCTTGTTTATCCTCGATATTCCACTCGAAGAAGCTCTTAACCGAATCACCATTCGCGATGGTCAGGGCAATGCCTTTGAAGGACGCGAAAACCTCTCACGCTGTAAAACACACTTTGATGCCCTCTCCGATTCATTTCTTCTTCGTGTCGATAGCACTGCTCCTTCCGAAAAAGTTGAAGCCATCATTTCTACCGATATCAAAGCTCTTATCGAGAGCAAACTAACCTAGGCTTCACTACCATGCGTCCCGTTGACCGGTTCATCGATTTTTTTTTGACGGCTCTCGCGCCAAGCACGCGTTGGCAACGTTATCACTTCGGCATCGGTCTTCTCAGCAGAACAGTCAGAAAAGTTAAAATGCGGATCCAAACTCGAGGCCTCCCTACCGGAGGGTTCAAGAAAGAGCTCTGGTCACACCAACAAAATGGAGAAATGTATCGCCACCTCTATTTCCACCTCGCCTGTATGCTCTTCCCTGGTGGAAGCTTAATTTCATGGGCTGCAGCACTCACAGACAAAAGACAAGCCAGCAAAGGTCGCAAAGAATCCGAAACTGAAGTTCTCGACAATCTCGCAGGGCGAGCCTGTGGGCGAATTCTACGGAAATTCCATCTAAAAAAGATATCCCACGATGTTTGCCGTAGTAAAATGCTCAAAATTCTCTCTTAACAACTAAGAGGCTTTCCTACGTTTACTCACAACGAGATGATTCCCCACCGAGCGGTGTAGAGTAAAAACCTCATGCTGAGTCAGCTTCCGATCGGCAGACCCATACTCGACCTCAGCAACGACGCTCATTCCGCGATCTTTTATTGACCGAAGTCGAAAAATCGGCTCACGACGAAAGCGAAAAAAACAATGGAATGGAATATCCCTCTGATTCGCATTCCAAATCAACAAAGCTGGCTCAAAATCAGGCACCTCTGCCAAAGCTACCATAACTTCCCGAGCCAAGCCTTCACCACAATGTCGACGTAAACGCTCGGCTTCTCGTTTAACCTGAAAATCTTCTACAAAAGCAACCAAGGGATTCAGGCGGCGTTCCTCGATCTCTGCAATGAGTTCGCGTTGATGGCCTGCCAATCGAAGCTGCAACTCGGCACGAGAAATCTCACCCGCATGGAACATCCGGAAGAGCTTCTGAGGAGGTAAAGGAACATTCACCTTCATACGCCTCTTAACATCGCGGAGATTCCGACGCTTACCAGCTTGTTTTCAACTACTTTTAGCAACCAAGGCTAAGAGGCTCTCTCCGTACTGATGCACTTTCGCCTGCCCAATACCCGAAATCTCGAGAGCTTCCGCAAAATTTGTCGGCTTAACTCGAGCAACACCTTCAAGCGCCTTGTTGCTCAAAATCATATAAGGGGCACACCCTTCTCGTCGGGCCAAATCACTGCGCCAGTCTACCAAGCGAGAATAAAGTCTCGAATCGAAGCTTCCACTCTCCACTGCAGCCGTAGAGCGGAGATCCGGCCAGACCAAACGAGCTGAACGCCGTCCCATCATCACAGCATGGCCACGCTCAGTTAGAGTTAGAAGTGGGTAATCACCCTTGCGAACAGTTTGTAATAATCCGGCATCAGTCATTGCAGGAAAAAGCTCATTTAAAAAAGCTGTCCCCTCCTCCTTAAGAAGACCATAGGTGGTCAAACGGCTTAAATTAGTCGAAACCATTTCCTGGCTTTTACTACCCGCCAACATGAGGATGATCTTTCCCCGCCCATAACGAGGTTCCCACTTATTGCCAGTCCGATGCGAAGCGCGTGCCACCCCACTGAGCGCTTTGCGAACAACTGTTAACTCCGTTTCACTCAACTCTCGACGTTGACCTTGTCTACCACTGCGGCAAACATCACAGGTGCCACACTCTTGGCCCTCTTCCCCGAAATATTCTAAAATCCATTCCTGCCGACAACTGCCCGACTCACAAAGCTCGATCATCGCATCTAATTTTCGACGATCTCGACGCTCCTTTTCCGCCATCATTTTCTCATCAAGCTGTAAGCCTTCTTCTTTCTTTAAAAGACGAGTTCCTCGAACCCGACGTCCGGAAACGTCAAAACGTTCAAGTACACCCATACGCACTAACATCCCAAGAGCGCTTCCCACTGCCATCCCATTCGCCACTCCAACCTCCTCTTTCATTTCGTCTAGGCTCCGCAACACTTCATTCCGCTCATCACTCTCCGCACACAGCCAATTATAGAGATCACGTACCATAGCTGGACTTGGATTTACTCCATCAAGAAAAAATTCTTGGGTGCGAGTATCTGCAAAATTCCACAGCAACTCACACCAAGCAGCCTCTCCGTCACGACCTGCTCGACCTGCTTCTTGATAATAAGCCTCGATACTACCAGGCACCTCAAAATGAGCGACAAACCGGACATCACTTCGATCGATCCCCATCCCAAAAGCATTAGTCGCCACTGCCACATCCTTCTTCCGTGAAATGAATTCATTCTGAATACGATCTCGCTCCTGATCAGTCATTCCCCCGTGATAAGCTGCAATTTTCAACCCCCAGCTCGCTAGAGTCTCGCTGACTTCTTCCACCTTTTTACGAGTCGCACAGTAAACGATTCCCGTCTTATATTCTGAAATTACCTCTCGTAACCGCTTAAACTTTTCCGCCTTTTTAGCAACCGCAGAAATATTGAAACTCAAATTAGGCCGAGCAAAACCTGTAATGGTCTCAAAAGGCTTCTTTAGCCGTAGAACCTTATGGATATCTTCTCGAACAACAGAAGTCGCAGTAGCGGTAAACGCAACACACTGAGGATTGCCCAGCTCTGCCCGCGCACGCCCCAACCTCATATAGTCTGGCCGAAAATCATGACCCCATTGACTCAAGCAATGAGCTTCATCAATCGCGAGCAAACCAATTGGCACCTCACGAATTGCATTCATGAAACTAGCCGCCCGAAACCGCTCGGGAGCAACGTAGAGCAACTTCAGCTCGCCCTTCCGCATTGCATTGAGACGCTCACGCTGCTCATCCCATGATTGCGTTGAATTAATCAGAGCAGCCTTCACTCCTCGAGCTAAGAGAGCGTCTACCTGATCCTTCATCAGAGCAATCAAGGGACTTACCACGAGAGTCACCCCCTCTTTGACTAAACCTGGAAGCTGATAGCAAAGGCTCTTTCCCCCTCCAGTAGGCATCACCGCCAAGCCGTCCTGACCCTGTAAGATAGCTTCTACGATTTCAGACTGCCCTTGCAGGAAATCATCGAAACCAAAGGTCTCTTTTAGAACTGCGCGGGCCTCCTCAATCACAGCCCCATGAGAGGAAACTCCTCCCCCTGACGCAACCTCGAAGCAATTTTTCGCGAAAATAATCGCTTTATGAGGCTACCTGTCCCATCAAAGATGAAGAGACAGATTATTTCTTCCCAATCGATTTAGATCGGAACTGTACAAAAATTTGCCTGCTAAGAGGAAGTAAACCCAGTTAATCGCTGAACAACAGCTAGACCACTATTGCCACCACTTACCTGTTCTTCGAAACCGAGACGGACATACAAACCTCCTTCGTTGGGAATGAAGCTCAAAGTTCCTCCCTCATGCTCAATCATCAAGCAGGCTCGCAGAAGATTACGTAAAACTTCCGAATCCTCAGGCCGAGTGGCTAATTGCAACAACCCATTCTTTAGAGGCGTCCCATTAAAAATGAAATCCACGGTATTAAAATTCGCCTTCACCTCACAAACAGAGTCCGGTAATTGACCTAACATATCGGAAAAAGCGATCATCAATGAGCGAAGAACACCAGAAAGCACAGGTGCAGGACCGGGCCAAACACTCGCATCATTCCCGTCACCAACCATTTTTAGACCTTCACAACCCACGGCTGCTGCTTGAATCGCCATTGATGGAGGAGCAGTTCTAGCCCAGTCGAGAGTTGGCTCACTATTCTTAGAATCGGCGACTTCACGACACACCCCTTCAAAAAAATCGAGCTGCGTGTTGTAGCGAGAAGCCCAATCAACTTCTCCATCATCTACTAAGCCTTCCATTCCCAGAAAATTCAAGAACGTCGCCCCAGCAGTAACAGATAAAGCCATTTCAGCCCGCGCGACCGCTTCCGCAAAAGCGAGACTGGCTACACGTTGGTTCATGAGTAGCTTCTCTGTATCGGGACCGCCACTTCCCCCAGCAAGGTTATCCTTACGAAGTAAAAACAACTCCATAGCCCGCCGCAAAGTGATCTCTAACTCGGCCACATCCCAAGGCTTCGTCACGTAACGATAAATACCCGCTTCATTTACCCCTGCAATAGCGGCATCAAGCTCAGCATAAGCGGTAGAAAGAACACGAACAATCTGAGAATCAATCTCTGCAACCCGGCTCAAAAACTGCACCCCTGTCTCGCGAGGCATCTTTTGATCAGTTACAATCACCCCAATCTCCTCCTTATGTTTCTCGAAGACCGAATAGCCCTCCGCACCATCGGAAGCGAGTAGGATCTTAAATTCGTCTTCAAAGAGGCGTTTAAACGCTTTCCTAGTCTTTTCCTCATCATCGACGAAAAGAATATAGTAATCTCCTTGCTTAATGGATTCGCTCATTCGTTGTGTGGTCTATTGGTGTTTACAGTTGTTTTTCGAAACGTGCTTCTTTTTCCTTAAATTTGTTGTCGCCCGAACCATCAAGAATGATCGGAAAATGTAGATTAAATTTTGTCCCAGACCCAACCTCGCTTTCAATCTCAATTTTCGAGCCATGTTGGCCAAGAATTCGATAACAGATACTCAAGCCGAGACCCATCCCCTTCCCAACGTCTTTACTCGTATAGAACGGGTCAAAAATTTTCTGTTGGTTCTCCTCTGAAATACCGCAGCCATTATCTTGGAAAGACAGAGTAACCCATTCGGAGTATTGCACACAACGAATTTCAATTTTCCCATGCTCATTCTCACGATTGACATCTTTCAGCGCATCTAGAGAGTTCTGAATAAAATTCAAAAAGACCTGACAAAGCTGGTTCGAATTACCGGATACATGAATATGATCAGGTACATCCGAGAAGAAACTAATTTTACTTAAACGATTTCCTATCAAACGAGAAGAAGCCGCAACGACTTCCGCAACATTAACATCTGTAAAATGAGTTTTGTCTTTCACTGCAAAACCGCGCAAATCCTTCACAATCTGCACGACTCTCTCAAGACCCTCTTCAATATCAGCCGTTACCTCAATAAAATCATCCCTATCTTCCACCGGTAGGAGCTTCGAGAAAGTTCGTAGCGAAAAGACGTTTGTCTTTGCGTAGTTCAATGGATTGTTGATCTCATGAATAATACCCGCACTCATTTGCCCAAGAGAAGTTAGCTTCTCAGCTTGAACCAACATGGACTCCGATTCTCTAAGCTCCGAAATTGCTGATTCCAATTCTCTCGATTTCTCGAGCAGCTTCTTCTGATAATCACTGTTCGCCAATAGGTGTTGCACTCGCAACCTAAGTTCCGAAGGAGAAAATGGCTTTGTTAGAAAATCATTGGCTCCTTCTCTTAGCGCATTCGTTTTGGATTCTTCGTCAACCCGAGCAGTCAACATAACGACTGGTACTCGCTGCATTCCTTCGGTCGCCCTCAACATGCGACAGACCTCAAGTCCATCCCGCTCTGGCATCATCCAATCCAGTAGAACGAGATCAGGCCGATTCTTAATCGCCATCTGATAGGCCAGTTCGCCATCTGGAGCGAGGATCAGTTCATAGTCCTTCAAGTGATTGGATATCAAATCAAGAACTCCAGGCTCATCATCCGCAACCAAAATCACAGGTTTCTCGCCTGAAGACTTTAAGAGTTCTAGATTCTCTAAAGTAACAATCTCATCCTCAAGAGCCGCAGAGTTCACCTCTACCAATTGCTCATCCACCAGCGCACGACGATCAATCTCTCTCTGCGGATCTTCCATAGATCCATTCGCTTCCACTGATGATTCCTTAGGTAGCCTTAGCGGGAGCCGCACGGTGAAGGTCGAACCTTTCTCTTCTTTACTCTCCAGCTCAATCTTACCACCCAGTACATCCACTAATCCTTTCACTAAAGAAAGGCCAATCCCCGCACCTCGGTGACGTCGCTTGGCAGAAGAATCTGCCTGATAGAAGCGCCGAAAAATATTCTCCTGCTCTCGCTCGGAAATGCCACATCCAGTATCAGCCACCTTGAATTCCACTTCACGTTCACCGCTCAAACAACAAGACAAATGAACGGTCTCGCCACTTGAGGTAAATTTCAGCGCATTCCCTGCTAAGTTGAGAAGAATCTTCTCAAACTTCATCACATCAAATGAAAAGAACTTTTCTTGAACTCCTGCAACTTCGTAAGTCAGCTCAATGCCCTTCTGCTGAGCGGTCGGAAGAAGTGAGGCATGGAGCGAATCCATCATCTCATCAAGTCTTCCTATCTCCATCTTGGCTTGCTGGTCATCACCATCGAGCTTAATGATGTCGAGTAACTCATTGATCAGACGCAATAGACGAATCCCATTCTGCTCCATCGACCGAACCAGATTCCGCAACTTAGGGTTTTCTTGCACGACGCCGAACTTCGTAACTTCCTCCAAAGGCCCTAAAATGAGAGTCAGTGGGGTTCGTAACTCATGGCTGATATTAGCAAAAAAATCGGTCTTAGCCGCATCCTGCTCACGAAGCTGGTGATTGTTTTCCTCGATTCTCAAACGCTCCGCTTGCAGCTCCTCCCTCAAAACAAATCCTTTGAGACGAAGATTGTATAAAAGAATCGCGCATGCGGTCGCAAAGAAGCCCGTCACAAAAAGGAAAAACAGCGAAATTAAGAGACTCCTAAATTCATCATCACCTTGCGAACTCGTCAGCCAAGTCAGCAAAAAGAAACCACCACAACTCAGTGTTGCGCTCACAAGCCCCTGCCAAATCGACCATCGCAGGAGAAGGCTAGAACCGACAATCAATAGAATTAAAGCTGCGAAGTAAGGTGATTCCACTCCGCCCGTAATATTAATCATCAGCAAAGCCCCTAAAATCAGAGCAGCCTCCATCAAATGGCCAATTACCAGATAATTCCGCTTCCCCCAATCCATGCATAGGAGACAATAAAATAAAATCAAAACAAACGCACAACCCACTCGTATAAGAGCGAGCGATTTCCAAATTTCAGGAAAAGCCACGCAATCCAGTACTGCTCCGGAAGCAAGGAACAGCAGCCCAATACAGCTCGCTATGCGAAAATTAGGAATCCGAGAAACCTCCTCTTCCGCCTCAAAGCGTTTCAAAAGCTTCGGCTCAAGGTCACCCGAGGCCAAAATTTTTCTCAGATTGCTTAGCATATTATCGCTTCTACCGACATTCTACCCAAAGGCCCTGAATCAAGACAACACCAATTTCCAAGCGGGCCTTTTCCTAGAGAATTTCTTTCCTATAAAATGTTTATAAAAAGCATCTTGTGAAAGAAATTCTGTCCTCAAATTCGTCCGTTTCACCTTCAAATTTGATTTCCTATTAAGAAATAATCGTCACAAAAAATAGAAAAATTTCCATCTCAACTTTAACTTTCTGTAGACAAACCAACCCAAATCAAGGCAAACTCTTGCCATGGCAGGAGAAAAGAAGAAAAAACCCCTCACTCTATCGAGAAGCGGCCAACGTCTCCTCACTCTAGATGGACAGGATATCATGACGCTTGCGGAGCAACATCAGTTTAAGGTGGCTGCGGTAGCTGCAGCTGTTGGAGCACAAGTGCAAGAATTCGAGATCGCCGTCAAGAAAGCCGTTGGAACAGGGCCAAAAGATCATTTCCGCAAACACCGTATCATATTGGCTCAACGCTATCTGCGCATGGGCTATAGCCCCGACCAGATTGTCACCCTTCTCGGATTTTCACATTACACGCACCTTGCTCGCGAGGTAAAACTGTTCTTCGGCACCACTATCACAAACTGGAGTGCTTCCGAGCAGGCTCGTTGTCTGGATCCAGCTCATTCCTTCGGATAGATTTTTTTGTAATTCCAAGCAAACTATAAGCAGGAACTCTTTCCTGCTTTTTTTGTGCCTTGCTTTCGGCAAGGAAACTTCAAGGATGGCGGCCATATGTGGAAGGGCCGTTTTGCACAGGAAACTGACGACAAAGTTCAACAGTTTGGGGAATCCATTTCTTTTGATTGGCGTCTTTATCGCCAGGACATTCGAGGAAGTATAGCTCATGCCCGAGCCCAGGTGGCGGCGGGGACTCTTACCTCAGAAGAATTCAACAAAATCGAAAGAGGTCTCCGCCAAATCGAAAAAGATATCGCTAATGGTAACTTCGAGTTCTCCTATCAACTCGAAGATATCCATCTCAATATCGAATCAGCCCTCACCGACGCTATTGGCCCAACCGGAGCCAAACTGCATACCGCTCGTTCTCGTAACGACCAAGTCGCTACCGACACCCGCCTTTACTGTCGCGAGAGCATTGACCAACTGCTCTTCGCAATACGCGATCTCCAGCTCGCTCTCCTCTCACAAGCCTCCAAACACTCTGACGCTCCCGTCCCAGGCTACACCCATCTTCAACGCGGCCAACCCGTCACCATCGGCCACCATCTTCTCGCCTATGTTGAAATGCTTGCCCGTGACACCGACCGTCTAACCGACACTCGTCGTCGCCTCAATATTTGCCCACTTGGCTCCGGCGCTCTAGCTGGCTCTACCATCAACCTCGACCGCGAAGCCATCGCCAAAGAACTCGCTTTCGAAAGTGTCACAACCAACTCCATGGATGCGATTTCAGACCGAGACTATCTGGCTGAGCTTCTCTTCAATATTTCTCTCATTGGAGTTCATCTCTCCCGCCTCTCGGAAGACCTCATCCTCTGGTCATCCGCCGAATTCCATTTCGTCACTCTTTCCGATGCCTACACCACCGGTTCTTCCCTCATGCCTCAAAAGAAAAATCCCGATGTCTCGGAGATTACACGAGGAAAGACTGGTCGCTTAGTCGGAAACCTCATGGCTCTTCTCACTGCGGTGAAAGGACTTCCCCTCACTTACAATCGCGACCTACAAGAAGACAAAGAACCTCTCTTTGATTCTCTCGACACAATCATGCTCACACTAGAAGTGAACACTGGTATGCTGAAGGAAGTGACCTTCCACACCAATACTTGTCGTCAAGCCGCTTCCGACCCGATGCTTCTTGCCACTGACCTAGCTGATTGGCTCGTCCGTAGCGGAGTTCCCTTTCGACAAGCACACGAACTCGTAGGCCGCGCCGTCGCCGAAGCCATTGCCACCAACACTCCTCTCCACAAACTCGATCTCACCCAAGTCGATGCTGCCTTTAAACCTGAAGCCAATGAAGTCTTCGACCTAGCAAAAGCACTCCGCGCTCGCACCAATCCCGGGGCTCCTAATCCAGACCTCGTACAGGCCGAGATCCAGCGTTGGCAAAGTATCCTCGCAAGCGCTTGATTTGTAAATTACAGCATCACTCTTTCGAAAGAGCCTCAATCACTGCTTTTCTTCTATTAAACCAGAGTCCTTCTGGCTCCCCTTCTGGTAATTTTTTGACCAGAGAAACAACAGCTTCTTTATTTTCTAGACCAAAATCTCCCTCACTTTCAGGGAAATCTTCCCAATTATATTTACTACAGCCCAGAATAGAGAAGACGTCATTGACGATCCACCATTCGTTTTCTGCAAGAACGTCTTCCAGGTTACTCTCAACAATTTGCTGATTAAGTTCGGGCGGCAACTGGCTTCGAAGACCTAACAGAGCCCATCGCCAACGCCGTTCGGTTTCATACAGAAAGCGTAAAATCCATGCTTCCCCCTCGTTCTGATCTGCAACAAGACGATTTTCCAAAAGCTTATGTAATGTGAATTCCATTCTTCTCATTGGCTCATCCCAAGATGAGTCCGGCTCCAATTCACGAGGTGACTGCAAAAGAAGACTTTCTAACCCTTCTTCAATCCAATTACTTAAATCGTCGTAATCATAGGCCTCAAGGACAGCCAATACGTCACTCGAAACTTCGCCTTGCTTCAAAATAAGCTTCAAAAAATCATCGCTCTTAACCCCTCGTTCAGTAGCCATCTCGGCACCAAAACGACAAACTTCTCGCCATTCGTAGCCGGTCGCAGAACCAGCACACTTTGTCAGAGCGGACATGATTTCGCCATTAGCGGCGACAACTAAAAGCTTAGCCTCCTTTTCTTCACCAAAAAGATCTCCTCCATTTCGAGAAGGTTTGCCCGAGATCGCTAATTCAATCCAACTCAAAGAACCTTCCACCGGAACTTCCGATACCGTTCTGGGTCCTTCACTCATCAGACGAACCATCTTTCCCTCTTCGACTTCGACTTCCATCGCCGCATTGTAATCACCAAGACGTCCCTCCCATTTCAAACCACCATCCATCTCGATCGCCTTAGAACCCATGACTCCTTCCATTTCAACCTGCGAAAGCCCCGGATAAAGCCATCCCACTCGCCCACTCATTCCATAACGTTGATAGACGAGCGCTCTTAACTCCCGTTCCGGTTGAGGATGCTTTACCTTTAAGGCCATGCTTTCCACCATACGCTCATATACCGAACGCGGACAGGCAAGGTGAGTCCACTCAAAAGCCATGAGTCGCAATTTGCCTCCTAAAACTTGGGCTTTCTTCACTGCTCCGCCAGGCAGCCTGAAGAAACATCGACTGGTCAGTTAGAAATCGATTTTCTAAATCGAAGTTCAAATCTCGTAATCACAGACTGCTCAGCCAAAACGCTCAAGCTCATCACCACCTTATTTGGATGGGAGCTAAAACCCGAGACACCAAACCTCTTATCAAATCGACAACTTACCCCCCTTCCCCTTTGTCCCTGCTGCGCTAACCATGCAGAAACTCGTAGAAGCACAGCGACCAGTAATCCACTGTACGCAATCTTCCAAACGCTAGCTACCGCACAAAAAGAAATCACCTTTAATCTTCGTTCTCCAGGCCTCAACTTAGTTACCCAATTTTCCCCCTCTAAGGTTGAGAGTAAAAACGGCCATCTCATTCTCTCAGAAAAGGAGAACGAGCTTCGAGTCGACGTCGGTTACCTCTTCAAACTTTATATCCGAGAAATCGAACTCGACAAGGAGCTCGTAAGCGAAATCTCTCTCATTAATTCTCACGGGATCACCTTCGGCACCATCTGCGGACCGAGCGCACTGATAAACAAAGTTTTTAAACCCGAATTATGCAGTAGAAATCAGGAAGGGAGCTTTGAGCTGATAAATTC
>CAYUHN010000004.1:0-43291 GCA_964444495.1 uncultured Roseibacillus sp. | reverse complement strand
CTGCCTCAATCAAGATTATCGCGAAAAACTGCTTTCCCTAGCTTGAGCGCCCTGAAATAAATATTATCCAAAAACATCTAAAAATGAGGCCACATTTTTGCAATTTGCTAAGATCGCTCTAAACTCCCCTTCATTAAACTCATGAAACACTTCTCTTGTCTGATCGCCGCCATATCCCTTCTAATCGTCACGGCCTCTTGCCAACCTGAAGCTCAAACGGGCACTCCCCCAAAAAACGTTTCTCTCAAAACTGATATGACCGACAAAGAAGGCATTCCCGATGGGCACAAGGTGATCACACTAGGCGGAGGTTGCTACTGGTGCGTTGAAGCGGTTTTTCAACAACTGGAAGGTGTTCACTCGGTCGTCTCTGGATTTACCGGAGGTGAGATAGAGAATCCAACTTATGAACAAGTCTGTTCCGCAACAACTGGCCATGTTGAGGTCATTAAAGTCGTCTATGATCCCGACACTCTGTCACTAGGCGACCTTCTCGCATGGTTCTGGGCCTCACACGATCCTACCACCAAGGACCGCCAAGGTAATGATGTAGGCTCTCAATACGCATCCGCGATCTTCTACGAAGGCGAAGACGATAAAAAAATCATCGAAGCTTCTATCGAGAACGCCCAGAAAGAGTTCAAAAACCCAATTGTTACTCAAGTCCGCGAGGCGACCACTTTCTATGTCGCTCCCGCCTATCATCAGGACTACTACTTCCAAAACCAAAACGACGGTTACTGCCGAGCGATCATTCGCCCTAAACTTGAGAAGCTGAAGCTGAAAAAGTAGTCCTATCTGCAAGATTCTCAACTCGCCGTTGAGAATCGCTGCCTCATCTGGCTCATCCGAGAGCGCGAGCGGCTTTAAGGGTATTCTTCATGAGCATTGAGATAGTCATGGGCCCCACTCCGCCAGGAACGGGGGTAATGGCTTCGCAGTGCTCGGCTACATCGGCAAAAGCCACATCACCAGCAAGACGGAAGCCTTTTTTCTTTGACGCATCCTCCACGCGATTCACGCCCACATCGATAACAACCGCTCCCGGCTTAATGTAAGCACGGGTAATAAATTCGGGCTTCCCTACTGCGGCAATGAGAATATCGGCTCGACGACAAACCTCCGCGAGGTTTTGAGTTCGCGAATGCGCAACCGTCACCGTCGCATCAGCGCCTCTTGCCAACAGCAACAACGCCATTGGCTTACCGACGATCATACTACGACCAACCACTACAACCTCTTTTCCAGCGGTTTCGACACCATATTCCTCAAGCAATCGCATACAACCAGCGGGAGTACAGGACACAAAGCCCGAATGATCCTCAAGCGTCAACTTTGCAACATTCTCGGGATGAAATCCATCCACGTCCTTCGCCGGATTGATGGCGAGAACAATGGCAGCCTCGTCAATTTGTGGTGGCAAAGGTGACTGCACCAAAATCCCATGGATAGTTGAATCTTCGTTGAGTCGGTTTACAACCTGAAGAAGCTCATCCTGAGTAGTCTCCACAGGAAGGACGATTTTTTCAGAGTGCATGCCCAACTCACCACAGGTCTTCACTTTCGAGCCAACGTAGACCTGTGAAGCAGGGTCCTCCCCCACCAAAACGACCGCCAAACCAGGCGTAATTCCCTTAGACTTTAGCTCAGTTACGGTTTCCCGACATTCTTCCAAAACCTTTGCGGAAACCGCTTTGCCATCAATACGCTTCATGTGTTACTTGAAAGGTCATTCAAGCCTGCCTGCATGGTCTCCTCCAACCTTTTTCTCTCCACTTCGAGTCCTTTTTCATCAAGAGCGGGAGGAACAACAAATTCTTTTCCAAATTCAACTTCCGCGCGTGAAAATGGATGAGGGACCTGAAAGCGGTCCCAAGTATTCAACTTCCAATATTTCATGTAGTTGATGTGAACAGGAATAATTGGAACCTCGGTGAGAGAGGCGAGCTTAATGATACCTGGCTGCACCTTGTAGCAGGGTCCTTTGGGACCGTCGGGAGTGATGCTAACGTGCTTTCCAGCTTTGAGCTGCTTCCGCAGGATGACTAATGCGGCCGCGCCACGCCGTGAAGACGATCCTCGAACTGACTCAAAACCAAAAGGTTCCATAGAAGCTGCGAGAACTGTGCCATCTTTACTAGCACTGGTAAGAACCACACCAGGACGGTCCTCAACCCATGGTTGTCCCAACAAAGAGGCCACCAAAAGACGATTGTGAAAAAGTGCGAAAAGACGAGGTCCATCGGCCTTGGGCCCCTGACATCGATAGCTTACTGAGATTTGAAGTGATTTAGCAAAAGTGAAGGCTGTCCACCCAGCGGCCCTCCCAAGAAGAATCTGCCTGCGATCTCCACGCAATCCTAGCCGCCCGTCCGAGCGATTTGGATTGTTATTCTGTTTGTTTTGAAGATGAGCACTCGTCTTCATTCATTCAATATTCGCCCACCGCGAGCATCTGAAGACTCTCGCTCAAAAATTGGCGACGAGCCAATAATTCTCGATATCTTTGATGATGCGCTAAATTGGGTTCACAACGAGTTCCTTCCGCAGGCTCAGCCGCATAAGCAGCAATTTCCTGATAACTCAAATTTTCACCATTCTCAGAAAAAAAGGTCACTGCCGCTTGCAAAGCTGCCCCGAGAGCAGCTCCATCTCCCCATCGAACGGCCTCAACGGGTAGGCCCAAGACATTGGAAACCAATTGGCGCCAGACAGAACTTTTCGCCCAATCTCCAGAGATATGAATCTCCTCAGGAATAAATCCGAGTTCACCGATACGAGCGAGGCTATACCCGAAATCAAGCGCTACTCCTTCCGCTGCAGCACGAGCCACATTGACCGGAGAATAGTTGCGGCGCGTGATCCCGTGCAGCATACGCACCGTATCGCCATAATTATCCGTTTCTTCAAAAGGTAAAAAGACCACTCCTGCAGCACCACAACGAGCAGCACTCACCGCTTGCTCCAACTCGGAAAGACTCCAACCAAAATTGCGACTCACCATCTCCAAAGGATCCGTAGCGTTAGGAGTCATCACGTATGGCATCCATTGATCTGTGCAATCGCAAACACAGCCCACCTCGCCCTTGGGATCAACAAAGGGTTTGGAGCTAACACCCGACACTCGGCCTTCGCGCCCCAGCCTTACCGTGACTCCACCAGCAGTAACATTCCCTGCTCCAATCGCATCCATCATCATCTTCCCCCCTCCAGCGCTTACTAACACCTCTTTGGGAAGCCCCCAGGAAGAAACCAATTCTCCACGCAAAAATCCTTGTGGGGCCTGCGAAGAACTCAGAGGAGGAAGAACCTCAGCCAGCCGAGGATCGACATGCTCAATAATGGGAGTAGCCCAACTACGGCTAGCAACATCTAAAAACCCTGAAGCAGAGGCTCCACTGAACTCCATCCGCTTCTGGCCCGTGAGCCAGTAATTCAAAAAATCGTGCGGCATCATCGCCGATGCCATATTGTCGAAATGGTGCGACTCGTGCTTTTTCAACCAAGAGAGAAAGGTGGCAGCACTTTGAGGAGAAAGTTTGTTACCAGTGAGTTCAATTAACCCGGGAGGCCCTCCAAAGATCTCACTTAATTTCTCGCAATGGCGGAACATGGAGGTATCGCCCGCCAATTTAGCGGCCCGTAAAATTCGGTTCTCAGCATCAAGGGCTACAACTCCAGCATTCTGCGCACTGACTCCAAGCCCCGCAACCCGCTCGCGAGCCGGTCCCAGCCCCAAGAGGCATTGTTGCACCGCTTCATCGAGCGCAGAAATCCAACCAGCAGGATCTTGCTCACGGTTTCCTTGGGGCAGGCCCTCAATGAGCGAATGCTCCGCTCTCCCCTCGGCCACAACGGTGGCTTGCTCCAGATCAAGAGCTACCGCAGTGGTGCACTGATCATTGCTATCAATTCCGAGGAAATACATTCTCATCAAAGTGATAAGCATCCAGACAGCAGTGACAACCGTGAAGCCCGTCCTAGCGGGCATCATGACTTAGTTTAGCTATCTAAAATAAAAAAATTGGCCTCTAAGGCGAAAAAACACCGATTCAGAAAGAAATATTTTTGCGATTGTCATCCTTTCTCACCCGCTCATTCTTCAAAGGCGACTATGGTCGAGCCAATCAATCTTCACTTTCGTATTCCCGCCACCGACCCTTTGGGCCGAGAAGAAGTGCAGGGACAGCTCCGATTTCAAAACACCAACCTTGAACTGTTTTGGAGGCTCAAGGGCAATGTTTTCAAGGGCGGAGTAGGAGATATGAATAAAATCGAGATTCCCTATCCTGCCGTTCAAAAGGTCGGGATCAAAAAACGATTTCTTCGCCCAGCACTTCTCACTCTGAAAGTCGAAAATCCAGAACTCGTCTCCGAGATCCCCGGAACAGAAGTCGGTAAACTCGTCCTCGAAATCGATACTAAAAACAAAAAGGAAATTACAAAAGTGAACGACCTCATCGACTATCAACGTTCCATTTTCCTCTTCGATGAAGCTAACCAACGCCTCGAAGATCTCCAATCATAGGAATCCGATGAAATTCCGAGCCTTGCTCGCAGCATGCCTCCCCCTTCTTGGCAGCTGCGGGACAATCAAATTCTATACCCAAGCCGTTCAAGGACAGGCCGAGATCAGCTTCGGTAAAAAACCGATCTCTACCGTCTTAGCCGATCCCGAAACCGAAGCCGAGCTGGCAAAGAAGCTCAAAGTTGCCCAGAGAATCGTCGATTTTGCCGAACAGGAACTCAGCCTTCCTCACTCGGGTTGCTATCAGGACTACAACGACCTGGGTCGAGAGCATGTTGTTCATATCGTTCACGGAGCTCGAGAACTCAGCTTTGAAGCCAAGACTTGGTGGTATCCCTTTGTTGGAAAACAAGATTATCAGGGGTACTTCAAAGAAGCAGACGCCATCGCACTCTGCGAGCAGTTAGAACAAGAGGGCTACGAAACCTTTCGTGGTGGAGTCAACGCTTACTCAACTCTTGGATTCTTCAACGACCCTCTCCTAAATACATTTATTCACTACCCTGAGGCAAAGTTGGCTGAACTCATTTTCCACGAGCTCACCCACCATCGGTTTTTCACCAAAGGAAACACTCCCTTTAACGAAGCTCTCGCTGAAGCAGTCTCACGCGAAGGAACACGACGCTACCTTCAAACTTATAGCACCGAGACCCAACAAAAAAAATATGAGTTACGACTGCAGCGACGAAGCCAAATCAGAGAAGAAATCGAAAACACAATTTCTCGCCTCGAAGCCACCTATGAAAGCTCTCATAGCAACGAGAAAAAAAGAAAGCTAAAGGCTCGCGAACTCTCGGAGCTCCGCACCTCAATTAAGAAGCTCTTCCAGGGTTGGGAACAAACTCCTCAAAACTTTCTCTCCACCCCTTTGAACAATGCCCGACTCAACGCCTTCACAACCTACGAACGCCTCGTTCCTCCTCTTCAAGATATTTTAAAAAACCGCTTTAAAGGAGATATCGATGCTTTTCTATCTACAGTCGAAAAAGAAGGCGCGGACATCATTCCTTCGCCATAAGAAAATCGAGTAACAGGCGGTCTTACGCTTCAACTTTATCGCTGCTCGCTTTGCCGTACACGCCGCACGTTACGCTCACGGTAATCAGCTTGAAACATCCCGCAAATACCTGCCCAAAAAGCAGCAACAAGTATCACGATCGGATTCCAAAACGTCCCCCAGAGAGCGACAACCGGTGAAGCCATCGCCAAAAGAAGCAAAGAAGTAAACAATACCAAAACCCTTCTCGCTTGCCCCTCAATTCCTTCAATCGAAATCACGATTAAGATCGTGATTAAAACCAGAAGTGCCACTCCTCCTCGACTTGCGGAGGAAAAGGAAACTAAATCCGGGAAACCCCGCTCCTGGTACAAGGTTCGCAACCAAACTTCAAAGGGACGATCTCCTCCGATAGCAATTAGTAACAGACCCACGAGCAAGCCCACTCCTATCGAAAGAAAAGGTTTTGACCAACTCGAAGAGACTGCACTCATTTACTATCAATTCGTTTAACTACCCCGATAACTAGTTACTACCATTTCACTCAAAAACTTGTCAGGATCACGAACCGCAGAGACATCGAGTTCAAACTCTTTTCTTCCCGTATTCTTCTCAATCAGTTTAAGCCCAAATTGAAAATCCTTAAATCGCTCTCGGCAAAAAGGCAACAAACTACTATTTTCTTCATCAGCAATCTGAGCCAACGCCAAGGCCCCATCACGAGTAAAACTTACCCTAACACCATGTTTATTGCGAAATTCTTTCTCCCAAGCAGCGAGTTCAGCAGTAATTTTTTCGATATCGACGTGGCGTTCCAGCTCCGAAAACTCTTTCAACTTAGCCTCTCGATTCTCAAGCAACTCCCGATCAATAGTCAATTCGTGGACGGCGCTCCCCGGCAGTTCAAACTTAAACTCTCTCAAGAGTCGCTCTAAAACCGTCATCAAAGCACGCGCTCCTGTATCTTCTTTTTCTGCCAACTCTGCTATCAATTCAATCGCATCTGATTGAAAACGAGCGTTGATTCCATAAGCGGCAAATTCATGCTCATATTGTCGTAAAATACTCCCTTCGGAATCATTGAGAATTTTGACGAAATCCGGAGCGGTTAGTTTCTCGCATACAACCCGAACCGGAAGGCGCCCAACAAATTCAGCCTCTAAACCAAAATCAACGAAATCCCTCGTTTCGACCTCGCGGAAGGTTTCACCATCTAACACGGCCTCTGAAATTTCCGCAGCAAAACCCATTTGCCCACTCTTGAGGCGATTCTGAACCACCTTCTCAAGTCCTGAGAATGCCCCGCTTACGATAAAAAGAATATGGCGAGTATTGATCGAATCTTTACTCGTTCCTCCCCCTCCCTGCATTTGCATCATGGCTTTCATCTGAGCTCGCATATCCATCGGGTTCGTCATGGGGACCTCCGTCTCCTCCATGAGCTTGAGTAAAGTAGTTTGCACGCCACGACCGCTCACGTCACGTCCTGACATCCCGGGCTTACTCGCTATCTTATCGATCTCATCCAAATAAATAATTCCATATTCCGCCAATTCAACATCGCCATCAGCCTTTTGCACGAGTTCTCGAACAAGGTCATCTACATCTCCTCCGACGTACCCAGTTTCGGAAAATTTAGTAGCATCAGCTTTCACAAAGGGAACCCCCATTAAATCCGCAATGTGTTTCACAAGATACGTTTTCCCGACTCCCGTCGGCCCAACGATCATGACGTTCTGCTTCTTATACTCAGTTCCAGAGGGTAACAGCCCTCCATTTTGCTCCTCTACTTCGCGAAGACGTTTGGCATGATTATAATGATCACAAACCGCAATCGCTAACGCCTTCTTGGCATCATCCTGTCGAATCACAAATCGATCCAGATGGCGCTTAATATCACGAGGCAATAAATCGAAATCGAAGACGTCCACTTCTTCCTCTTCTTCAAAATCAGGAGTCACCGCAGCAGGCTCTGAGACTTCAGGAGGACGGGACATTCCTTTAGTAAAATCAAAAGACATCCCTCGAAAATTGCCCATAAAGTCTTCAAACATTTTCTGCAAATCCTCAGGACCTTGCGGATTGTTTTTCGTCTTTTTGTCATGCTCAGGAGAGTCGGGATTTTTTGGCGTTTCGGGCATAATGGAATCAGATGGAAGCTACACCGTTCCTTCCCACTTGGAAACTGGAAGTGATGGGAAAAAAAGACCCCGTTTGGATCGAGTGAGAATCTACTGTTCAGAAATGAGCTGACCTTCGAGGGCAAGTTCAGCAAATGCCCCAGGAACACCGCGATAGATGATTTTTCCCGTTTTATCGACAACCCAACAGGCAGGATAGGCACGAACTTGATACAATTTTGCAATTTTTCCCTTAGAATCGAGCCAGTTCGACCAAGTGATCGTTCCTTCCTGCCTCAGTTCTCGAACTCTTTTGGCATCTTCCGCAGCGACTCCAAGAATATGCCCTCCCCGCCCTGCAACCTGTCCCTGCACCTTTTTCATAAAAGCCAGAGTCTCCTCCACAGCGGGCATATTCTCATTCCAAAAAACCATCATCAACGCTTCACCACGAAAATCGCTCAGACGCATTGCCTTCCCGTCCTCATTCCAATTGTTGATATCAGGAGCGATCGTTCCCTGCTCAAGATTCTCGATAAAAAAGAGAAGCTGCTGAGCAACCACCCCAACGGTGGTCTCGCCCATGGGCATATCAAAAGCATCGGTGGTAATCGCCTTACGAATCCAATCGAAACGCTGTGCATGGAAGGCCGCAGTTTTTCCTCCCTGTCCTCTCTCTATGGAAAGAATCGCAAGAGCCAGTGCAGCTTGTCCCTGCACTGCAGGATCGGGATGGGTCGACTCAATTTTCTCTAGAAAAACACGCGTCTTTGGCCCGGTATCACGGACAAGAACAAGCGCCAGCGGACCAATCTTAGGACTGGTAAAGTGAAATTTCTCAGCTTGTTCACGGATCACGGAAAGAGGCGTGAGAGCCCCCCCTTCCCTCAACGGAGTAACAGCATAAGCAGGCGCTAGCTCGATGAGAGGGGTTGCGTAATCCAAAAACCACGGTTGAGCCCAAGAGCCATCAATTTGACCAAGCAAATTACGCCCGAAGATATCCGGATCAGGAGCCAATTTTTCAAGAGCGCGCATCTGCTCAACACTCTCGCAAGCTTGCACTTGAGTGATCCATGCGTCTCGTTCTGCACGAAATTTACTCAGCAGCTCACGGGCCTTCTCCTCCGTCGCTTGTGACTCCCCAAAAGATAGCAACAAGAAAGAGCAAGCTGCCCCAAGAACGGATTGTCGAAGTTTCCTCTTCATATTAATTTATTTAGCGCCCGACTTCTTCTCTTTTTTCTTAAGAAGTTTTTTTAATTCCGGCCATTGCTCCTGACTCACGATGTAACCTATGCAGTTTTTCGAACCACACCGGCAAGGATGATCTTCGTAACACTCTAGATCGAAACCATAGTCGAAAGACAATTCTTCGCCCTTAACAATGTCACGCAAAGCGTAAATTACGATCCGATCCTCATCGGGATCCTCCTCGGTATAAGCGATGCAATTGGGATCGCAAGAATGGTTAATCAGTCGCGCCGTATTCCACTCGACACTGCCATCAAGATCCCACTCCTCATTGAGAGTAAAAATATAAACCGCCGCATCGCCCGTTTCTTCAGCGCGAGCCATTTGCTCCCAAGCGCGTCTTTCACTTTCCTCTTTATCGATCGGTTCGCCTACATATTCGATAACTTGCTGTTCTTCGAGAATGTCGCAAGCGGCATAAACCCCTCGACCATGAATCTCCGAGTTTCGAACCTCAACGACTTCTGACTGACCTCGTTCATGAAGTTCCTTCACTCGCGCAAGAGCAGCCTGAGCCTTCTGGTAGGTCTCAGATTTCCGGGATTTTTTTCCTTTTTTTGCCATCTTCTTTTAGAGGCTAGTTCTTGTATTTCGATTCACTGTCCTTCTGGAAGGACTCTCTCAGTAACTTTCGGTAAAGCCCAATCTCCGAAATCGCGAGGCATCGAGGAAAAATAAGTCCGCAGCTCTGAGACATCGGTGTTACTCCCCGTCAGGAACGACCACTCCGCTCCGTCCTTGGTACAAATTGCCAATTGGAAAGAACGAATTTCAACTTTTACGATTTTTCCAGTCTCAGGATCCACTCCGCTCATCACTTGTCGAATAGGCACCACAACTAACCATTCCTTATTTTCAGGAATATCCAGACCATTGATAGCAGAAAGAGCTTCGAAAGACAGCAAAGTAACTCCTAAGTTATCAACCTCCGCAATGCGCTTTTGCAAGCGGGCCATCACTGCAGCTTCGCCCCCTGGCTCTCGCTTGGCCATTTTCTTCAACATGCGAGGATACGTCTTATCCACCACCTCTTGATATTTCTTTTGCAGAAACAAATTTCCGAGCTCTTGGACAGCGGGAACCGCTGCCGCCAAGACCCCTGCAGGAACAGGTTCTCGCACCAAATTTTGCTCAAGACCCGTTCGATGCGCTTCTTGCTGACAAAACGCCACACCCGCAAAAAAGAACGATGCAGCAGCAACAGAAGCTAGAGTCACTCTATTCATGAATTCAAAAACCATACTGGAAGAAGGCGGTCAAGAGGAAGCCTTCGCCATCTTCAGGAACATCTGAATCCGTGTCAGTTACAGTTTTGCCCCCTTGAGGACTTAAAAAACGCGCGAAAGTAGTCTTCGGAGCTCTTATCTTAATAAGCCTCTTCCTCCTTCAAGCTGACCCAAACTAGCGAAGCCCCACCGCTTTCCTGACGCGGACAAGCACATCTGCTGCTACTGACCGCGCTTTCTCAGCGCCCTCCTCCAAGACCTTCTCCACGTAACCTGGATCTTTCTCTAACTCCTCTCGTCTCGCTCGCATAGGTTCGAAATGATCCCAGTAAGCATCAAACAAGCGCTGCTTAAGGTCACCATAGCCGAATCCACCTGCTTCGAAATCCGCTTTGAGCTGGGCCTGCTCACCCTCGCTCGCAAAAAAGCGATAGAGCGCGAGAATAATCGAATTCTCGGTAGGCTTAGGTTCCTCGACCGGTGTTGAATCGGTTTCAATTTTCATCACCAGCTTGCGCATCTTTTTCTGTGGTCCGAAAACAGGAATAATATTCTGATAACTCTTGGACATCTTCTCACCATCAAGCCCCGGAACCTTAGCCACTTCATCCCGGATCTGAGGTTCAGGAAGAACGAGGGTTCCTTCGCCAAATTTATCGTTTATTTTCCCCACCAAATCCCGCGCCACTTCCAGATGTTGCTTTTGGTCCTCGCCCACCGGAACCAAATTGGCATCGCACATAAGAATATCGGCCGCCATCAGCACCGGATAAGCTAATAGCCCGTGATTAGCTGAAATACCTCTGGCAGTTTTCTCTTTAAAAGAATGACAGCGTTCCAACAACCCCATGGGGCAAACGCTCGACAAAATCCAAGCCAATTCATGAACTTCGGGGATTTGCGACTGGCGATAGACACATGCCTTGGCGGGATCCATCCCGCATGCCAAAAAGTTAATGGCCAATTCACGAACATTCTCTCGCAATTCGGAAGCATCCGAGGCGGTCGTCATGGCATGATAGTCGGCAATAAAGTAAAAGGCTTCTCCTTGATCCTGTAACCGGACCGCTGGCTCAATGGCCCCAAAGTAGTTGCCTATATGCAGCTGACCAGAAGGCTGGATACCCGTTAAAATTCTCATAACATCTCCTTGGGAAACCCCGCCTCTTTCGTCAACGCCAAAGGCGCTTCAATTACTCGAATGACCATTCGTCTGTCCGAAAAGAAGAGGCTGGTAACCCCTCCTTATTCATAAAATTGGGCTCATCCGCATTTCCCCAGCCGAACCTCACTGCCTTTGGTCGCGAAATTTCATCACTCCAAACAATCACGCTCTCCCCTTCGATCTCTGCTTGCGCAGGAACAAATTTCTTATCAGATCCAGCGATCTGAAAATGAGTGAGGGGCTCCCCATCTCGCGAAGCTAATCCTTCTCCCACATGCTCAAAATCCAATTTCACTTTCTTCCCTGAGCTCGTCATCGACTTATAAATAGGGCCCGAAAAAGAAATCCCTTCCTTTCCATAAGTCTTCGCCAAAGCCAATCGAACCAATCGGTCCGCTACCGGTTTTTTACGCTTAGGGTGAATATTCGTCGCATCACCAACATCCATTGTTACCACCATTCCAGTATTGGGAACAGAAAGCGTTTTTAACTGTGCCTCTCGTAACAGCGCAGCTGGCTTCTTTTCAGCTTTGTATACAAAAGGAGCAATCTGCACATAGTAGAAGGGAAAGTCACCCTGCCCCCACTTTGCTCGCCAATCGTGAATTAAATCCGGAAAAAGGCGGGCATACTGCTCAGGCGCTTTGACATTTGACTCCCCCTGATACCAAATCACTCCACGAAAAGACATTGGAATCAAGGGACGAATCATATGGTTATAGAGCACTGATGGTGAGCAGTGGTTCAAACCCTTCGAGACCTTTTTACCCCGTGGATAGACTGCTCCTGAAGCTTTGATAATATCTTCATATTTCTCCACGACTTCATCAAATTCGGAGTATCCTCCCGCGCTTAAGGCAGACTCACTCATCCAAGCCTCTACTCGGGAGCCTCCCCAATTTGTCGAAATCAGCCCGATGGGAACATCAAGTTCTTCCTCAAGCTGCTTCCCAAAAAAATACGCCACAATACTAAAGGAATTCACCGTGGATGGACTACAAGCCTGCCACTTAGTCGCAATATCCTCCTGTTCCTCTAACGACAAAATTTGTGGAAATGTACAAAGCCGTATTTGATCGTTTTTGGCAGCCTGAATCTCTTTCTTGAACAACTCAGAACCAAATCCTCTCATCTTCCACTGCATATTCGATTGCCCGGAACAAATCCAAACCTCTCCTAGTAACACATTCGTCAACGAAACCTTTTCATCTCCATCCCTAACCTCAATCTTGTAAGGACCGCCTGCCTTGGGAGTCTTCATCCTCACCTCCCAGCGCCCCGACTCATCCGCCTTAGTCGAAATAGTTCTTCCACCCCAACCAGCTTTAATCTTCACCGACTCACCTGGCTCGGTCCACCCCCAAATAGGAGCCTCACTCTCCTGCTGAATGACCATATTGTTTGCAAAAACCCCAGCAAAACGTAGCTGGTTCTCTTGCCCGTGCGTAACACCAACCATCGCTAGAGCGATCAATCCCGTTTCCTTTATTTTTTTTATTCGCATCTCAACCTTCAAACGTTCCTTAAACAATTTCTCTCACAAGAAAATAACGCAAAATCTGCTCACGCCAAACAGTATCCTGTCCCCCGAAACATCACTTCTAGCGCTAGAAAAAAAGACGTCATAACGTTGAAAATTGGGTGAAAAAAGAATTCGACACAATCCTCCTTCTTCTTCATAGTCGCGCCGCCCGGAGGACGGTTTGTGTTGGCTTTCGCCACACCGCCTCTTTTTTCTTTTCGGAATATTCGGCAAGTCTGTTTTACGAATCTTGCTGCCGAAGAATCTCTCACCGGACAAATCTACCGATCGATTGGCGTGTAATGGCCTCTTCCAACAAAGAACATCACCCTATTTCAATACTCCTATCTCAGGAGTGTTCCGGCTAGTTGCTGCCACGCTACTCCTTCGATTATCCAAATCCCCACACAGATTTTCAATTTATCTTATTATGGCCGACGATTCTCGCGACCTTGTTCAATCTACCTTCGAAGACAACCCTCCTCCCAAGAAGAAGGTTGCTCGCAAGAAAAAAACTGCAGCTCCCAAGAAAACTGCAGCCAAAAAGAAAGCCACCAAAGCTGCTAAAAAAAGCAGTCCTCGGCGAAAGATCGAAGTTCCTGAAAACGAAACCCTTCTCCCTCTGGGCGAAGAGCTTAGCGATGAAAGAACCTCGCCAGCACCAAAGAAAAAATCTTCCGCTAAAGCTGCCAAAAAAACGGCAAAAAAGGCAGCCAAGAAGGCCGCTCGGAAGATTCTCGCGGTTCCTGAAGAAATGAAGGTTCAGAACGAACCTGCAAACAAAACTCCCGAAACTGCGGAAGAACAACCTGCCAGCGAGACGAAATCCGCTCCTACTCGCAGGAAACCTCAGGGGCGTGTAATCGACAAATCTACTGGACGAATTCAAAAAGGAGAAACGAACCAGTCCGAAGGAAAAGAGTCTAAAGTCGAAACTCCCCGCGAGACATTTCCTGTCTCAGGAATCCTTGATATCACCAGTAAAGGATTTGGCTTTCTCAAAGAGCCTGGCTCCGACTCCGAAGGTGAAAACGGTAAGAACGATATCTTTGTTCCTCCTGATCTCATTCAAAAATCGGCTCTCCGCAACGGACAAATGCTCAATGGCCAAGCCGAGAAAGGCCGTCGAGGCCTTCAACTTTCCAAAGTCGAGACCGTCAATGGACATTCTGTAGAAAAAGCTAAGTCATTTCCTCACTTTAATGAACTTAAAGCGATTTTTCCCGATAAACGTATCACTTTAGAAACAACTCCTGACCGCTTCACCACTCGGGTTCTTGATGTTCTCGCCCCAGTCGGCCGTGGTCAACGAGGCCTTATCGTCGCTCCTCCTCGGGCGGGAAAAACAACCTTGCTCCTACACATTGCCGAGGCAGTGCAGACCCTTCATTCTAAAAATCTCCACCTTATGGTCTGCCTCGTAGATGAGCGCCCAGAGGAAGTGACCGAGTTTCGTCGTCAACTTCCAGAAGCCGAAATTTATGCTTCTTCAAATGACGAGCCTCCTCGCAACCATTGCCGACTTGCCGAGTTCTGCATTGAACGAGCTAAACGTCTCGTTGAAGCAGGTGAACATGTTTTCCTCGTGATGGATTCTATCACGAGACTCGCCCGTGCTTATAATAATACCATGGGAGGCAGTAAAAAAGGCCGTGGTCGTGGTATTCAATCCGGCGGAATCATGGCTGGCGCGCTAGAACAACCTCGACGCCTTTTTGCTGCTGCTCGAAATACCAAAGAAGCTGGCTCTCTCACCATTCTCGGCACAGCTCTCGTGCAAACCAACTCTAAGGCCGATGAAGCTATTTTCCAAGAATTCAAAGGAACAGGAAACATGGAACTCGTCCTTGATCGACGAATCGCCGAGCATTTTGTTTACCCTGCAGTGGACCTCTTCAAATCAGGAACACGCCGCGAAGAACTTCTTCTCCCCGAGCACACCCTGCAAAAAATCAATTTGATTCGACGAGGCCTAGCAGGTCATCGCCCAACCGAGGCGATGGAACGCCTTCTTTTCTTCCTAAAACGCTTTCCGAACAACGCTCAAATGTTATTGGAAATCAAAGGATAAGTATGATCTGGAACTTCGTTCCCTTAAACGGGCACAGGCCAAGCTTTACCTCTCAAATTTCCGGTCAATAATCGAAGGGCATGCTGGCGCGGATAAACATTTTCACTGTTCTTCTAGCGATCGGCTTCGGCGTCTTTGCCTATCCCCTTGCAGCTCAAAATATTAGCTCTACTTCTCCGGCTCTTGCTCCGTCAGAAACGCAACTAGACAACGACTCTTCCTCATCGAGTAACCCTTTCAATACTATCGGCCAAGGGGTGCTCGAACCGGAATTTTTTTTCCCTGAGTCATTTGAAGTTCAAGCAAGTGGCTTCGATTTTTCCCGCTATCTTTCCAACGAAAGCACTCAGATCATCGCAAAGGGTCCAGTGGTTCTGACCTCCGACAAAGGCGATACGGTCTCTGCTGAAAGAGCAATTTTTGACCTTGATCCTAATGCGGAAACAAAAGTTTTTCTCAAAGGCCCTATAAAACTTCGTGGAGCAGAAGGCATCGAAATTTTTGCCAATGAAGCTCAACTTGACGAAACGGAAGAAAAAATCCTCCTCACTGGAAATGTCGCAGCCTTTCAAGGAGAAGCTCTTCACAGAGGAGAGACCGTTAACTACTACTACGAAACTCAGACCTTTAACACCGACCAACTAAGAACTTCCTTTGGCCCCCTTCTTCTTCAAGCAGGGTCCTTCTCCGCCATCGAAACCGAACAAGGAGCCGTCTACAAAGGGCGAAACGCAGGCATCACAACCCACGACACCTCAAATCCTAACTATTGGATTCGTAGCGACGAAATCTCCGTTCTTCCTGGTGACCGCTTCCGCATCAAGAACGCAAAACTATATGCAGGAAAAGTCCCGATATTTTGGCTTCCTTCCCTCACTCAAGACTTCGATGGCGAGTTCAATTATCGACCTTCCCCAGGATTACGTTCCAATTGGGGAGCTTACCTTCTCAACTACTACTCGCAGGATATTGGAGGAGCACGTGACCCTCAAACCGACCTGAGAACTGATCCTAGCCACGAAGCTACCTGGCGCTTGGATTTTTACTCTCGCCGAGGAGTCGGAGTTGGCCTTGATCTCCAAACGTATGATTGGAGTGATGCACCACTTCTTGGCAATGCCTCGTTATACTATATCTACGACCTAGATCCTACCATCGCTCGCTCTGCAGAGCCAAGAGATGGATTCGATGACCCCAATCGCTTTCAAGTAAAGCTCCAACAAAGAGCCAACATCAATCTGCTTCCTGGAGCCGAAGGCTATGTCGACCTGAATACGACGCTTCTCTCCGACCGTTTCTTACAGGAGGACTTCATCCCAAAAGACTTTCTTACTAATTTCCAACCTGACAATACGATCTCTTTTTCTCAGCAATGGAAGGACGCTCATTTACTTACCCTGTGGGGACGTTTCCGAGTCAACGACTTCTATCAAAGTGATCAACGCCTTCCTGAACTTGCTTTCGACCAAGTCAGACGTCCTCTGTTCGGAACCTCCATTCTTCACGAAAGTCAAAACCTCATCGGCCTCTATCGAGAAGATATCGCCGATTTTCTAGCTGATGATTTTCGCGAGGAATTAGCTAACCCCACCACTACGGAAGCACGTCGCCAAACCTTGGGAGAACTTCTGAGCGATCGTGGTTTCGCCCGCTTCCATACTTATCACGAATTCTCTCTTCCATGGTCTCCTCACAATGGCATCGAAATTATTCCCCGCGCCGGAATCGGACACACAGCCTACACAAATATCGAAAATGGACTCGCAAGCCAAAATCGCACTCTAATTCACGCAGGACTGGACGCTTCTCTCAAGTTTACTAAATCATACCCTGATTGGTTCTCCGAAAAATGGGGATTAAATTCTGCTCTTCATGTTTTCCAACCATATGCCTCCCTCAGCTATCTTCAAACGGATAATCTTGACGCTACCCTGCAGCCTATCGATCGCCTCACCGCTTCCGTGCGACCTCGAACTCTTCATCTAGGGCGGTTCGCAGCTATTGACGATATTGCGGACTGGCAAATTGCTCGATTGGGAGTCCGCAATCACATCTTCACCAAACGTGACGGCTCCTCTCATAACTGGCTTACCATTGACAGCTACCTCGATGTTTTCGGCGAAGACCCCGAATTTGATCGAGATTTCTCTAACTTATACACCGATATTTACTGGAATCCTCTCCCTTGGCTCAGCCTTACTTTAGAAACACAAATCCCTCTTTTCTCAGACTCCAATTTCACTGAACTTGCGACCGGCTTGCAGTGGATGCCGAATGACTCCACAGAAATTGGACTTCGACATCGTTTCCTTAAGGATCACCCGATTTTGGAAGATTCCAATCGTCTCGAACTCAGAGCCTACCATCGCATCAATGAGCGCTGGGGCATTTCAGGACTTCAGCGCTGGGAATTCGAAGACGACACCCTCGAGTTCCAACAATATTCTCTACGTTACAACCTCGACTCATGGATTCTTAGTGTAGGAGCCTTTAGTCGCGACAACCTCACCCGTGAGGAATATGGGCTACTACTAGGCCTCACTCTCACCGAGTTCCCTTCCCTCAACCTCCCTCTTTCTCTTGGAGATTAACCCAAAAAAGAAATGGGCGAACGAAAGTTCACCCACTCACTTTTATAGTCTTATTAAGACCTACCACTTGAATCTCGACCCGGCGATTCATTTGACGCCCTAAATCGGTCTCATTACTTTCTGCAGGCTTTTCATCACCGTATCCAGCGACCTCTACGATCTTTTCCGTGGCGACTCCTTTTTCGACCAAATAATCACGCAAGACCTCGGCGCGCTCAACACTCAGGCGCTCGTTAGCTTCTTTCGCTCCAATATTACAAGTATGTCCCGCAATCAAAAAGTGAGCCTTAGGGTAGACTTCGAGAATCGTCTCCACATTAGCCAGCACCCTCTGCTGCTGAATCGCAACATTGGCAGCAGCCAATGGATAGCGCACTGGCTCAATCTGCAAAAAATGCTTTCGCAGCAGATTCAGCTCTTTCTTTTGTCGTTGTTGTCCGAGTTTCAGGTCAGCCAGTTCTTGGCGAGAGACCTGTAACTCGGATTCACGCTTTCCCAAGGCCGCCTTTCCTTTTGCAAGTGCTGCAGTCGCAGTTTCTAACTGTTTTCGCTTTTCCTCGAATTTTTGTTTCGCCTCCGCGACACGCTTCTCCTGTCCACGAATTTCCCGATCGAGCGCTTCAATTCGTCCTTGAGCCTTTTTCTCCTCATCTTCCGCATTTTCAGCATCATCACGAGCTCCGCCCGCCTTTCCTTTTTCTTCGAGATAAGCCTTATGAAGCTTTTCGAACTCAGAAAGAGTCTTATTCAAAGTGCCTTCTAGTTCCTGTTGAGTCACAGCCATCCGGCCTAACTGCTCTTCCAAATTTTGAATTTGAGCAGTCTTAGCCGCAATCACCTCCTTGTTTTCATTCTGCTCTCCTTCTTTTGCAGCAATCCGCTGAGCAACTTGAGCATGGACTGCTTTGAGTTCCTCTTCCTTCTTCGCTAGCACAGTCTTGAGTTCTTCGCTCTGCGTGCGAAAGCGATCCACTTCAGTCGTCATGCTTTCGAGACGCTTTTGAGCATCTGCAAGACTTTTCCTCGTTTCAGCATGCTCCGCCTGCTCCCTCTTCAAATCATCACGAAGCTTTGCCATCGCTTGCTCCTGTTCTTTACGGGATTTTTCGTAGCTGTTCTGCTGCTGACTTAGCTCCTGGTATTTTTTCTGTAAATCGGCAAGACCAGTGCGAAGCCCTTTCTCCTGTTGTCGACTCCCACGCAATTCCTGTTGCAAAGAAGTGACCGTCGCGAGAGCTTTTTCCATTTTCTCTCGAGAAGCTTTCTGCGCCGCATCAACTGTCTTTCCTTCCGCTTGCTCCTTTTTCTCTACTTCAGTTTTTTCTGCCAAAGCTTGTTGAAGAGAAACTTCACGCTCTGAAAGTTGAGCCTCAAGCTCGGCAATACGATCTTGCAGGCCACCACGACGCTCATTCCAGACAGTCGCTAATTTCTCACTTTCAGTAGTCAGCTTAATAAGCGCCTCATCCTTACGTTTATAGGCCAAAGCGACTTCACGGAGCATTCCACTCGCCTCTGTGCTTTTACCCGATTGCTTTCCAATCTCATCCTCAAGAAGAGCACGTTCTTCTTGCCAAGCCTTGCGCTCAGCCTCCCATCGACGCCCCAACTCTAAGGAATCCTCGCTGAACCGCTCCAAGGCCTGTGACTTCTGCATGAAACTGAGCTGAAGCTTTTCGAAATCTTGATTATTCTTAGCCGTTGCTTGCTCCTCTTGCAGACTATCCTCTACCTCGGTCAACTTCGTTTGCAAAGTCGCTACTCGCTGCTCAAGCGCCACCCGTTCGCGCTGCCAATCTTGTGCGAGTTTTGCCGTCGTTTCGACTGCACTCTGGGTTTGGTTCAAAGCAGACAAACGCATCGCTTCTTCGGCCTTTTTCCTCCACTCACCTACCGCCTTACGCCATGCCTCATCTGCTTCGATACGTTGATTACGTTCCTTTTCAGTTAGTAATTCTGCGCCTTCTTGCGCATCAAGTGCGGCATCGAGGCGGAACTCAAGATCAGATTGCTTTTTACCAAAAACCTGTTGCATCGAAGTCATTTCCTCTTCGAAGGATTTCTGGAGCGTAAGCTGGTTTTTCTCTAGCTCATCAATTCGCTCACTCGCTTCGTTCAAGGTCCCTCGTGGCACGATTCCAAGGGGAAAATCAAGGCCACCATTTTCTTCCTCGAGAGCCTCCGGAAGAGTTACCTGAGCCCAACTCAAGGAGCTCGTAAGCAGAAGTCCAAACACTACTTTCATCGCCTAAAAGAGAAGACTAGCGACCCTCTTTTGACCAGAATAAGAAATGAAATTCTGCTCTCGAAGCCTCGAGGGCTTCTCCGTTCAAGTCATTGCGAGACAAGAACAGGTGAACGGAGAACCTCTTAAAATTAAGGGTATTTTAAAGACCTTGGTCAGTAACTGCTCCTTCACTAGCGGTAGCTGCGAGGCGAGCAAACTTCGCAAGGACTCCTCGACGATAGCGAGGCTCGGGCTGAACCCACTTCTCTTTTCTTTCCGCCAGAATCTCGTCACTCACATCCACCTTGATCGTATTTGTTTCCGCATCAATCGTGATTTCATCCCCTTCCTCCAGAAGACCAATGGGCCCCCCATCAAAGGCTTCCGGGGTAATATGGCCAACTACAAAACCATGACTTCCTCCAGAAAAACGACCATCCGTGATGAGAGCCACTTTCTCTCCCAAACCTAGTCCCATCACTGCTGCAGTTGGTCCAAGCATCTCACGCATTCCAGGACCGCCTCGTGGCCCCTCACGGCGAATGACAATGACGTCACCTTCTTGGATTTTTCCCGCTAAAATGGCCGTCATCCCATCCTCTTCACAATCGAAAACTCGGGCTGTTCCGGTGAAAGATTGCCCTTCTTTTCCTGAAATCTTAGCCACTGCTCCTTCGGGAGCCAAATTGCCATAAAGGATCCGCAAGTGACTGTCCTTTTTAATCGGATTGTCGAGCGGTCTTACCACATCCTGCCCTTCGGGATATTCGAGCGGCGAATTGGCGAGATTCTCAGCCATTGTCTTTCCGGTCACGGTCATGACATCTCCATGTAAAAGTCCTCCCGCGAGTAACATCTTCATCAGCGGAACAGTTCCTCCGATACGAACCAGCTCCGCCATCACATACTTTCCAGACGGCTTAAGATCAGCCAAAACAGGAACGCGTTGGCCGATGCGAGTGAAATCGTCGATACTCAACTCAACCTCAGCAGCATGAGCCATCGCCAAAAGGTGTAAAACCGCATTGGTCGAGCCTCCTAAAGCAATAACCACCGTAATGGCATTCTCGAACGCCTCTTTAGTCATGATATCGCGAGGACGAATCCCTTTTTCGAGCAAATGCAAGACAGCCGCTCCAGAATCGAGGCAATCGCGCATCTTATCATCGCTCACTGCCGCCTGTGCAGAGCTATTGGGCAAACTCATTCCGAGAGCTTCAATCGCGCTCGCCATGGTATTGGCGGTATACATCCCTCCACAGGAACCAGGCCCAGGAATCGCCGCTTCCTCAACCTTTTGAAGGTCCTCATCACTGTACTCGCCACTCGCGTGCTTTCCAACGGCTTCAAAAACCGAGACAATATCAAGTTCCTTCTCTTCCCCTTGCACCGTGGCACAACCGGGTAAAATCGTTCCCCCATAAACAAAGACTGACGGACGATTCATCCGTGCCATCGCCATCACACAGGCCGGCATATTCTTATCACAACCACCGATTGCGACGTAGCCGTCCATTCCTTCACAGCCTACAACTGTCTCAATAGAATCAGCAATTACCTCACGGCTCACGAGAGAATACTTCATCCCCTCCGTTCCCATTGAGATCCCGTCAGAGATGGTAATGGTATTGAAAATCATCGACTTCCCTCCTGCCGCATCAACTCCTTTGGCTGATTCTTTAGCCAATCGATCAATGTGGAAGTTACAGGGCGTAACCTGACTCCAAGTCGAGGCCACCCCCACTACTGGCTTGCTAAAGTCCTCTTTCTTGAATCCCACAGGATAGAGCATGGCTCGCGACGGAGCACGGTCTGCTCCATCCAAAACCTCCGAGGAATGTTGACGCTGATCATTTTCACACATAAAATCTATCGGTCAGCCTTAGCCGCCAAGCTGCCAGCGTCAAGCCGAGGGTGTATCCAGAGAAATCTATGCCAAAAATACCAAAACCGAGAGACTCCCTAAAGCACTCAAAACCTCGCCCTAAAAAATAATAAAGCCATGCTCAGAACTTGAGACAACAATTTTGGACTTTATCGTTCTCTCAGAAGAAGGCATTCAACCCGCGAGCCTTCTAATTCTCTTTTCTTCTGTGAGTTCCCAGCACGACATCCAAAATATCGAAGAAATCATGGCGCGAGTGCGCCAGTTGGAGCTTCGTGCCAAGAAGCTTGTACAAGAATCTTTTGCAGGTGAATATCACTCTTCCTTTAAGGGCCAAGGGCTCGATTTTGATGAATTCCGAGAATATCAACATGGAGATGAAATTCGCTTCATCGATTGGAAAGTAACCGCCCGCCTCGGTAGCCCTTACATCCGGAAATTCCGGGAAGAACGGGAGCTTTCAGCCATTCTCGCAGTCGATCTCTCTGCCTCCATGAACTATGGTTCCGTCCATTTCTCCAAAAGGGAAATAGCGGCCGAAGTGGCCGCCCTAATCGCTTTTGCTGCGCGAGACAATGGAGACAAAGTCGGTCTTCTTCTCTTTGCAGGCGAGCCTCTTCTCTACCTCCCTCCCAAGAAGGGAACTAAACACATCTTGCGCAGCGTCAGGGAAATCCTAGCCACTCCTTCCCCTCCCGGAAATGTCAACTTTCCCCAAGCCAGCAAGCTGCTCATGAAAACCCTACCTCAAAAGGCTCTTGTTTTCCTCATTTCAGATTTCATTGGAGTCGATCCCGGCAAATCTTTTGCAACTCTTTCTCAAAAGCACGACCTCATCGCGCTCTCCATTCTTGATCCTGCCGAGGAAAAACTCCCCCATGCTGGTCGTGTCACTCTCATGGATCCTGAATCTGGTCACCTCCGAGTAGTTAACACGTCAAACAGTAATGTCCGAATGGGCTTCTCCAAGCTCGCCCGTCGCCAGCGAGAAGCGATGCAAAAAACCTTTCGTCGCTACAAAATTGACTCTGCGACCCTGCACACCAATGAAGACACCTTACCTGCCCTTCATCGCCTCTTTCAGCAAAGGGCCCACCGTAATCGATCATGAACTCCCGCTTCCACCCTCTCTCGTATTCGAGAATGGGCGCGGTAAAAATCCGCGCACTAGTCCTCGGCCTTCTCTTTTCTCCCGTGGCACTTCATGCCCAAACCCCGACCTCTCCCGCTGACCTCTTCACTCAAAATCCAATCGAAGCGGCGCCACCTCAAGAATACCAACTTCCATGGGGTCCATGGCAATACACACTACTGGGCCTCGCGATTCTAGTTGCTCTCCTTCTTCTTTTTCTCCTCATCTTGGGCTACCGCATCTATCGCAAAAAATCTCGCCTTAAAATAACCCCTATCGATCACCTTGGAGCAGCTCAGAAAGCGCTTGCGAAAATCGCCGAACATTCTGACAAACTCACGCTTCCCGATCTGAGCACCAAACTGTCACTACTAATTCGCCAGTATCTCACCGAAGCCCGCTCGCAACCAGCCCTCTATCAAACTCGGGAAGAATTCCTCGCTCACCCTCATCAAATCAACGACCTTCCTGCTGGCCCTGCGAAAGCAACCGATGAGCTTCTCCACTCACTACAGTCCTACCAATACGCCCCTCAAACCTCTGACTCCAAAACTGCGGAAGATCTTCTTACCAAAACCCGCCACCTTTTCAATCTCTACGGAACCCCCAGTAGCTTACCTCTCGAGGAGTAACCGATGATCCAATTTTTTCAGAAACTCGAATTTGCAGAACCATGGTGGGCTTTAGCCTTCCTGATTCTACCTTTTTTATGGTTCCTCTCCCGCCGCCAAGGTGCCCCATCAGCTCTTGCCTACTCTTCTCTCGGTATTCTAGGTTCTCTTGGCTCTCGCACCTTAAAGCGACCCGGCTTTTTCGCTTTCGCTTCAATCTCCCTAGCCCTAACTGCTGGAATCATCGCCCTCATGAGGCCTCAGCATCGCGACGTCTACACCGCTCGCACCGCCTCAGGGATCGACATCATGCTGACTCTTGATCTTTCCCTCTCGATGCAGACCGAAGACTTTCGCGCCCCAAGAGATCGATTTTCTATTGCCCGCATCGAAGCCTCTAAAAGAGTGTTAAAGAACTTTGTCCGTCTCCGCCCTAATGACCGATTAGGGCTCGTCGTCTTTTCCGGCCTCACCTACCCCGCCTGCCCCCTCACTCTCGATCATAAATGGCTTCAGCAAACCATCGGACGCCTTAGCCTAGAAGATCTGGAAGAACCTGGCACGGCAATCGGCTCGGCTATTGCTGCCGCTTCCACTCGACTCGAGAACCACGGAGAAAAAAGTAAAGTTAAGGCCAAGTCCAAAATCATTGTCCTCATTACCGATGGAGAATCAAACTCAGGCGAACTCACTCCCAAACAAGCGGCCGAACTTGCTGCGGAACTAGGCATCAAGATCTACACCATTGCCATCGGCTCTGAAGACGGACGACTCAGCTCCCGCTACATGGCAGCTCCTCAACAAGAATTTGATACCGAAACTCTGAAAGAAATTGCCAGTATTACCAAAGGTGAATTCTTTCATGCTCGCGACTTCACCTCTTTAGAAGACACCTTCAAGAGTATCGACTCACTAGAAAAGACCGAAGCCCAAGTCCTCAGCACCGTGGAAGAAACTGAATTCTATCCCTACCTCTTAGGAGCCGCCGCCGTTTTCGCATTACTCACCGTTTCCCTTTGGGGGTTCTACCCACCTCTTCAGCCTTAGCCCTTCTCAACATGACTTTCGCTGCTCCTTCCTATTTCTGGCTTCTCCTTCTACTTCCCTTGTTTCCACTCGGAGCTTGGCTTGCACAAGTGCAACGAGGCCATGCCTGGAAGAAGCTCGTCGCCCCTCGTCTGCAAAAGCAACTGGCCACCCCCGCTCCAGCGTTACCCAAATGGCTTTCGCTCGGCATAGCCCTCTTAGCAACGGCTCTTCTGATTGCCGCTCTCGCTCAACCTGTTGGAAGAGAACGCGAAGTCACCTCATTCGTCAAAGGCCGCAACTTAATCGTCGCCATCGATACCTCCCGATCCATGCTAGTGAGCGATGTCTCTCCTAGTCGTCTCCTCGCTTCAAAAAGTGCCACCTACGATCTTCTCGAAAGTTTTCCCTCAGATCATATCGGGCTCATGGCCTTTGCTGGAACCGCCTTTCTCCAAGTCCCCCTCACCATTGATCATAAAGCCTTCCTCCTCACGCTCGACCAACTCGATGAATCCATTGTCCCTTCCGGCGGCTCGAATCTAGCCGAAGCAGTTCGCCTAGCCACCCGAACTCTCAAGGAAAGTGGCAACGAAGATCTCGCTCTGATCATATTTTCCGATGGAGAACTTCACGCAGGCGACTTGAAGGACGCCTCTGCCGAAGCCAAGCGAGCGGGAATCTTTACGGTAACAGTAGGAGTGGGCACTTCAGACGGAGGATTCGTGCCCGACGATAGCCGAAAAGACAATCGCTTCCGCGACCGCGAAGGTCGCCCTGTCCTCTCTACTCTGAACCCGACACCGCTTCGTGAACTCGCTCAAGAAACATCTGGTTTCTATCTGCAAGGGATCCCGCCAGATTTTGTCCAACAAATCGAAAAACTAGTGGAAAGTCTCGAAAGCTCTTCTGAAGATAAAAGCACCCAAACCAAGGTCGATCCTCTTTTTCAATTCTTCCTCCTTCCCGCTATCTTTCTTTTTATCGTTGCCCTTCTTATTCGGGGTCTTTCCAACCTCAAACGCGCTCGCCCACCGGGTTCCGCCACGCCTGCTTGGGTGCAAATCCTCCTTCTCGGCTTCACCTTAACACTCGTCGCTTTTCCGAAAACGGCTTCCGCAAAAGACTACCGCTTTTTTAATATCTCTTACCGAGAATCCGCCAAGAAAGCAGAGTCTGCCGCAGAAGCTGGCGAATACGATAAAGCCTCCAGCCTTTATCTCACCGCTCTTAGCGAAGCCCCTGTGGAAGAACAGGTCACCCTCGCCGCTACTGCCGGAGACATCGCAATGAAAGCAGGAGACCACGATAGCGCGGTACAGGCCTACACTCAGGCTCTTCTTACTGATGACCAAACTTTGCAAGCCCATGTTCACCACCAACTTGCCAACGCTCTTTATCAGCAAACTGGAAAAGCCGTAGCACGTCATATCGAAGCCACCCAAAGCCCTCCCAGAGAAGACAGCGAAGAAGAGGAGGAACTAGTAATCGGACTTCAGCTTTCAGTCGCCGAAGCCATCCCTCCTCTCGAAGACTGCTTGGCCCACTACGACGAAGCGATCAAACTCGATCCGGATAACAAAAAAATCCCCTCCAATCGCGAAGCAGTCAATACCACCCTCGAAGAACTCAAAAAACTCCTTCCTCCAGACCAAGAGCCTCAAGATGAAGAGGAGCAGGAAAAGCAGGAAGAAGAACAGAAACAAGAGGAAGAATCTCAGGAGCAAGAAGAAGAGGAAAAATCAGACGAAGAGTCGCAGGAAGAAGAACAACAGGAGGAAAATAGTTCCGAGGAGCAAGAATCCGAAGGTGAAGGCGAACCAGAGGAGGAACAAGAAAGCGAAAGTGAAGAGTCTGAAAACGAATCCTCCGAAGAATCTGAAGAACAGGAGTCCGGCGAAGACAGAGAAGAATCAGAAGAGTCGGAAAGAGAAGGAGAAAGATCCGAACAAGACGACCAATCCGGAGAAGGCGAAAACTCTGAAAGTGAAGAGGAACCCTCTGAAGGTGAATCAGCAGAAAGCGAAGATTCTCAAACCGGAGAAAATGAGAATTCTGAGTCTAACCAGGAAAGCGAGCCCTCAGAAGAGAGTGATTCTCAACCCTCTGACCAAAACGATCCATCTCAAACCTCTGAAGAAGAAAGTGGTCAATCCGAACAATCAGAAGACAGCACTTCAGAATCGCCTGAGGAGATCAATGAGACCTCTCCCAAAGACACTCAATCCACTGGAGAGCAACCCGAACCTCAAACCAATCTCGGGAAACCAGGAGCGCCTCCCCCTCGGCCGCAAAAACCACTTACCGAAGAAGAAATTAAATTAGCCAACGCTCGCAAAAAACTTGAAGAGCATGCCGACTTTCGCAGACAACCCCTTCGACAAGGGCGCCCTCAACCAACCGACAAAGACTGGTAAAACCTAACAAAAATAATTCCACTCACGATGTCACCCACTTTCCAAATCCCGCTTTCAAAACGCCTTCTCACATGGCTCGCTTTGGCGATTGCACTTCTTACCAATAACTTGGTAGCTCAAGAGGAATCCTTACCGACCTATCTTCCTCTTTCACAAGTATTAGTAGGAGAACCAGCACTTCTCAACTTACAACTCCCCAACCAACCTACTGACAACCTCACCACCACCCAGGAAAGCTCGCTACGCCTCAACGCCCTTAGAGCGGACGTGATCGACCGCCGTATCTACGCAATGAATATCACGGTCACCTCTGACCAACCTGGCGTTTTTCCTATTCCCTCCTACCAAGTCCCCCTTCCCTCAGGGACTTTGCCTACAGAGGAACAAAGCCTCGAAGTTTTTCCTACCGACAACATTCAATGGGACACCTATCAAGCTGGCAGCCAAAATCTGCGCATCGGCACCGTTGTTCTCACCCCCTCACGAATGCCCTATGTCGGCGAAACTCTGCCGGTTACGATCAAAGTTCTTCTTCCCAGTGGATCTGCCAGCCTTCTTTCTTCCGGATACGCGGAAATGAACCAAGACAATGTGGTCGCTCGTCGCTTCGAGCCTCCCTATCCTCCAAATTATCAAAATGCCGCGAGTGCTTTTCGTGGCCTTCCTGTGGCCATGCAACCTCGTGACTTTGTCTACCGCGGAGTCACCTATCAGGTCCTCAACTATGTAACCAACTTCTCTCCTCTCGGAGACGGCACTTTTAGCCTCGGACCGGGAAAAGTTAACGGACTCAAATTGCTCGTTCAAACTAGAAGACAGCGAAGAGGCTTCTTTCAAAGTTCAGGAAACACATACAACCTTGAAGTTGAACTCCCACAGATTGTTCTTAAAGCCAAACCTCTTCCTCCCGGAGCGCCCGAAAGCTACAATGGAGCGGTTGGGCAGTTCGAGATGGTCGCCTCTTACGACCCGACTCAAGAACTTGCCCCTGGCGACCAAGTCTTGGTCGATTTGACCATTTCCGGCACTGGAAATCTCAACCAGCTCAAGGCACCCATCCTGCAAGCATCGGAAGACAATTGGAAAATCTATCCTGCGACGGTCAATGAGACCGAAGAAGACATTCGAGCGATTACTGGCGCGGTTGGCTTTTCCCAAGTCCTTCGACCCAAGGTCGCCATTACCGAGATCCCAAGCTTCGAGTTTTCTTACTTCAATCCAAAGACCGAAAGTTACGAAACCGTCTTTACCGAACCTCTCCCTCTCAATCTAGCCCCAGCAGATAAGGATAATAGCAACGGAGGAGTCCTCCTCGCCCCGCCTGCAGGAGTCGTCCCCACCCCACAAATGACCGACATCTTGGGCTTAGTTCAGCCGAGTTCCGGACGTCGCTTGGCTCAAATCGACTGGCTCTCTTGGTGGCATCTTTTACCTGCGGGCCTATCCCTCGCTCTTCTCAGTATCATTTGCGGAAAAGCCTTCATCAAGTTTCGCCCTAAACCTGATCTTCGAAAAATCGAAATCCAAACTCAACTGAAGGCCATTAAAAGCGAAAAAGACGATGAAGGCTTTTTACGAAAGTCAGTCGAAGCACTGGAAAGTAACAATCTCACTCAAGACGAATTTACTCAAACCCTCGCCAAAGAAAGAGATGAAGTTTGCTTCCAACCTCCAGGCGAAGCCGCCACGTTTCAACTCAAGTCTTCCCGTAGAAACGAAATCTTAAAGGGGCTGCGCGATCGACTCCTAGCGATTACCCTTATTGCCTTAAGCCTCTCTCTATTCCTTCCCTCTTCTCTGGAGGCAGCTGAAAAAAGCGACTCTTCCTATTCCAACGCCCAAAAAGCTTGGGACGAAAAGAACTTCGCGGGAGCACTCGAACAATTTAAGACTCTTGCCCAAGAAAAAAAATCTCCCGACCTTCTCTACAACATTGGAGCCTGCCACTACAAAACAGGCGATATTGGGCAAGCAGCCTACTACTTTCAGGAAGCACTCGCCTTGCAACCTCGACATATTGAGGCCAGACAAAATCTCGACTTCATCGAACGCCTTCAGGGCACCGTCCCTTACCCAATCGACGATAAACCACGTCTCTTCAAATTCACTATCTCACAACTCTTCTGGTTCTTTATCCAACTCGGCCTCTGGGGCCTACTTCTCGGAATCCTTCTCTGCTTCGCCTTTTTCCGTTCCCTTGGCTGGCGTCGCACTGGCATCACTCTCGCAACCGCCTCTACGCTTCTAGCCATCCTTTTCGCACTTCTTTTCTTTTTCCTCGAAGACGGCGACCAACCTTCTCTCGCCGCTAACGCCGTCGTCACGAGCAATAAAAACGTATCCGTTCATAACGAACCTCTTTCCTCTTCTGCCAAAATCATCGACATTCCTCCCGCTAACCCCTGTCACCTGCTCGCAGAAAGAGGTCCTTTTTCCTATATCGAGCTTCCTAACTCCACTCGAGGATGGATCTTAACCGAAAGCCTCTCGAAAATCGAAGGCGCGATTAAAAAATAAGAGGATAAGAAATCCAAACTACTGCGAGAGAAGCTCGAAGGCTTTTTCTAAGCCAGGATCTTCGAATTTAAGGCTTTTTGCCTTCTCAAAACAGGAACGAGCTTCCGAGGTCTGTTGTTGCTCATAGTGGACCATTCCCTTCTCATACCAAGCCAGAGCAAACTCTTCATTCAATACTACCGCCTTGTCGTAAGCGGCCATCGCATCGCTCTTGTTCATCAAGCGCAAGAAACGGGCCTTCAAATACCAATGCATTGCAAATTCTGACTCAAGCGCGATAGCTTTCTCGATAGCTTCGAGAGCATCATCACGATAATTCCCACTAAACAGACAATTCGCATAAAGCGCCCACCCTCCAGCGTCATCTGCATTCACCTCAAGAGCATCCTCACAAGCACTGACCGCGCGGTTCCATTCATTGGAGTTAGCAGCTTCGTGAGCTTTCAGTAGAAGAGCTTGATAATCAGATCCACCGAGATTCTGCCACTTCTCTCGAGCTTTTTCGGCGTCCTCCACTCGTCCCAACTGAGTCAGCAGCATCACATAAAGCTGCCATGCTTCAGAATCCTCGGGATTGTGCATCAGGCACTCTTCCGTTTCAGAAAGAGCGGTCGCCGCGTCGCCACGTTCAGCAGCATCAAGAGCTCGGTTATAAGCTAGGTCACCAGGAGAAGGCATTGTTCAGTTATTTTAGTTATTTTAATCTACAGAATCCGAATTTGACTCATCAGAGTCAATCAACTCGCCCTCTTGAGCACCCTCTTCGTCCTCAAGCAACTCGGAATCACCAGAAGACACTTCGGGTTCTTCCACGACAGGCATCGTGGCATTAGTTTCAGATTCTGGCACAGCTTCCTTTTCTGAACGTCTGGCAACCCAATTAATTGGCTCAAATTCTTCTACATCAGTCAAAACAGAATCATAGTCAGGAAGCTCCTTCAAAGGAAGATCATTGCTTCTTCCGATCACTTGCCCTCGTTCGAGAAGACTCGCTAATTGCTCTTCATTAAGAATCTCGTCCGTGAGTAAGCGCTCTTGCGCAGCCGCATCCACGATCTGATTTTCGACCAAATCATCACTCTTAAGATTGATCCAAAAGGAAAGAATTCGTTTCTCGCCATCCGTCAAATGCATCTCCACCTCATCCTCTTTACCGGTGGGCATGAATTCCTCATCATCAGGATCCAGCTCAGTACGAATTAACAATTCACTATCTTCGGCGTCACCTGGAACGATGTTTGGAAAATCTTCCTGACTCCTTCCTCCGATAAGAAGTCCTTCCACTGAGGTCATATCAAGCTTTCCCTTAATCTTGTCTCGTCCCAAGGGATTCTTATCCGCGGGAGCATGACATTCGTAACATTTCCCTTCGAGAATAGGCTGCACCACTTCACTGTAAATAAGCCGTTCCTCAGCCGTTTTTTCAAGATAGCTTTGAGAAAAGACGACGGCGTCGCCAGCGAGCGATTCACCCTGCACCAATTTCACAAAGTCGCCGACCATATCTTTATCAGGATGAACTTTCTCTCCGCCAGCATGCGCTCCTATTCCCAAAGCAACCGCAGCAAAAAACATAAAGAACGGATAGAAAGGTGATGACCGATTCGCACGTCGAGACCAAAGCTTCGAAAGAAAAGCTAAGATCGTGAAGAAGACAAAGAGCATCGTAAACCACAGATGAACCCCCATCTTATCTTCCTCGAAATCGATACTAAAAGCCGCCGAGCCATAGTCGCCTTGAAGAAAGAGAAAATAGCCAAAAACAACCGCTAAGACACCGGATGCAGAAGCCATCCCAAGGGCGAGTCCCAAATGTGGCTTGAACTTGCGGAAAGTCAGCAACCCGATCAACTCCGCTCCCAAAGCAAAACTAAAAATACCAATAGGAATATGAAGGACTAGAAGATGCATATCCCCCATCCAACGAAGCCAATCGTTGAGGACGGAGGGATCAGGAACCATCTCTACCGGAGAGCCTTTGATTCCCCAGAAAAAAGGAAGCGCAAAAAGCCCTCCCCCAAGGAATAACCCCAGAAGAGTCAGAAACACCAAGACTACGAGATTCCTAGGAGTCTTTTCTCCAGCATCATCAATCTCGTGGGAACCCTCATGGGTCTCCGGCGGGTGGTATGAATCGTTCATTTAAGGGTATTTACGAAATCAAACCCTTGACCTCCTGAAAAATGGATAACTCTTATTCAGAGTCCGCAGCTTCTCGAAGCTTTTCGATAGAATCTTCGACACTTTCGGAGCCAGACTCCTTCGCATCTTCAAGAACCTCTTTCACCTCATCGGGTAGGGCTTCTTCAGTAGCAGGCTGAGGAACATCTTCGCCAGCTTCCTCTGATTCAGCTGATTCTGGAACCTCAACTTCAGAACTTTCGCTCACCTCAGATACTTCTTCACTCTCCTCACTCACACTTGGAGCCTCTTCACCGTGACTCTCTTCGTTAGAACTCACCTCTTCTTCAGTTGCTTCCTCAACAACTTCTGATGGCTCTTCCTCGCGACCCGGAAACGGAACTTCTTCTTCCTCTTGAGGATCAACTACAATGATTTGCTCACCCGCAGGGGTCTCGTCCTCAACCTCAGAAGGTTCCTCTGTAGAGGTCTCTACTTCAGGCGCAAGGTTTGAAGGAGGAGGAATCACTCCAGAAGAATTGTCGGAGGAATGGGTATCACTTGGGATCGGAGACAAATTCCGAGAACCTCTGCGAGAGCGGGAAGGCGCTGGAGCAACTCCTTCTGGCTCTTCTGGCACAGCCTCTTCTGCTGGTTCCTCTGTGGGCTTCACTTCTTCAGTTTCTAGAACCTCTCCCAGCTCTTCAGAAGCATCGGTGCCACTCTCCTCTTCCTGAGCTTCATTGAGTCCTGGAATTTCTAGTCCCGTCAAATTTAAGAAATCACCAAGCACATCATTCTCTGCACGAGCCTGGCCAAGCGCTCGATAGCTCGAGAAAACCAAAGCAGCTCCCGCCAAAAGCATAAAAATGGGGTAAAAAGGAGAGAACTTATTGTGATGCCTAGACCATAGCTTCGAAAGAAAAGCCATCATGGCGAAAAAGGTGAAAGTCATGAAAATCCAAAGCTGAATCCCCATCTTGTTTTCTTCCCATTCGAGATTGAGAGGCGCAGAGCCAAAATCCCCCTGCATGAAGCGAAAGTAGCCAAAAACCGAAGCCGCAACACCAAAAATGGCAGTAAAACCAAGCGCCATCCCAAGATGCGGCTTAAACTTGCGAAATGACAGCAGGCCAATGATCTCAACAAGAAAGGCATACACGAAGAGACAAATCGTGAAGGCTAAAATAAATGGAAAGATATTGCCCAACCAAATCAACCAATCATTGTTAAGAGCTGCAGAATCGGGAACGAACTCCATCTTCTTCCCCTTCGTTCCCCACACAAACGGAAGAACAAAGACGCTGACTGCGAGAAGAAACATCAACACAGTCAAAAATTTAAGCCCTCCAGAGGGCTTTCGTTCCTCGTTACCAGACTGAGGAGAAGTTGTTTCAACTTCAAAAGGTTTCTCTTCAAAGGCTTGACCTTGGGGGGAATCGTATTCGTCTGGCATCAGTGTAATAGAGTTAGTAGCGCGCAAAGATAGCTACACACTTACGAGAAATGCGTAGCCGGTGGGGAGTCTCTCGAAGAGAGCGAATCTCGCAAGTTTTTTTGAACCTAGTTTATATCGATTGGCTGGTCTTTTTTAGACTTATTCCCACCGCGACCTAAAAAACGTTTCACATCGAGTCCCAAGACAGAAAGAGAAGAAACTAAAATCGTGAGAGCGATCCCTTCATCGATAAAAGGCACAGGATCTGGCAGGATTCCGAGAGTTAACAAATAAACACCAGCAGCGGCAGCAAAGAGAGTAGCGATAAGTTTTTTCATGATGAAGGAATTTTGCAGGTTTCAAGAGCAATAGACAACGTATTCCAGCGGATTTGCGCTCCAAATTTGGCTATTTTTTGCAATGGAGACAAAAAACGAGCCATTCCGGCACCTTTTTTGGTTTTTCTTTTCGAAGAAATGGCGCAGGTTCCGCCCTCACCGGCGCACGCCGGACTTTTTTCATGACTATCTCCGTTCAAAAACAACCCCAGTGTCTGGGTGAGCTCGAAGTCGAAATTCCGGCCGAAACCGTTGAGGCCAAGCGCAACGATATTGTGGGCCAATTTCTCAAAGAAGCATCCATCCCAGGCTTTCGCAAAGGCAAAGTCCCACGCAAAATGCTTGAAAAGCGTTTTGCTAAGCAAATCAGCGAAGAGCTCGACAGTACCCTGATGCGAGACGCCTTCCAATCGGCACTCAAAGAAAATGAAGACCTCAAGATCGTTGATGTCTCCTGGCCAGAATCTCTCGAAAGCAAAGAAGATGGCTCTTCCCTCTTCAAAGCAGAATTTATTTACGCTCCCGATTTTTCTCTGCCCGAATACAAAGGACTCACCGTAGAGTATCCAAAAGCAGAGGTTACTGATGAAGTTGTCGAGCAACAGCTCCACAATATGCGAGAGCGCTTCGCCAGCTATGAGGAAATCACTGACCGTGCCGCAGAAGAGGACGATATCTTAACGATCAGCTTCACTGCCACTTGCGAAGGAAAACCTATCTCCGAAGTCGCTGAAGGCCCAGTTCCTCAGCTCGAATCCGCAGAAGAAATCAACCTTCCAGTTAACGAAGACGCTTTTCTACCAGGCTTCACCACTCAGCTTGTTGGTATGAAACCAGAGGAAACTCGCGAGGTCACAGTGCCTCTGCAAGAAGACTTCATGGTCGAAACCCTACAAGGCAAAGACCTCGATATCTCCGTTACTCTCACTAAAATTCACATTCAGAAACTCCCTGACGATGAGCTGATTCTCAGCATGATGATGCCTGGCGGGTCCATGGAAGAATTAACTGAAGCTGTTCGAGAGCAGCTCGAGAACCAACTGAAGACCGAGATCAAGGAAATGCAGAACAACCGCCTTCTCGGCCAAATCTGTGACGCCGTAGAACTTGAGCTTCCGGAGAAATTCCTCCAACAACGCACTCAGCAAAACGCTTACCAAATGGTCAGCGACGCTATGAGCAAAGGCGTCACCCAGGAGCAAATTGAATCTGAGCGAGATGAGATCACTGATCACGCCGGCCGAAACGCAGCACTGGACCTCAAGTCCGAGTTCGTCATTTCAGAAATCGCGGATAAAGAGGAAATCACGGTCGACGATAAAGAAATGCTCGCCCTCCTCACACAAATGGCCCAGCAAGAGAACGAGCCGGTCCAAAAATTCATCAAACGACTCAACCGTGAAAACCGCTTGGAAGACATTCGTGCCCGCCAGCGTATGAGTAAGACGATTGAATTCCTTGCAGAGAAAACAACCTTCGTTGAGGTTGAACCCGAAACCGAATAAGCTATGACTGATTTCCCTACCTCCTCAACCGCTGGAGCACCACAAGGCAGCTACTACGTTCCTACCGTCATCGAACAAGACGGCCGTGGCGAACGAGGCTATGATATCTATTCACGCCTCCTCAAGGACCGCATTATTTTTATTGGAACTGGCATTGACGACTTTGTGGCCAACTCAGTCATTGCTCAATTGCTCTTTCTCCAGATGCAGGACCCCAAGAAAGACATTCATATCTATATCAACTCCCCAGGTGGCTCAGTTACTGCCGGTCTCGCAATCTACGACACTATGCAGTTCGTAACCTGTGATGTGAATACCTATTGCATCGGTATTGCGGCCTCCATGGGAGCAGTACTCCTCACTGCCGGAACCCAAGGAAAACGCTTCTGTTTACCCAATTCTCATGTGATGATTCACCAAGTATCAGGCGGAGCACAAGGAACTGCCGCCGATGTTGAACGAACCATCGGGTTCATGTTTGGCCTCAAGAAAAAGCTCAACGACATTCTTGCCCATCACACTGGCAAAACAGCTGAGCAGGTCGAGAAAGATGCCGACCGCGACAACTACATGTCAGCTGAAGATTCGGCGGCTTATGGCCTAGTCGACAAAGTGCTTGAGAACCGCTCTGAGATTCCAGCTTTGGAATCAAACGACTAATTAAGAACTCTTCAATTTAAAGCCCGGCGGATTTCCGATAGGAATGTTCGACGGGTTTTTTTCTTTGAAAATTAACTGATTAGCGAATCGGCCCTTGGCGCTCAATACGCTTTTGAACAGCTTCGCGGTCCTGTTGACGCTTTTCGTAGGCAGTAGGTCCGTCGTCGGGCCCCGTTGGAGTATCTTCTCCTTCTCGCTCAGCCTTATGCTTTGCATACGTTCCTAATATATCCGACATAGGAAATTTAACATTCCACGCTCCAAAATATTGGCCTGCAACAAACACCACTACACCAGCAAACAAAACAGCAATAATTGCCTTCATAGCAAAATTCTATAAACAATTTTAATAAAAACAAAAGGCAAATTCTGGCTGAAAAATACAGGAGAAGGACTCGTTGTCTGTGAAGATAGCGGAGAAATTTGGCCTTGGGACCACGACGGCCTTCTCGTGGACCGACCTCTTGCAGCGCATGAACCATGCAGATCAAATCTGGTAATTTTTTCAACGACGAATATGTCTGGATCGACTTACCTTACCTTGATGATTACGGCGTTGAGATTCCCGGGAAAACTGATTGAACCTACGAGAAGGCGGCGGGGTTACCCCCACCACCTCTCACACCATTGCGGTTGCCCTATTGTTCAGTCGTCTTGCCTTATGACGTTTCAATAAAGAAAAGTTAAACTCTCTAAGGGAAATTCAGTGAGGATAGACTCAGTTTTTAAGAATTTCCCTCAATCATAAAAGGAAAATTGAGCTGTGAAGCTCTGAAGCTTTTTCGCCGATCGGAGAGCTCGTGTCGCACTTGGTAGAGTTTACGCTTCAGCATCTTGACTCTCACCTTCACCCACCACATGCGAATTTTCCATTTGAAGTTATTCATGACGGACGAATAATAACCTCACCTGAACACGTGTTCAAGTGAAAAGTATTCAAAATAACTGTATTCTTCCGCAATCGGCTAAAGCTCTGTGAGATAAATCTTTAAAAACAACACGTTAAAGGGTCTATTTGGTTCAATTATAACCTTTTAACCCTCTTCCAGCAAAAGCCTTCTATCGTCTCGAAGCGGACTATAACCCTCCAAACTAGAACGCCTCCTCGAGATGAAAGGCAGGAAACCACTGCGACAGTCATTAGTAAGCCGGTTCTCGACAAGAGTATCGCTGCCGAAATACTTGCACGTTATCGTGAGAGCATTTTTATTTCTTAGGAGCTCGCACGACTCGATCAACGGGATGTTTCGTGACCAAATTTCCACGAACGGCCCGGCCTTTGACTGCAATCTCTCCAAAAGAGAAGACTCGTGATTTCCCTCTCACTTTGGCTCCTTCTTTGAAGTGGATCAGGACAGTATTCTCCGAACTAGTAGTCTCTGAATCATGAACAGCAAAATAGAGAACTCGTGAACTCGCTCCGCCTTTTGCTAATTCATAGACCTTGTCTCGGGTGACTCCTCCGATCTGAAAGCGCTTTGCCAAAATAGGGCCATCGCGTCCCTCGCGATAGATCATAGAGTAGACCAACTCCTCATCCTTTCGGAACAAAGCAAAGTGGATAGGACGTTTCCCAACAAAAGCCTTCTCGGAAACTCGGCTCACCTGCATATTACCATTGGGAAGAATCGAAAGAAGATCATCCATACGAGAACATTTTGCAATTTCCTCTTCCTTCTTGAGACTCCATCCCGCGAATCCATTCTTGCGATCAAGGTAAAGCGTTTCCGTAATCGCTACGACCGCAGATCGCTTCACGCTGGAGAACTCAGCGAGCTCAGTCCTGCGCTCACGTCCTTTGCTATACTTCTTCTTGAGATTCTCGAAGTAGCGCACGGAGTAACGAGTAAGATTACGAAGATTTTTTTCAACCTCTGCGATCTCCTTCTCGAATCCTTTAATTTCTTCGTCGGCACGAAAGGCATCGTACTTCGAGATACGCTTAATTTTGATCTCAGTGAGGCGAATGATGTCGTCTCTGGTCACTTCGCGATGAAGAAGCTTCTTGAAGGGATCAAGTCCCTTGTCGATGGCTTCGATAACAGCTTCCCAAGTAGTACACTCCTCGATATCGCGATAGATACGGTTCTCGATAAAGATTTTCTCTAAGGAGCTGAAGTGCCATTTGTCGTTCAGTTCTCCAAGTCGGATCTGAAGCTCCATTTCCAAGAGATCTTTTGTCCGAAAAGCGCAAGATTTGAGGATCTCGCTCACTCCCAAGAAATGAGGTTTCTCCTCTTTAATCACGCAAGAGTTAGGTGAAATCGAAACTTCACAATCAGTAAAAGCGTAGAGCGCGTCTCGAGCGTTCTCGATGTCGACTCCGGAAGGCACTGTTACTAAAATATCTGCAGTGGCTGCGGTAAAGTCATCAACTTTGGCAACTTTAATTTTGCCCTTTTCATTTGCCGCTACAATGGACTCGGCAAGGCTCTTGGTAGTCACTCCAAAAGGAACTTCCGTAATCCGGAGTTGCCTCGCTTTCTCGATCTCGATGCGAGCGCGGACTCGAACGCGCCCTCCACGGAGCCCATCTCGATAATCGCTGGCATCCATAATTCCGCCAGTAGGAAAATCAGGCACGAGTTCGAAAGGTTTTTTCCGCAAGGCTGCAATACAACAATCGATCAGTTCGATAAAGTTGTGGGGCAGAACCTTACAAGCGAGACCCACCGCAATTCCCTCCGCACCTTGAGCAAGAAGAAGCGGAAACTTCATGGGAAGAGTCACTGGCTCTTTATTGCGAGTATCGTAGCTAAGCGTCCAATCCGTGGTTTTAGGATTGAAAGCAACTTCGAGAGCAAAGGGAGTCAAACGGGCCTCAATGTATCGAGCTGCCGCTGCAGGGTCACCGGTGAGGATGTTCCCCCAGTTTCCTTGCGTGTCAATTAACAGCTCTTTCTGCCCGAGGCCAACGATGGCGTCTTTGATCGCAGAGTCCCCATGTGGGTGATACTTTGTCGTATCTCCTACGATGTTCGCCACCTTCGTGTAGCGACCATCTTCCATCTGGCGCATAGAATGAAGAATCCGCCGCTGGACAGGCTTAAGGCCATCGAGAATGTGTGGAACGGCTCGCTCAAGAATGACATAGCTCGAGTATTGGACAAAATAGTCCTTATACATATCGCCGAGACTACTGTGCTCATGCGATTCTTCGACAGGGTCGAGATCTAGAGGGAGGAGATTTTCGTTTTCGTCTTCCGAACTCATGGGGAACTAGAGAGGCGAACTTCACGCGATTCCTCCTGCCCCGCAAGCCTGCTCAGAGTCCTATTTTTTCCGTTTTATTCTGGGAGAACGCCCTTAAGGCATTACAACGGCATCCAACTCACGATAGGCCTTCACTAAATCATCGCTCGTCCCCTTGATTCCATGTTCGAGTCCGATCACCCCTTCGTAGCCTTTCGAGACAAGATGCTTCACCAAGTTTAAATGGTTAATCTCACCTGTTCCTGGCTGCTTTCGTCCTGGAACATCTCCAAATTGTACGTAGGCAATCTCATCCCAACACTCGTCGGTAAATTTCATGAGGTTTCCAGCCACTTGTTGTTGGTGGTAGTAGTCAGCAAGCAACTTACAAGAAGGCCGATTCACCATTTTACAAAAATCAAACCCTTCGCGGAATGTTTCGAGAAGAACTGGACGCTTATTCAAGTCATGCGAAAGAGGTTCTAGAACAAAGACCAACCCTTCTTTCTCAAAAATATCACAAGCTTTATTCATTAGATCCATCGAGCCCTCAAACTGCTGAGCCAAGGGACGTTCGGGATCGCGAGTTCCTGGTAAGGTGGTAAACCACTTATGACCCACTCGCTTGGCCATCGCTACAGCTTTGTTGCAATCGTCGATCACTCGCTGCTCCATTTCGGCATCAGATTCAAACCAAAAGCCACCGCCTCCCGTCGTAACGACGCTCACCCCCATGGTCATACCAAGCTCTTCTAAACGAGCCCCCAGTTTTTCTTGAAATGCAGCCGGACGACTCATCAACCAATTATCCTCCCAGGCTCGAAAACCCGCTACATGAGCAGCCTCAAGCGCGGCAAAATATCGCTCTTCTTTCTTACCCCCTCCGAAGTGACTCGCGTTAGGAGCGAAAAGAAGAGAAAAAGGTCCTGCCTTTTGGTTTGAAGGAATTTTTGCAGCCTTTGTCACGGTTGGCTCTTGTGCACTTGACGATGATGCCCCTAAAGCTCCGGCAATAACTCCTGCTCCTAGGATACCTGTAAATTCACGTCTTTTCATGGGAAAAGAAAAGCGGCCTCAGGCCCTCTCGTCCATTCAAAACGACCCAGACGGCTAACCCCTTCCAAGCCTCAAAGGCCAAAGCGAAAGAACTCATTTGCAGTCTTCTCAGTGGCGAGAGCCAACTCTTCCAAAGTAACCCCCTTAATCTCCGCTATCCGCTGCGCAGTTTTTGCAACAAACGCTGGCTCACAACGTTTCCCTCGATAGGGCTCAGGAGCTAGATATGGTGAATCAGTTTCGACCATCAAGCGGTCGAGTGGCGTCACCCTTACCGCTTCGCGACAAGCTTCCGCATTCTTAAAAGTAACAACTCCCGTGTAAGATAGATAGCCACCCGAGGCCAAAACACGTTCCGCATTTTCTGCAGGTCCTGGGAAACAGTGAAAAACTGCTTTCACCTCAGACGCAAACTTCTCATAAATCGCCAAAGCATCCTCAAGCGAGGCTTCTCCTTTGCGATCGCGAGTATGAATCACAACATTCAGACCCGCCGCACGCGCTAATTCAAAATGACGGTGAAGAAAATCTCGTTGTCGTGCATGGTAATCTTCTTCCGTCCAACCTTCCGGAGCAGGATGAAAATAATCTAGTCCCGTTTCACCAACTGCAGCTACTTTCTGATGAGTCAGATAGGGACCAATCACCTCTTCGAATTCATCACGAGTTTGATGAACATCACAGGGATGAATTCCGACGCAGGCAAACACTTCAGAAAACCCCTCTGCTACGGCGACATTAGTGGCTTGGTCCTCTTCACAAGTAGCAAGCGTCACCAAACGATTGACTCCAGATTCCACTGATCTTGTCACCAGCTCGCTCCATTCCTCTTCTTTGAAACGACTCGAGCCCAGATGACAGTGCGAATCGGTAAAAGCTCCAACACTCATATAAATATTCAGAACGAATCAGCCTATTTCGGCAGCTAATTCTCCAGAAAAAAAGTCCAGCTCGATCTGTCCAGTTTTCTCATTCATCAAAGAAGGAAAGGGCATAATGGTTTTCACTGCTTCCTCGGCTAAAGCACCCTCTACATCCATCCAAGAACTCGGGACATCTTGCTCCGCTACGACTAATTCGGTGAGCTCTAGCTTTTCAAAGACGCTTCGCGCAACCGCACTGGTATTACAATCTCGACTCAGGTGACCCAAAATCACCCGAGAGAGCCCGCAGCTCTGCAACTCTCTGGCAATGGTCAGCGCTTGCTCATTCGAAAGATGTCCGTGACGAGAGGAGATCCGCTGCTTAAGAGACCAAGGGCGCTTGTCATCTTCGGCCAACAGCTGATCACAATAATTGGATTCCAACACCATCGTCTGTACTCCCCGAAGGGAATCCATCAGTCGTTCATTGGCATGCCCAAGATCCGTGAGCAAAGCCGCATGAGCTTCTCCTCGGCGAAAGGAAAAGGCCACGGGATCGACCGCATCGTGAGGAATACGATGACTTGCTACCTCAACCCCACAGAGAGAGAACGATTGTCCAGCCTCAAAAAGACGCCAATTTTTAATCGTTGGAAGCTTCTGAGCGAGAACCTCGTGCGTGAGAGCAGTGGCGTAAATCGGAACGTTGTTTTTTCGGATGAAAACCTCTAGCCCGCGAGTGTGATCGCCATGCTCATGAGTAACCAGAATCCCAGCCAAATCAGCAGGAGAAACCCCGCAAGACTCCATTCGAAGAGTTAACTGTTTCGCGCTTAAGCCAGCATCGATCATGAAAACTCCTTCCGAGGTTTTCACAAGAGTGGCATTCCCACCACTACCACTACCTAACACCGCTAAACGCATCCCGCTGAGGCTAATCGCCATTCCCTATCGACAGCAACCCTCATAAAAGTAATTTCGCGGCTATTTTTTTAAAAAAATTTGTTCCAAAACTCGGAGAACCCAGTTTTAAGAGCGGAACGAACACCTCACCTTGCTCCTCAAATACGAAGCTTTCGTTTGGGGAAATTCATGGTTAGACTTTCGCCATGGAATGGTTTTGGGATTTTCTAAAGAGCCCGTTTGCATGGGGACTCGGCTTGGGCCTTGCTCTTACATTTTTCACCTGGAAATCTGCGCTGGCAGCTAAGCACAACTTGAAGAAGGAAAATCGTCGCCTTCAAGATGAGATGCGAGATCTAGAGAAACACCTCAATACTCAGCTCAAAATCAATGCCAGCGGTAACTCAAGCATCGAAGAGAAACTTGATGAGATGAAACAACAAAACGAAAATCTCCGCATCACGGTTTCTACCCTACAAAACAAACCAGGACGAGCCGAACTTCGCTCCCTTCACACCATGGAATCGGCTGTCCGATTGATGCGCGAACAAGCTCCAGGATTCGCTTCTGCTTGGGAAATGGCCTTACGACAAGCCGAGGGAGAATATGAAGAAGCTTCAGGAGGCCTTCGCAAACTAGTCCGTAAAGTGATCGCTCTCCCCAACGCTTCGGAAATTGAGAAAAAATCAGACGAAAAAGAAGAAAGCGAAGAAGAGGCTGAAAAGACCAACGCTCTCTAGCTCGATTTTATCAGCGTGAGCAGGAATGGGCCCGTTCCTTCGGGTTGCTCCTGTGGTCCTTCCCAAATACCCTGTTCTTCATGTTTACTACGCCAAGCGAGAACTTGTGAAGCTTCGTCTAGGCCACCAGCATGACCGCGATAACACATTATACTTAAGATTCCTCCATCTTTGAGCAGTCTTAGGCTAGCGTCCAGAGCCAGAAGAGTTGTTCTAGGTCGGGTGATGATTTCCTTTTCAGCATAAGGAAGGTAACCAAGATTGAACATCACGGCAGAAATTGGCTCGCAAATCACCTCCGCCATTTCCTCGTGACCCCGCAAATGAAGTTGCGCTCGACTCTCCCAACCTTGAGCCACAAGGCGCTTGCGCGACGACTCAATGGCCTGCGCTTGCACATCAAATCCGTAAACTAGGCCTTTGCTTCCTACTCGCTCGGCCAAAAAGAGAAGATCCCATCCATTTCCTAAGGTGGCATCAACAGCGGTTTCTCCATTCTGTAGAACATCACCCACTCGTTCTTTTGCGATGTCGATTAGATTCATTTCCGTTTTTCTTCCACCCACACAGCCACATCCAAATCGGGGGAAATCGGTTCCCTTTCAAGAATATAGGCTGCTAGATAATCCGCTGTCAGAGGGGCGTAGAGACTTCCTTTTGAACCCAAACCATTAAAAAAGAAGTCGCCCTTCCGAGTCGGATGAGCCCCGATCAAGGGACGACTGTTGCGAATAATAGGACGAACCGCCGCTTCATGACTAAGCACCTCAATAGCTCGCTCGCCTGCAAAAGTCCGAGCAAGCGCCAGCAAAGCCTCCCTCCCTTGCTTCGTCGGCTCTTCATCAAGCTGATCCCATTCATAAGTGGCCCCCACACGATATCGATTTCTTCCAAGGGGAAGACACCAGCCATTTCGATTGAGGATTCGTGATTCATTCCAATCTCGAACATAAATCTCAAGAATCTCCCCCTTCGCGGGTCGCGCTTGCAAAGGCTTCCAAAAAGACATTTCCATATCGTAATGCCCTCCACACCAGACAGTTAAATCTTCCACACTCCTTCCTATTGAGGAGGCAGCAAGAAAAGACCATGAGGCATCTAAAAAACGCTTAGTATCGAGCCAGCCACCACCAACCCACTCAACCCCACCCCACTCACCACCCGGGACATCAGGCACTTCCGACCA
>CAYUHN010000003.1:0-46193 GCA_964444495.1 uncultured Roseibacillus sp. | reverse complement strand
TCCTCTCCGCATGCTCAGCCCACCAAGACCAAAACTCCTCCACACGAGACTTAAAAGTTTCTTCAGGAATAGGGCTATCCTTTTTTATTCTCTTACCAAATAGTTTCATGCGAGGATCTATCTAATTTTAAAACAACTCACAATGTTGAGACCTTCGGAAAAAGCCAAAGCCTAAATCCCGAACCGCTTCAATCACGACTTGAACGCTGAAGAAAAACATCAAGACCATCAGTCAAGGCTATCCAACTAGCTTCGATAATACTGTCGGACACCCCTACGGTTCCCCAAGTAATCTCTCCATCGCCTTGCACGATCAATACCCGAGTCTTAGCAGCGGTTGCTTCTTCGCCATCAATAATACGAACTTTGTAGTCAACTAAACGAATTTTATCGATTTCAGGATAAAAGGAACGAAGCGCTTGCCGCAAAGCCTTATCGAGAGCATTCACCACCCCATGACCTTCGGCCACTTGCAGCTCTGATTGCCCATCAACAGAGAGCTTAACCACTCCATCGCAAATCGGATCATGACCATCACGATACTGGCGAAAACCGCAGTGATACTCAGAAAGAGTCCACTTCTTCTCATAGGCGCCTAGCTCACGACGAATCAGAAGCTCAAGTGACCCCCCAGCAGACTCGTAGGAATATCCTTCCTTTTCCAAATCCTTAACTTTGTTCAGAATCGCCTTCGCCTCGGCACTTCCTTTCTCAACCTCCAAACCAAGCTCTTCGGCTTTAAGAAGAATGTTAGACTGGCCACTCAGCTCGCTCACAAGGATCACCTGCTCATTGCCAACGGACTCGGGACGAATATGCTCATACGAATGTGCCACCTTCTGAACCGCATTCACGTGCATTCCTCCCTTGTGCGAAAAGGCTGTACGACCAATAAAAGGAGCTCGTAAAAAATGCGGATTATTTGAGAGGTCATCTACAAAGAAAGACAGTGTCTTCAACTGAGACAAATCAGGAATAACCTCGAGACCCATCTTCAATTGTAAAATCGGAAGCACCGACGTCAGGTTACAATTCCCTGTTCTTTCACCATACCCGTTGATAGTCCCTTGCACTTGCACTGCTCCAGCTTCAACGGCTGCAATGGCGTTAGCCACTCCAAGCTCGCAATCATTGTGAGTATGAATTCCAAAAGGAGTTCCCGGTAAACAAGCTTGTACGGCCGCACAAATTTCTTTCACCTCAGCAGGTAAAGTACCTCCATTCGTATCGCAAAGAACAAGTATATCAGCCCCACCGTCAGCAGCAGCTTTAAGAGTGCGCAAAGCGTAATCAGCATCATCCTTGTAACCATCAAAGAAGTGCTCGGCATCGTAAACCACCTCACGATCAGCTGCTTTGAGAAAAGCCACCGAATCCCGGATCATCGCCTCATTCTCGTCCAAAGTCGTCTTGAGAACTTCAGTGACATGAAGCGACCAAGTCTTCCCAAAAATCGTAATAACGGGAGTCTCGGCCTCTAATAAAAGACGTAACTGAGGATCATCTTCCGCAGCAAGATCGGCTCGACGAGTGGAGCCAAAGGCCGCAATCTTGGCGTTCTTAAGATCAAGCTGGCGAGCATCTTGAAAAAACTCAACATCCTTGGGATTGGACCCAGGCCATCCCCCTTCAATGTAATCGACTCCGAAATCATCAAGTCGCTGAGCCAAGCGAATCTTATCAAGGCCCGAAAGTGAAAATCCCTCGCCCTGCGTGCCATCCCGAAGGGTGGTATCATAGATTTTGACAACTTTGCTCATAAGCGTGCTCTTTTTCTAAAATTCTCCTCGAAAAATTGCGTTCTTCCGAAGAAGACGGACGCTAGCGAGCACATCACGGTTAAGCAATACGCGATTTTACATGAAATTCCGCTCAATCGCTCTCCAACGAGAGCAAAAGTCTAAGAAATCAGATGCATTGGAGCCGGCACGGTCACCACCTTCATCCCAGCAGCCTGCGCGGCCAAAATCCCTGGGGCAGCATCTTCGAACGCTACGCAACGAGCTGGATCCACTCCGATGAGCTCGGCAGCCTTCAGAAAGACCTCAGGATCTGGCTTCCCGTTTGCAACATCATCTGCGGTAACAACTTCATCGAAAAGATCTGATAACTCAAGGAGTTGCAGAGTTTTTTCGACTACCATCCGGGAGCCTCCAGTTGCAATAGCCAAAGGAACCCGTCCTCGCCATTCGCGAGCGTAGTCAACAAGTTCTGTATTGAGAGTCACCCTATCAAGCCGAGTGAGAAATGACTTCTTTTTCGCAAAAGCAACGGTATCAGGATCTAATTTTAGTCCATATTCCACGTTCAACTGAACCACGATATCCTTGGTCGGCCTCCCTCCCATTGCATAAAAAACATCTTCTCCGAAGATGCCCCCAGCCCCAACTTGCTCAAGAGCCTCACACCACGCCTCAAAATGCACGGGCATTGAATCTACCAAAGTGCCATCTAGGTCAAAAACCAAGCCATCAAATCCATCTGTCGGAAAGTCCATGAGAAGGCTGCCGAAGTGCCCAAAAGTCTCAAGCTCTGCAAGCGTATAATCATGACGATATCATCCCATTGGATAATTTTCCTCAATATCCAGCTGTTCGGAATCACCATAAATCTCAGAACCTCAACCTAATGGACTTCAGGCAGAACGAACGACCACCTAGCGCGAAATCCTTTTCTCATCTCCTCCAAGTCTTTGGCATAACCCCTCCTCCACAGCAACATTGCGATTTTCATCTCACTCGTTGAGCCTCTCAAAAATAAAAAACGGGAGCCACTTAGGACTCCCGTTGCTATTAAAAAACATCCACCTCTAGCTTGTAGCTTTACTCAGAATCGGAAGTAGGCCCTGTTTCTTCCCCTGTCTGCTCTACCTCTTCAGGCTCATCGGTTCCTTCTCCATCTTGCTCATCTTCTGAAGGCGAATCCGCATCTGGCACGACGCGGGCAATTCCTTGTAAACGCTCACCACTAGACAATGTCAGCAATTTCACGCCTTGAGCACTGCGACCAGTTTCACGCACTTCGGAAACCTTAATACGAATACTAAGCCCACCCGAAGTCATCAACATCAGTTCGTCGTCTTCAGCCACAGAGAGAGCTCCTACAACGGATCCAGTCTTTTCGCTCACCTTCATGGTAATGATTCCACGACCGCCACGACTTTGGATTCGATAATCATCGTATTTCGTTCGCTTACCGAGGCCATTTTCACTAGCAACCAATAAAGTAGACTCCTGATCAACCAACGCTAGACCTACAACGTAGTCATTATCACGAGGTCGAATCCCAGTCACCCCAGCTGCAGTACGTCCCATCTGACGAACTTGCGTTTCTTCAAAGCGTAAACTGAGACCTTCGTGAGTAACCAAAACAAGTTGATCTTCACCGGTGGTTAGACGAACCCCAATAAGCTCGTTTCCTTCCTCAAGATTAATCGCTTTCACTCCGTCTTTCCGGAAATTACGGAAATCGTAGAGCGCCGTCTTCTTCACCTTGCCACTTCTAGTAGCGAAAAAGACACAACCCGCGCCTTCCGCAAAAGTCTGGTCCTCTCCTCGTTCATCGAGTTGTCGTTCTACTCTCAGAACTGCGGCAACCTTTTCTTCCGGTTGAAGATTCAGAACATTCTTAATACTCCGGCCTTTCGCCGAACGAGCACCTTCGGGCACATCGTAGACTCTCTCCATATACATCCGCCCAGTATTCGTGAAGAAGAGAAGATAATCGTGCGCTCCTGCACTGAAGAGGGTTTCCACGAAATCGTCTTCATCCTCAGTCTTCGAACGAGTCTCCATTCCCCGTTGACCTTTACCACCTCGACTCTGAGTGCGGTATTCACTAGCGGCAGTTCGCTTAATGTAACCTCGGTGACTAAGAGAAACAATCATGCCATCGTTTGCAATCAGGTCCTCGATAGCAATTTCACCATCATCAGGGACAATTTCACAGAGACGAGGAGTAGCAAACTTCTCCTTAATCTCAAGAAGTTCACCTTTAATGATATCAAGAACGCGTTGCTCACTACCAAGGATATCAAGGAAATCCTTAATCTCTAGAAGCACTGAATCATAATCCCCCTTCACCTTATCCTGCTCCATCGCAGTAAGTTGGTAGAGCCGGAGTTCAAGAATCGAATTCACCTGCCTATCAGTGAAAATATAACGATCACCTTGCACAGAAGGCTGTGAACGAATGAGAATCCCTAACCGCTCTGCTGTCGCAGTAGTAAAATCGTATTCCTTCAAGCGCCGGCGAGCTTCATCACGATCCTTAGAATCGCGAATAATCCGAATAAAGTCATCAAGATGCCCAAGCGCTAACAGATAGGCCTCTAAAACTTCAGCTCGTTCTTCCGCCTTACGAAGTAAGAAGCGAGTCCTCCGCATGATAATCTCACGCCGGTGCTCGATGAAGATATCAAGAGCATCAAGAAGACCAAGCTGACGAGGACGACGCTCATGAATCGCCAACATATTAACCCCAAAGGAGGTCTCAAGTGCCGTCGTCTTGAAGAGCTGGTTCACAACCACCTGCGGCCGCGCATCACGCTTAAGAGTGATCTCAATACGTGTATTCTCGTCGGATAGATCGCGCATACCTGAAATATCGGGAAGCACTTTCTCGCGCACCAATTCCGCAATACGCTGTTGTAGGGTAGCCCGATTTACCCCGAATGGAACTTCGGTAATAAGCAGCTGAGTGGCACCCGAAGCCTTCTCTTCAATTTCAATAGCTCCCCGCATTTTAACGCTACCGCGACCACCCGCAAAATAGCTATCAATGCCCTTTGTCCCACGAATCTGGCACTTTACGGGGAAATCTGGCCCTTTGATGATCATCTTCATCTCCGAAAGGTCGATTTGAGGATTATCAATACGAGCGCAAACTCCGTCGATAACTTCACCGAGATTATGAGGAGGAATATTGGTTGCCATTCCTACTGCAATACCCGTACCTCCATTAACTAGAAGATTGGGAATCGAAGCGGGAAGAACAGTCGGCTCGACCGAGCGCTCATCGTAAGTCTCGACCATATCGACCGTCTCCTTCTCAAGATCGGTCATCATACAAGACCCAATATGAGTCATTCGAGCCTCCGTATATCGCATAGCGGCCGCGGCATCACCTTCCACAGAACCAAAGTTACCTTGCCCTTCGACCAAGATCTCCTTAAGAGACCACGGTTGGGCCATATTCACCAAAGTTGAGTAAATCGCACCATCACCATGAGGGTGATACTTACCCATCGTATCACCAACGATACGAGCACACTTCAAGAACTGCTTATTCGGTCCCAATGACAAGTCATGGTGCATTGCATAGAGCAGCCGGCGCTGAGAAGGCTTGAGCCCATCACGCGCATCTGGGAGAGCTCGGGAGATAATAACTGACATCGAGTAGTCGAGAAAAGCTCCCGACATTTCATCAGCAACGCTGACGCTCTTTACTTCATCTAATGCCATAATTTTATAAAACTAGTATCTAATAGGTTAGGTTTTCGTTCGAATCAGATTCAAACATCAAGATTGCGAACATTGAGCGCGTTGTCTTCAATAAAGCGTTTACGAGGTTCAACGATATCGCCCATAAGGACATCAAACATTTTATCAGCTTCGATCTGATTATCTTCATCCAAACGAACCTGAAGAAGAACTCGACTCTCTGGATCCATCGTAGTTGAGAATAACTCCTTAGCGTTCATCTCACCCAAACCCTTAAATCGCTGAATTTTCATCCCCTTCCTGCCCACCGCAAGAACCTCGGAAAGAATATCAAACAAATTAAAGAGTGGGGTGATTTCCAATTCTTCATCCGCACCATCCAAGATTTCATAAATTGGAGTATCATCGGAAAAGAAAACATCAGTATCAATCCCAAGCTCATTGATGCGAGCAAGGAGGCGATCAATTGCCGTCACTTCATGCAGTTCTTTTTTCACTGCACGGCGAAGGAGACCTTGATACTTTTCGCGATATCCTTGGTCCTCTTCCTCGGAAAGCTCTTCTCCAAAGAGTCGCAGATCACGATTTTCTTCCGCAAAAGTTAGCAGCTCACGCTCGGTAGCAAAGTAAAGCGTTTCTTCATCATTACCGGTTCGCACTCGAACGAGATACTGTGGAAGCTTGCCTCCCTCACGCTTATCGAGAAGCGTGCGAAAGTCTCCCCCATGACCTTCTACTACCGACACAAAGCGGCGAAGATTCGCTAAATGTGCGAGAACATCTTTGAGAAGATCCGACGCGAGAGACTCGTTAGAGCCGTACTTCCGAATTGTAACATCTTCAGCTCCCAGACGAATTAGGATCTCATTAAGAGCCGCATCATCGGCAACGTACTCCTCTTTTTTCTTACGAGTCACCTTGTACAAAGGCGGCTGAGCAATATAAAGATAACCAGCCTTCACCAGTTCCGGAAGATGACGACAGAAGAAAGTGAGCAAGAGAGTTTTGATGTGTGCTCCATCAATATCAGCATCCGTCATGATAATAACTTTGTGATAACGAACTTTCTCTAAATTGAAGGCCCCTTCCTGATCACCATCACCGATTCCAGCTCCAATAGCAGTAATCATGGCTTGAATTTCCTTGTTTTGAAGAGCGCGATGAAGGCGGGCCTTTTCGACATTAATAACTTTTCCGCGTAGAGGTAAAATAGCCTGATTAATCCGATTTCTCCCCGACTTAGCGGAACCACCTGCGGAGTCTCCTTCCACAATATAAAGCTCACTTTTTGCCGGATCACGTTCAGAACAATCTGCTAACTTACCAGGCAAACCTCCACCTGAAAGAACTGACTTCCGAACAGTTTCACGAGCCTTACGAGCGGCTTCACGTGCGCGCGCCGCATTGATGGCTTTATCCACTACCTGCTTTGCTAGACTAGGGTTTTCCTCAAAATACTCTTGTAGACCCTCATTAACCACAGAGCCCACAACGCCTTCAATCTCAGCATTTACAAGCTTGTCTTTTGTTTGTGAACTAAAGCGCGGGTTAGGCATTTTTACTGAAATCACACAAACAATTCCCTCGCGAACATCTTCTCCCGAAAGATTCGAATCCTTTTCTTTAAGAAGTTTATTGGCTCGTGAATAAGAATTCAGCGCCCGAGTCAAAGAGCCTCGAAAACCAGTCAAATGCGCCCCCCCATCAGCATTGGGGATAGAGTTTGCGAAACAAAGAATCTGCTCGTTGTAGCTATCATTGTATTGAAAAACCACATCAACAAAAACATCGTCCTCGGTTATTTTCCCATCATACTCGACTGAAATTTTACGCTTTCCTCTCAGCACTACGGGCTCGGGATGAATAAGTGTTTTGCTTTCACCCAATTGGGTGACAAATTCTTCAATACCCTTTGCATAGTAAAAAATGGCTTTCTCCTGAGACTCGGGGCGCTCATCCTCAAGCTCAATCGTTAGCCCGGGATTAAGAAAAGCCAGTTCGCGAAGACGAGTAGCAAGGCGCTCAAATTCAAAAGCAATTGTATCTACGAAAATAGTAGCGTCAGGAAAAAAGGTAACGCTAGTTCCCGTTACACTATCTGGCACTTCTCCAATCACTTCAAGAGGCTTAGTCGTCTCACCTCGCTCAAACTCGATTGCATAGACTTTCCCCTCACGCTTCACCTCAGCTTTAAACCAATCGGAGAGCGCATTCACACACTTCGCGCCCACCCCGTGAAGACCTCCGGAGTATTTATAAGCACCCTGCCCAAACTTACCACCTGCATGGAGGCTAGTGAGAACAAGCTCTACCGCAGGAATTCCAAATTTAGGGTGAACGTCGACCGGAATTCCCCGCCCATCGTCTGAAATAGTGACCGAGCCATCAACATTAAGAGAAACCGATACCTTGTCACAATACCCTGCCAAATGCTCGTCGATCGAATTATCGAGAACTTCAAAAACGCAGTGATGAAGGCCACGAATATCGGGATCACCGATATACATCCCAGGGCGCTTCCGAACCGCCTCGAGGCCTTCAAGTTTATCGATTTGCGAGGCACCATATTCCTGCTCCTCATCGACACCTGTATTAGCTTCTTCAGCCTCTACATCCACTTCCAATTCTTCGCCATCCTCACCGTGAGCCATAGGCAAGATTCTCTGAAATTGAGAGGACGCAAACAAGCGATCTTTACCTAATTCTCGTCAAAAACTGGCATGTTTTATCCTAAAGGGCATGAAATTGAGGCCAGAAATCTAAACCAGCTCAATCCCCCACCGTAGAGAGATTTAAAACCTCCATTTGCCAACCCATGAGCTTGCTCGAATCATTCGCAACGAACGCTTCTATAGCTGCTCGCGACCCCAAAATTGACGCTTCAAGATCCAACTCATTCGCCCGAGATTCCCGATGCTCCAAAATAGCATCGACTTTCTTTTCGCGTTCACGATCTCGTTGAGCACGAGGGGCCCGTATCCGCTTGGGCCACTCCTCTTCACCTAACTCTTTTACTTTTTCCAGAACACTTAAGAAACGCTTACGCCGATCAGAGCGCATAGTCCGAGGTAACTCAATTCGCTGCTCCTTCTTTGCTGCTTGGACCCAAGCGAGAAGATCTTTGTTTCCGGCCACCATAAAACTAGGCCGATCCCACTTACGGGCTTCATTTTCGCGCCACTCCCAGAATGCTCTGAGAAAAGCTAGAGAATGACTATCCAACTTACCAGAGCCTTTAATTCGCCATGCTTCCTCCCGGCTCATATCTCGCTCAAGACCTCGACGACGCTCCCAAGCACAGCTTTCCTCAAACCAAGACATCCGCCCTAATTCATTCAAACGAGCCAAAATTTTCTGCGACAAAGGGATGAGATAACGCACATCGTTAAGAGCGTATCGAGCCATCTTGTCAGGCAGAGGGCGCTGACCCCAATTCGCTTTTTGAGAAGTTTTCGAAAGCGTTACATCAAAAAACTCCTGAACAAGGTTGGCATATCCAAATTTGCGACAACCTACAAGCCGAGCCCCAATCTGGGTATCCCATATTTGCACCGGCAGATCATTCCAAGCTTGTCGCATTAGCGACATATCATAATCCGCACCATGCATCCAGACGGCGCGTGACAGAAGAGCCTTGGAAAGCGTCTCGATATCATCCGAAAAAGGATCAACCAAGACCCCTTGCGTGCCGTCGGTAATCTGAATCAGGCAGATTTTTTCCTGAAAGCGAAAAAGGCTATCCGCTTCGAGATCCAAACCCAATACTTGGGAATCGAGAAGTTCTTTCGTATACCCCCAAGCAACCGTGTCTTCGGTGGATTCTTCGAATGCCGGGGACGACACGTTTCTTCAAAAATTTGCTGAACTCAGATAACCACTCGGACTACTGCTCAACAATAATCATTTCCTTGGTAGCACATGCCCGGAAAAAGCATGAAGGAGGCAAAGGCTCTGTGCTTTGAATCTGATAAACAAAAGGATCATCCACTAGAACCTTCCAACCAGTCCCCTCACCTGTTTCAATCACTGAAAAATCATCGCCTACCACACCTTGTTCAAAACAATAGGAAACTGTTTCACGAACCCCTGGGCGCTTTTTGACTGACAAGAGAGTCGAACCATCCGCTTCGACAGTCACTTCTACTTCAGCCCTCACCCGATCTGAACGAGAAGCTAATGCTGGAACCAGCTCAGTCATCGAACCATCTGCATCGAAAGCGAATTCGTAGAAGTTCGGAATTCCATCCCCATCCAAGTCATCGTCATCGCCTGCCCTATCAGCATTGAAAGGAGTGGCTCCCTGCCCCAAGAAAAAGAGAGGATTAGAAGCCGCATTCTGAAGACCAATTAAAGTGCCTTCAATACTATCAGTAAGAACAATTTCTACCTCGAAATCCCGGAAGCTAAGATCGCCTGAGACAGTCGAATCGGGAACTCCCACAAACACTGAATCTTGAATATTTCTCGCGAAACGCACCCGAGCAATTAAATCATTCCGCGTGAACGCACCAGGGTTACGAACTACCGCCTGCGCTCCAAACTGAGTACCAAAGAAAAGTCGGAAAGCAGTCTCTGGAAAACGGAAGCCAGACACAAAGGGATCATCCAAAATTTGCTGTCCTCCAAAGAATATTTCAACAAAGCTAAATGGAAAAACCGCGAACTCAAAATCGTTATTGTCCTGGGACTGAACTACCGCGTTTGCAAAGAACCCATTAGGAATAGTATCAAAGTCAACCGGTGAAGTAAATAGTGCATCAGTAAAGAGTAAGACCTCAGTGTCATTTCCTCCGATAAGCTCAACAAAAAGCTCCTGATTATCAAAAGAAGTAAAACCAGAATCCAACACCTGAACACTATCTCCAGAGTCTAAACCATGCGGAGCAGCGAACCGAAGAAGCGGAATCCCCTGAGTGTTCGAAGGATCGTTCGTAGGGACGATAGCCACACCCTCAAATGTTTGATTGCCACCAGTCAATCGCTCTACTTCCAAATTTTGTCCCGCCGGGAAGGCTCCAAAAGTAACTGGCGAACTCAGCCCTTCATCATTAAATAACTCAAAACTAAGTATGGGATTAAAACCTGGAGCTTCTGAAATCACACTAGCGAAAAAAGATTGCCCATCGAGAAACGAAAGCCCTGTCCCATATATCCGGAGTTCCTCCGTAGAATCAAGAAGGTGTGCTGCCGCTGTCGTAATTACCACCGGAATCTCGGGATCAGCCTGACTCAAGCTCAAACTTACCACGGGTATAGTCCCCTCACCTGCCTCAACCACCGGGACCCCATCCGCAGTAAACCGTTCCTCAAAAACATCGATAAACAAATCATCCATCGAAGGAATAAGAACATTGGCCTCATTTCCTGTCCAAACGAGCTCTCCAGGCTCGCGAAAATCAACGAGAAGCGCTGGATCACCGTCAAAATCAGTCCCCAGATTCTCTAAATTACCGAATTGAAAACCTTGCCGACCGCTCGTAAGGCCTGTGCGAAAGCTGATACCTGGATAGGCCTCAACGAACTGAAACTGCGAGACTCCAATAGACTCCCTAGGGGCAGTTTCAGGATCAAGTTCAAAGAATTCCTCAACAAAAAGCCTAATAGGATAAGAGATCAGATAATTATTTCGCGTCCCTGTGAGAATAATTGTCTCACCTAAGTGATCAACCTCTACATTTCGCGCAATAGCAGCATGTGACTCACGTTCAAATTCAGTAATCGTGCCATCACCATTCAAATCGACGTCAGGGACTTCAAATTCACGAGACAACTCGTAGCGAGCGACATCCAGCTCAGAGAAAGTAGCTTGCTGTAAGTCGAAGAGCACTGTCGACGAACGATCACTAAAATCACGAAGAGGACGCGGTAAATCTGTAATCGGACCAGATGTGAGCTCGATTTGATCAGGGAGACTAATCGGAACTCGAGTGGCTTCGTTTACTGATCCAAGTCGGAACCAAGCAGTCGTAACATCTTGATCTCGATCCCCGAATTGGGTCGTCACAAGAGCGTTACTTCCGGGAGGGCAAGGCAAATCACCAGGAAAGAAAGGCAGGAGAGGCGCACCAGTTGCGTCAAATCCCGCGGGAAGCCCCCCGCATTCCACATCATTAAAAGCGTCCCCGTCGAAAAGAAATATCGACAAAGTTCCATCCTTGAAAGTGAATTCATTCCCAGAAGCCAACCGATAAACACGATTATTAGCTAAGGCAGTGTTTTGACCAAAGGACAGGCCAGAAAAACCTAGGCAACTCGCGAAGGTGATTTTAAAAAAAGTTGAACGCATTTTGAAAAAGTATTGTTAAATTTTAAGAATTAGACAAGAGGAATCTCAGATTAAAACTGGCTCAACCAGCTTATCATAGACGTTTTGGCGAAAATCCAACGAGCGAGATTTATTGATTAACGAAAGTAAGAGGGTTTTCTTAGCTTTTAATTCAATCCTTTGAGCAAAAATTCCGCATTATTTTGAGTTCTCTTGAGTTGCTTCATCAAAGTCTCCACCGCATCCCCAACCGGCATCGCAGCCAACTGCCTGCGTAATTCGATAATACGAGGCAACTCTTGCTCGTGATAAAGTCGATCGTCGTTCCTAGTTCCGCTCTGATTTAGGTGAATTGCTGGAAAAATACGACGCTCGGCAAGATCGCGATCTAATTGCAGCTCCATATTACCAGTCCCTTTAAGCTCCTCAAAGATCACATCATCCATTCGGTTATCAGTCTCAACAAGACAAGTTGCCAGAATGGTCAGGCTCCCTCCATCGACCACATTACGTGCCGCCCCAAAAAATTTGCGCGCTTTTGCTAAAGCTTTTGGATTCATCCCTCCGGAACCGATTGGACCGCCACTAGCAGCATTATTGTAGCCCCGCGCGAGACGAGTTAAGCTATCAAGCAGAACGACAACGTCTTTCCCTTGCTCCACTAATCGACGTGCCCTAGTCAATACTAGGTCCGAAACTTGAGCATGACGCTTGGAAGTTTCATCAAAAGTCGAACTAAAAACATTAGCCTCAACCGTATCCTCGAAATCACTCACCTCTTCAGGCCGCTCGTCCAATAGGAGAACAATCAGCTCAGATTCCGGATGATTTTTCTTAATCGAACGAGCAATTTGCTTCAGCAAAACAGTCTTACCGCCTCGTGGAGGAGCAACAATCAGACCTCTTTGCCCTTTTCCTAGAGGTGCGACGAGATCCACCAAGCGTACTGCGAGGTCATTCTCATCTTCAGTTTCAAGATGAAAGCGTTCTTCAGGAAATTCTGAAGTAAGCTCCTCAAACTCCTTACCAGCTCGGAATGCTGTTTTCTCAATTCCCTCAACAGCCAAAACCTCACTCACAGAGAGATAACTATCCCGTCCACGTGGGGGCCTTAGACGAGTAGTGAGAACATGACCCTCACGAAGACCGAGCTCCTTCAAAAAATGCCCGCCGAGATAAACATCATCTGGTCCCGCTCGGAAGCTGCGCTCGCCATCACGCAGCATGGCAAAATTCTCTTTTGAGCGCTCTAAAATTCCAGTGACTTGAAGATCACTCCCCAATTGAGCGAAGCGACAAGCGATATCAAAGACCAACTTTCCTTTCTCCGCTCCATTGGTTCGCAAAGTAAGAGAATCAGCCAACTCCAATAAATCGGCATGAGGTCGAGCACGCAATTCATTCAAGCTGACCAGAGCAGGCGCTTCCACATCACAAACTGGGCCCCTCTTTTCTCGATCATGGGCAATGCGCCCAGATAGCTTCTCAACAAATAAGTCTATTTGTTCTGCCAGAAAACCTTCTTCTCCCGAAGTCCAAAGGACCTGATCAGCCTGCGCGGCCTTTTCCTCCCAAGGTGACTGGCTATCCAAAATCAATTGAGCCAACTCCACACTTATTCCCTCTCGTTTGGAGAGACGCTCTTTCTGAACGCTGCGGGGACAAGCCGTGACAACAACACCTCGATTTTCCCACCGAAAGTTGCTTTCATAGTATAGAGGAATATCAGCCAATAAGACATCTGTCCCTTTCCGCAAAGCCTCTCGCGAAACCTCAGAGAGCCGCTCACGAACAAGAGGATGAAGCAATCCTTCTAAGTTTTTGCGAACAGAAGAATCTGAAAAAGCGAGACTTCGAGCCTGATCTCGCAGCAATTTGTCACCTTCGAAACATTCCTCTCCCAGGATCTCACGGAGCTTGGGAAGCAAATCCGTTCGGCCTAGCAAAGTAGAGACCTCAGCGTCAGAATCAAAAACGACGAGATTTTCAAGGCGCTCTTTCAAAGCGCGGGCAAAAGTGGATTTTCCACTGGCAATGCCACCTGTTAATACTAGAGAAATCATCCGACTTTGGTCAGTCAGCTTTTGAGAGCAAATTCACAAGCCTCAAAAACAAAAAAGGAGGCCCCCGCTTTCACGCTTGGAGCCTCCTCATGAAGCAATTATTTAAAAAATCGTTATCCTACAGAGGTGGCAAAAGACCACCAGAGACTGAGGGAGGAGCGCTAAACTCAGGATTAAACCCATCATCCACCGCATTATTGAGAGACTTGCCCCCATTAACAGGATTGCCCGCAGGGTCTTGAATCTGAGCCGTCACGAAAATGATAAGGTTACTCTTGATGTGATTCTCTGCTTCAGTACGGAAAAGACGGCCAACCAATGGCAAGTCACCGAAAATAGGCACCTTGTCTTCCACACGTTGAACATCTTCGCGCATCAATCCTCCGACTGCGACTGTATGACCATCATAAATCGTCATACCTGTTGTGACACGACGGGTAGCAAAGACCGGCATCTCAATCCGGTTCTCAGTAATTGTTACGCTAGTCGGGTTACCAAAGGCATCGGTAGCAGGCGAAGTAATAGGACTTCCGTAGTTAATGAATCCTTCGAATTCAACGATCTCAGGAGCAAACTGCAGGTTGATGATGTAATTATTCTCATCGATTTGCGGCTGAATCTCAAGAGTCACACCAGTCGGGCGAGTATCAAAAGCCGTTGGAGTAGCCGGAGTTACAGGGAAAATACCTGCTCCACCACCGCCACCGCCAATACCACCGCCGCCACCAGTAGCGCCAACGTTGTTGGGTAGTTCTGGCGGATCATACTCGGTAGGATAGATAAACTCGCGAATAATCTCGATCTTCGCAGTCTCACCAGAGCGAGCCATGACGCTTGGAGCGGTCATGATGTCTGTTCCCTTCTTCTGCGCTAATCCACGCATAATAAGCTGAACCTGCCCATCAGAGAACAATCCAGTGAGAGAAAGGATACCTGGAGCCACAGAGTTCCCAGTAGCAATTCGATTCGGATTATCAATCAGTGAATCGATACTATCCTCAGCGATTGCGAAACTTCCAGAACGGTTACCAGAGGTAACTGTGCCAGATGTCAAAGCCTCACCAACGTCAACTGGGATATTGGGGATACTAAAGCCATTAACGGTGTTAATGAAATCTCCTCCAACTCGAGCTGCTCCGCTTCCGGTAGTTCCACCGCCTGCGAGAAAATCACTAGAAAGTGGAAACGGATTAACAAGCCAATCAAAACCAAGTTCGTCGGTGTTTTCCTGCATCACTTCAACGAACTTCGTCGTGATGTGAATCATTTTGGGCTGTTGCCCAATCGAATTCTCAACAATCTGGTCAATCACATCGAGATTAGAGACCGTATTTCGAGCAACTAAAGTCGAGTTTGCCGCAATAAATTGAGCACTTGAACCGTCAGGAAATTCCACACCACTTTCAGCAAGAAGATCTCGAACTGGCGGGCGAGGCCTTAATAAAGGTGTCCCTCCGCCTCCAGCTGCAAACGGATCGCCTCCGCCACCTCCTCCATCTCCTCCTCCGGTATCGATAGAATCCAAGAAAGTGGTTGGAACTTTCCAAGTACGAGTGGACATTGTCGCGTTACCATCTCCTTCATTTGGCAGAAGAGTAACCGCAAATTCATCAACACGGAATCGAAGCCCCGACAAATTACAAATATACTGCAGAACCGAACCAAGTGGCTGATTCCGAACATTTAACTCAGAAATGGTCCGAGCAGAAGGATCATCAAGAAGAAGGTCATCGCCGCCCAAATCCGAATCTGCTCCCGCGTTTCCGCTAACAGAACCTTTCTCAAGAACGAAGTCTACTCCTTTAGTCCCTGAAGTGCTTGTATCAAATTCGATCGACTTGGCTGTCAAAAAGCGAACCGCGTCCTCTATAGGAGTTCCGTCGTCGAACTGCACCAGAGGTAAAATGATATTTTCCAGCTTCCGGGTGATGTTTACACGACCCGAGTCGATTCTCTTAGTTGGCACAAAAGTACCAGTATTAGTTTCCAAGGTTGGAATGGCTCTCTCCCAAGCACGATCCACTTGCATCAACATGGTGGCCCGAGCTTCATCATAAGCAGCACGATAATAATCGGACTTAATGGCTTGGCAGCGCTCAATCCAACGGCGAGCCGCTTTATTGTAGGGGTCAAGCCGAAGAACTGCGTGAAATTGGTCAATCGCATCATCGTAGCTTCCCAAATTATAGTGACCTTCCCCTAAGTAGAGCAAACGACGAACTTCGTCGACTTTCCGAGCATGCTCGTTGGTCAAAGCAGGATTGGTGCGAATCGGATCATCGAAATACTCAAGAGACTTCTGCGCATCAAAACGCTCAGGGTCGACTGCGAGAACGTCATTGAGAAGAGCTTTTGCTTCATCCTGACGACCATCACGACGCATCTGTTGGGCAAGGGCCACACTGCCATCTGCTAAGTGAGCAATAATCTCGTTACGCTTCACCTCAGTCCGAAAACCACGTGGAATCGTGTTGAGAGCTTGCTTGTAAAGGTCGACTGCTTGTTCGAAGGAGCGCTGAGCATAGGCTTCGCGACCTTGGTAGAGAAGATCGACGGCTTGAGCGGTAGCGGCTCGGCGACGATCAACTTCCTGTTGAAGTGTAGTATTCTGTCCCGACACCGGCAGAAGCGGTGCGGTTCCTAATGCTAAGGCGAGTAACTTGGCGTTCAATCGCGATTTAGAATGCTGCATGGTAAGGTGTGTTGTGGAGAGTCCCTCAAAGAGGGGGGTGTTGTGAAGTTTATTTTTAATGGAGACGTGATTTTTTATTTTTCAGGTCGCAAAACCAACTCTTTGATTTCACCGTTATTGTCCCAAGTGATGACTACTTCAGCGCCACCATTGCGAACTTCTTTGAAAGTATAGGGTTTTTCTGCGGCATCCTTATCAAGTGGTAGGGAGAAACTCTGCCCTTCAGCCAATTCCAATGTCTTTGCCTCTTCCGCTGGAGTAGCGAGATAGATGGTGGCAAAATAATCTTCTCCACCGAATTTTTTTCCCACCTTCATCTTATGCTGCTTCTGAGCTTGCGGCTCTTCGACAAGCGCGAAACGTTCTGTCAATCCATTGTCTTTAGCAATTTCCTGGATTTCCACGAATTTGAACCGATTCGCAAAAGGACCTTCAGAAAAGAAGGCTGAACCAGGAGCCAAGTCTTTGCCTATAGGGACTCTTGTCTCTACTCGCTTACCATCAATAATCGAAATAATTTCGAAGCGACAATCATTTCCCTCAAAGCTGCGAGGTATCAAAACCCATTTTTGGGCACGTAACTCCGCCACTCTGACTTTTGCAAAAAGCGAGGGGAAACTATTTTTATCATTTGGCAAAGTCCCAGCTTTGGATTCATCAAAATTTGAAAATCCATCGCCATCACTATCTCGTTGCGGCCCATCCGCATAGCTCATATCCTCCTGAAGCCCATGCTCTAGCCACCACGAATTGGGAATACCATCATGGACTTGTGGTGAATCGGGATGCTCGATATCAATGCTCTCAGTTATTGGAGCACCTCTTTTTACAAAAAGATTCACAGATTTGAAAGCATTCACCTCTCGTCCAGTCGCAGTCTTCACAGCCCCAATTCCAACAGGGTTACTGAAAGTCTCCTGCGCACGAGTCAGGATACCTTCTGTTTCTATTGGTTTTGCTTTTTTTGATCCACTGGATAGCTCCGTAAAATCTTCATCAACTTTCAAGAATTTTAACACGCCAAAGGCGGTCAATCCTACCGCTGCCGTTGCTGCGACTCCTAGAATTGCTTTTTCGTAACTGTCTTTCATCGTTTTCTTGAGTGGATGGATTATTTGCGAATTTCAGGGAGCTCGGGCGCTTCATTAAAGAGAATAAGATCCATCTGTAACGCGACAAAAACCTGCTCCGCTCCAGCAATTTGACCCAAAATCTTAGAAGTATCGACCACTGATTCGGGGTTATCTTCCACATCGTCATCGGTTCCAAAGTCGCCGAAGCCAAATTCATCATCCTCTTCCACAACGGCCAGCTCTTCCAAAGCTGCCGACTCACGATTTGGCGGATTCGAATTCCCATTAGAAAAGCTTAACATCCCAATCGAAAAGAAAAATTCCTTTGAGCTCTCGATGGCACTCAAGAAGGCAATGACAGAATCCTCATCACCGAAAAAAACCAACTCCAACGGCATTGTCTGCGCAATTGGTTGAATCAACACCTCACCTCTCTCGATTGGCAAAGGCTCTCGAACAAAGTTCAATACCCCATTTATCTTTGCTTTTAACAGCTCTTTGATGAGCCAATCACAGGCATCTAGTTGGAAATTCAGCTTAGTTGCAGCTTCTTTTGTAGGAACTTCGCCGAGATAATTTTCCATCCCAAAAGCAAATTCCTCGCTAGGAAGACTCATTCCATCACGATTTGCAGATTCAATTATCGCTTTAGAAACATTAAGAAGCTTGGTCTGAAAATCTTTAGGCTCAGTAGCCTCAAGTTCCGGAGCAAAGCTCTGCATTCCACCTTGGAAAGCTTCCACCTTCCCTCTGAATTTCGTGACTGTATCACGATACGCCTTGGCATTTTCTTCAGTGGGAGAAGGCTCCAAATTAGTCGCACTGCGAACGTCACTCTCTAGAGTAGCATACTCATCGACCGTCTGCTGGTATTTACTGCCCTGCATCACGCCAAAAGCAATAAAACCGCCTCCGACAACCAGCGTAGTGGCCAAGAGGCCAATCACAAATCCGTTTCCTTTCATATCTTTGTCTATTTGCTGGGTTTAAAGAGACTTCCCAAGAGTTACCTGTTCGAACAAAATGGGCTCTCGCAGAGGCAAAATCATAGTGAATTGCGCACCATAAACGCCCTCTCCAAGAGTAACTTCGCTTCTAAAAATCTCCGCTTCTGAAAGCTCGATCAACTCAGGTTTTTTTCCCATTTCCACCTTCTTTGTGAGATTGAAGAAAGTTTTTAGTTCAACGCTTTCCTGCTCCTTCTCTTCGCCCCCTTCAGCACCAATAGAGTCTTCAAGCACACCTTTCCTAATGCGAGCGAGCACTTCGTTCACCGCTTTATGATTCTTCCCATCGTTGCCAGAACGCCAAATCCCTTCAATACGGATCGCATTGAAAATAGAATCTGGGCCACCCGACCGACGATCAACAGCCGTTTCCCCGTATCCCAACTTATCGATACCACCCTTAAAGTAAGGCTTCCCTGAATCCAAATCCCCAGGAATATAATCTACTAGCGGAGATAGGTCGGTAATCCAAACCGTCTCACTCGCAAAATAACTTCGAACCTCGTTGGTTAATTCAATCCAAGTCGTGCGCGACTTCTGGTAGAAAGCATAGTGCTCTCCAATAAGCTCAATATCTTCAAGCGCATCATTGTAACTACTAATGTCACCAGCAGGTCCGGAAAGACCGGCTAAGGTTTCTTCCGCTTGCGCGAGCTTATCTGCCGCTTTCTGATTCGCCAAAAACTTAGTGGCCGCCCAAATTCCGGTTCCAGCCATGAGCAAGCACGCCGCGCCGATGAACCAAGGCTTACGACGAGCTCGATCTCGATCTGCACCTACGCAAGTCGGAACCAGATCAATATCAAAGGCTGCCTTCCCCACACCATCAACGCCTAAACCAACTAGCTCTCCAAGCTGATGGGCCTTATTCGCAATAGCTTCATCCGCAACCTTGACGCGACGGAGAGGATTAAATGGCTCGATTGGCAGATTAAGTTTCTCTGCGAGAAAATCTGTCAAATACCCTAGATTTGCGCCACCTCCAGCGAGGTAGACTTTAGTGGGAGCATTCCCCCCCTGCTGTGAACGATAAAAACTTGCGCGACGAGTGATTTCGCCAGGCAAACGATTCACCGAATTCCGAATAAAGGAGGCCAAAACAGCCGTGGCTTCATCCAAGCCCTCAGTGCTGCCAAGGCTTACAAAACCACTTCCTGTTTTATGAGCCTCCGCCTCCGCAAAGGAAACTCCGAATTCCTTAGCCACAGCCGAAGTCAGACTCGCTCCAGTCGTTCCTGGCGAATTAAGAGTCTGAATAAAGAGCTTATTACCTTCGATAAAAATGAGTTCCGTCGACTTTGCACCGATATCAACCAGCAGGACAGGCTCGGTCACATCCGGGTAGTTGTAACGGAAGGCGTTGAAAAGAGCGGTAGGAGCAGCGGCAACATGCTTCAGATTGAGGCCTGCGCCCGCGACCGAATCACCGATATCATCCAGAATCTCTTGGCGAATGGCTACCAGAACAACCTCTTTCTCAATCCCATTGGTATCAAGAGCAGCCCAATCCCAAGCGCCCTCATCAAGAGGAAAAGGAATTTGTTGTTGAGCTTCCATCGTCACGAGATCGGATAGATCATCGCTGTCAATGGGAGGAAGCTTTACGAATTTAGTAACTACTGAATTCCCTGGAACGCTCGCCCGAACTTTGCCTTTCGCTGTTTTTAGAGCTTTAGCTAGTTGAGAAACTGCTCCCCGAACCTCGGCATTGCGCATACCTTCGGCTGCGGGATCAGCAAGAATATCGAGTTCCTGATATTTTTTGAGGCTCAAACCGCCCCCTTTGAGGGGTACAAAAACGGCCATCGAAATCCGTTGGGAACCTATATTGAGTGCAATTGTCGACTGTGAGTCAGCCATGGTGTGTGTATTAAAAAAGTTTTAGAAGTACTCCACAGCTCTTAACAGCCGGAAGAAGTTTAAAGTAATCAGTCCGGAAAGACTCGACAAGAAGGGAAAAAAAAAACGTCAAAAAAAGGCGCTTTTCACCCCTTTGGTAAAAAATAAGAAGCTGCTTATTCTTTAATCTCTTGGATATAGCGATCCCACCAAAAATTGGCGAAGGGGGTCTCGTGCTTCGCCATGAGAGGAAAAGCCTTACTTTTCGACAAACTTGGAGATTTCCACCACTCTTCTTCGCTCTTGGAACTTGAAATCTCTGGCTCACCGCCCTTGTAAGTAACGACAGCCGCTACTCCCCAAACTTTTCCCTTATCAGCACGCTCAGAACCTGTGAGTCGCTTAAGCGAGGCTGGAGAAATGAAAACTGTGGCAAAGACGGACTCGTTGAGAGGGATATTACGATACTTAACTGTCTTTTCGAGTAAGAGATACTTATTATCCTGATCCTGAACCGCAACATACCAGTTGATGATAACATCGTCAGCGTATTGACTCGCTGGCTCTGGTCGGAGCTGAAGCTTCAAAGGCACCTCGATCTGCATCCAGTCTTTCGGATTAAACTTCTTCCTATCACCACCATTGACGTTAAATTCAGGCGATTGAATGCTCTCAAACTCAGGATCCTCTACCTCCAATTTACTTCTTACTTCTTGCGCTCCAACATGAGCAGAGAAGAGACAGGCTCCCAGACTAAGGACGACTAGAGGAATACGTGAACTGATGTGCATGAATAATTGTTACGAGCTTCCTAAATTACTAGTTCCCCTCCTTGCCGCTTGGCGAGAAGAATCCTTACAAAATTTTATCTGAGTTTCTTAACCGTAAAGACATCGTGACCACAATTACCTGATCTTTGCTATTTCTCTCTTTCCAGCGCGCCTTTTTCTCGTCTTCCGTCTTCGCTTAAAGGAGTCTTTGTCCATGCCTCCTCTGCCAAAAAAGCCACTTGTTGTGGGAGCTATTACCGATCCAAACGCACTCTCGGAATCATTCGTGGGCTCTAGAGTCGATGTTATCGAGCTTCGCCTAGACGCCCTCCCCGACGATGGGAGCTTGCAGGACTTTCTAGACCGCCACTCGGGACAAATCCCACTCCTTCTTACCGCACGCCATCCCAGCGAAGGAGGACATTGTGATTGGCCAGATCGAGAGCGAACTGACCTTCTGCTTAAACTCCTCCCTTTCGCCGATTTTCTCGATCTCGAAGTCTCTCAAATTGAGCATGTGAGTGAGGTCCTCTCTGCCATTAATCCAGAGAAAACGAACCTTGTCCTCTCCTATCATGATTTCGACGGCTTCGATCACTTCAAGACGATTGAAGTCCTGCGAGAAGCCCGCAGCCTCGGAGCACAAATCCCAAAAGCTGCCGTCACTCTAGAAGACGCGGTCGATTTAACCCTTTTTGAAGCTCTGGCCGCTGACCTACAGGGAAGCTCTTTTTCCCTCATGGGTATGGGCCCCTATGCTTCTGCCTCCCGCCTCTTGGCTGCTCAGCATGGTTCCTTGCTAAACTATGGTTACCTAGGTGCCCGACCAACCGCTCCTGGACAATGGCCTGCAAAACTCCTTCGCGAAGCCCTCGACGAGACCCCGATACTTAAGGCAGCTCCCTAAGATACTCGACGCGAGCCTCCGCAGGCAAAGCCTCCATAAAGACTCGGCCATAACGCTTGGTTACAACACGATTATCGAGCAAAACCACGATCCCAGAGTCTTTGGCTGAACGAATCAAGCGACCCACACCTTGGCGCAGTTTGACTACTGCTTCCGGAACCGAATATCCCATGAAGGCATTTCCCCCGCTAGCTTCGATTACCTCAATACGAGAAGCAACCACCGGGTGATCTGGAACCGCAAAAGGCAGCCGGGTAACAATAACGTTACTAAGAGCTTCCCCAGGCACATCCACCCCAGTCCAAAAAGAATCGGTCCCAAAAAGAACACTTGAGACATCTTCCCGAAACTCAGTCACCATCTGGTGACGCGGCATTCCCTCCCCTTGCACAAGCAAACGCCAACCATTTTCCTTAAAAAACGAACGCATCGCCTCGGCCGTTTTACGAAGAAGCCCATAGCTCGTAAACAAGACAAATGCACGCCCCTGAGACTGCTTCACAAAATGGGCAATCCATTTCGGGAGAGCTTCCGCAAACTTAGGATCGCTCGGCTCAGGCATTCCTTGCGCTACGTAAACCTGCATTTGCTTTTGGTAATCGAAAGGACTGCCAATACAAACGGGGCGAGAAACCTCAGCCCCTAAACGGTTGCGAAAATAACTTAACTCCGCATCTCCTGTCCCCAAAGTTGCACTGGTAAGAATAACGGGTTTCCCCCGATCAAAGAGGGATTCTCGCAGACGCTCAGCTACATCAATAGGTGCAGAACGGAGCGTTACCACTTCTCTTCCCGGCCCACCTTTTTCGACCCAATAAACACTACTCTCATCTTCCTGCTCGAGAAAAACCTCCAACGCCCCATGAGCTTCGCGTAAGCGACGAATACCATCGAGCAATTCGCCTCGAGTACTATTCTCCCGATCAATCCCATCAGCTAACTCCTCCATTCTTGTCCACAAATCCCGTAAAGGATCGGACAAACTATTGGGAACCAAGCCTGGCATTCTAATCCGTGACTCACGAGTTTCTCCCTTAAAATCGACAACCTCATTCACGAGACGAAAGAACTCTCCCACCTCTTGAAGAACCCGTTCCACCCCTTGTATCGCCTGAATATCGTTGAACCCTCGCAACAACCCTTTCCGATTTTTAGGATTATAGAGCCGCTGTAAATCAAAACGCATTCCGCTCTCAGCAAGACGAATTCCCAATTGACTGGCCGCAACATTTTCCAAGGTGTGAGCTTCGTCAAAAACAACAAAGTCTCTCGGAAAAAGAAAGCCCCCGTCTTCCCCTCCAGGCTCAAGAAGCCCATCCAAATCTGCCAAGGCAAAGAAGAGAGTGTGATTCACCACCAACAAACGCGCTTCCCCCGCTCTCTTCCAAGCTCGCTGATAAAAACAATTCCCTTTGGCTCCGCAGAAACGTTGCGTGCAGATTTGCGACTCGCTGCAGACTTGAGCCCAAACCTTAGGGTTAGGTTGGAAATCGAGATCGCTGAGAGTTCCCTCTTCTGTTCCCTCCGCCCACTCCCAAATCCGTCGCAGCTCACGAGCTTCCTCCTGGCCAAAAAGATCCCCTTGTTGCTCATAAGCACGTCGTAAACGAAGCGGGCAAAGATAATTTTGCCGCCCCTTAAGAAGAACTGCATCCCAATCACCTGGGATCAACTTACGAACAAGAGGGAGATCCTTACGAATCAATTGCTCTTGGAGATTGATGGTATGAGTCGACAAAATCGCTTTACGACCTTCTTCGATCGCAAAACGGAGAGCCGGAAGAAGGTAAGCGAGACTCTTCCCCACCCCAGTTCCGGCCTCCACCGCGAGGGAACTCTGGCATTCGAGAGCTTCTGCAACAGCCACTGCCATTTGCTGCTGCTCGGGGCGATATTCGAAGTCCGAAGAACGTGATAAGAGACCATCCGCTGCAAATGCAGCTTCCATCTCATCTCGAAGCCAATTCGGCCCCAAGAGACCAGCTTCGCTATCACTCACGGAAATCACCGCGCTCTCTTTAGCTGCCTAAGAAGACTCTCGCAATCACAGTTCGAGACCGTAAAAGCGAATTCCAATTTTCAGTAATTTTCAAAAGAGCGGCTTACTCCGTCTCTTCATCAATCTCTCCACCGTGGTTGAGGATAAACTGCAGGTCATCCACGCCGAGATTGCTGGCAAAGCCTTCGTCTCCAAGAACGTTTGTTACCAAAGCCGTCTTCTGATGCTGAAGCACCCGAATCTTCTCCTCTACCGAATCTCTCGTGAGGAGACGGTAAGCAATCACCTTGTTCTTCTGACCAATTCGGTGAGTCCGGTCAATCGCCTGATTCTCCACCGCCGGGTTCCACCAGGGATCATAGAGAATCACGTAAGATGCCGAAGTCAGGTTCAGGCCTGCTCCCCCTGCTTTCAGAGAAAGAAGGAAAACCGAAGGATCTTTGGTTGTCTGGAATTTCTCAATCTCTCCTCGACGGTCTTTAGTTTGGCCAGTGAGGTAATTGAAGGGGCGGCTATCAACTTCAAGCTGAGCCTTAATAATTTCCAACATGGAAACAAACTGAGAGAAGACGAGAACTTTGTGTCCCTCCTCACGAAGCTGATCAAGTAAGTAGAACAACGAAGTGAGCTTCGAGCTTTCTTCCTTAAGATACTTCGGATCAATCAAGCCAGGATGACAACAAATTTGTCGCAAACGCATGAGCCCTTGAAGAATAGCGAAAGAATTTTTCTTCACCGCTTCATCGGAATCGAGACCCAAAAGAGCCTTCTGAATACGCTTCAACTCAGCCTTATACATCTCGAGCTGAATTCCCTCCATCTTGGAGTAAACTTCTTCTTCCGTCCGAGGCGGCAAGTCTTTTGCTACCTGCAACTTAGTCCGACGCAACAAGAAAGGTCGTAGACGAGCCGCAAGGCGGTTCTGAGACATCGGATCTTTCCGCTTATCGAAACGTTTCTTGAAGTAGGCACGACTTCCGAGGACTCCAGGCATCGCGAAGGCCATCAAAGACCACATATCCATGAGGCGGTTCTCAATCGGAGTTCCAGTAAGGACGAGACGGTTATCAGCCTCAAGCTCACGAGCTCCTTTGGCAGCTTTCGAATCAGGGTTCTTAATCTGCTGCCCCTCATCGAGAACAATCACCAACCAACGCATCGATAGAAGCTCTTCAGAACAAACTCGCAGTTGAGCATAGTTCAGAACAAGAACATCGATATTCTTCTTAAGGGCATCCTTGTCAAACTCGTCACGACTACGAAGAACTTGAACATTTAACTTAGGAGCAAACTTAGTGGTCTCCATCGCCCAGACATCAAGAACGGACTTCGGACAAACTACGAGGGCAGGACGACGCTTCTTCGCCTTAATCGACTGCTCTCGTAGCCAAAGAATATAAGCGATACTCTGAACCGTCTTCCCAAGACCCATGTCGTCGGCAAGAATACCTCCGAAGCCATTAGTAGCGAGATAAGCAAGAAACTTGAAACCTTCTCCCTGGTAGGGGCGAAGATCGGCCTGCAAGGAATCTGGCACTTCGGCATCGGACTCAATTTGAATATCCTTCGCGCGATCCTTGATTCGCTTCCAAGCCTTCGGATCGAAGACCTCAGCAGCCTTTGGATCTGCCAACTGCATGGCATGCATACGATGGGTCTCACCGGAAAGATCGAATGGGTCAAGACCGAGACGAGTGACCGCATCACGCTGATCGTCATCCAATTTAATCTCTAAACGCATCCAACTGCCATCATCCATCCGAACATAACCTCCACGAGCGGCAACTAGCTGACGAATCTGAGCCTTACTCAAATTCACTCCTTCAACATCAATAACTACGCGAAGATCAAACCAATCGATCTCCTGATTGACTACCTCGAAACGAATCGCTGCGGAAACAGGATCGGCGAGAATAGTCTTGAGCTTACCATCCATCTCAACCTCAAGAAAATCAGGCAAAGATTCGGCCCATTCAGCGAATTTTTCAGGGAACTGCTTTGTAACGCGTGACTTGAACTCCCCAAGCTTTTCATCATAAGCCATCCCCATCACATCCATGAGATCGGGCACAGGGTAGAGTTTCTCACGAGCAAATCGAAGGAGCTGATTTCCACGAACAGGTTTTTGCTCAAGAAGTTCCCAACCTCCACGAACAAGTTTCTCCTTGCGGCGGTCTTTCTTTTCCAGAGCAGTAACGGTCATAACCAAGTGCTCAGTCTCGGCGGCGGTCAGCCCCTGCATGATCTTCATTTCAAAACGCGGATAGAGGTCGAGATCGACCACACGGCGTTTCATTGAAGGAGGGAGAGCGGCCCCGATTTTACGAAGGAATTCAACCCCTTCGAGCGAATTGATGACCCCTAGCGGGATCTCATAGCGAGGCATCACCTCGGTCTCATCTAACCAACGAGGAGGTCCCGGAAAAACAGTTTCATCCGACTGGTAAAGCTCTTCTCTCCCTGGAAGGAGACGAACTGAGTGAGAAACTGCAACCCCCGCCTTCGTGACCAACTGGAGAGCAAAAATACTTTCATTACCGGGAACGTCTTCACACTGCCAGCGAAGAGCGTCCTTCACGACCTTGAAATCACGTTCATCGAGATTCACAATATATCCCTTCAACGCCGATTGACGGAAGAGGCGGTTCATAATCGCACAACAATCCTCATCATCGAGGTCGAGCTTAGAGTCATTGCTACTATCTAGGTGAGAGAGAAATTCTTCCCACAAAACCTGGCTCGAAGCATCCATGCGCAAGGCTGAATCCACATAAAGATTACGAAGGCGCTCAATTTCGGGTTTTTCAGAAACAGGATACCACTCCCCGTCAGCTTCTTTAGCCTGGAGGCGAGCCTCATTCATAGTCGCCACCACGCGCAAAGTGAGTTTAATCGGCTGCTCTTGAGGCGGACGCTCGTTGACACTCTCAATACGATCATACCAAGCAGCGATTTCGCGCTCCTGCTCCCACTCGCTCATCTTTTTCTGCACCTCCGCAAGATCGGTGATGCAGTTCATGAACTCAGGATACGGTAACTTACGTTTGTAGAAGGCGTAAGCAATGTAGTTCCAAAACTCAAGAATATCGCCCGGAGGCACTGGCCAGAGCTCTAATGGCTCATAAGTCTGGATTTCCCAGCGAGGACTGAGACGAACCATATCATGGTCGTGCATCTCACCTTCGATAGCGTAGCGACGATAGCGCTTTTCCACTTTGGAGACAAAATCCGCTTCCTTGTCATCCAGCTCTCGGTCGAGCTTCTCCTCGATAATGTCGAGAACTGGAGCATCGTCAAATTCGTTAGGAGATTCGGGTAAATCTTCCCCCCGTTGCAAACGCTCCAGCATGGTAGCATATTGCGCCGCTCCGGAGGCTTTTTCATCTTCTGCGGTACAACTTCCGAACCAACGATTCCCCTGCAAGCGCAAGGTGGTTCGGTGAATATCCCCTTTATCTTCGACACGTCCTTGGATAAAGAGGTGGTTCCCGAAAATTTGGGAGACTCCCCCCTCTTGTTGCAATTTTTCCCCGCGAGCCTGAACGTCCTCGGGAAAGCTATTTAAAAAATTAAGGGTCGCTCGGTCCGGGTTGAGCGAAGACATTAGCGATTCGGACATGGTAATGTGTGTTTGCGTGCCTATTTCCAGCACGGGGCGAAAGGCCGGAGAGCATAGCACCAACCACTAGAAAAAAGCAAGATATTGCGTGCTAATACCAAAATCATCTTCGCTATAGCTCCCATTTAATTTCCTCCACGACGAAAACCAACCTTCCACACAAACTTTCAATCTACTCATAGTTTACTGTTCTAGAAGGCATTCCGAACCCATTTCACCTCTGGAAGCTCTCCTTCAACCAAAAAAACCTCCACAATATCATACCGACTGGCGAGAGGCGGATTTCCCAACAATTTTAGCCAGTAGCGCCCTCCTCGCTCAATCAATTCCTGCTTCTGAAGATCCACCGCATCAGCTGGGCGCCCCTCATTTCGGTAAGTTCTCGTCTTCACTTCGATGAAACAAAGAAACTGGCCCTCGCGCGCAACGATATCGACCTCCCCACCCGAAGGAGCAAAAAAATTGCGATAGCGAACTTGCCCACCTGCAGCCCAAATCGCTTTGCAGGCCCATCGCTCCCCGTAATCACCGATTTCCCGGGTCTCAAGAGCTCGCCCTCTTTTCCGCAAAGAGACTCTCCGCTTCTGCCACTGGGCGAAATGAGCGGCGATGAAGCGGGCACGGACCGCATCGACGGAGCGCGTCCAGATGGACCTTTGTCCCATAGCCTTTGTGTTTCGCGAAGCCATAGTCGGGATACTCCTTATCACACTTCACCATCTCACGATCGCGAAAAACCTTCGCGATGATACTCGCTGCCGCGATAGACAGAACCTTCCCATCTCCTTTCACCACCCCCTCTGAAGGAACCGGAAAATCCTTTACTGGACGACCATCAATAAATGCGAAATCCACTTTTTCGATAGCTGTCGCCACCTCGCGCATCCCTGCTTCGGTAGCGCGGAGAATATTCTGCTTATCAATCTCGTCGACTCCAACAAAGGAATGCTTCCACTCCACCGAAGCATCATTGATGAGATGCTCACAGAGACGTTCACGAACTTTCTCGGAGAGTTTTTTAGAATCATGTAAACCTTCCAACTGATAACCTTGAGGAAGGAGCACAGCCGCTACCGAAACCGGCCCAGCCAAAGGCCCCCTCCCTGCTTCATCGATTCCTATGACACGAGACTCTCCGATCTCCCAACGAGATTCTTCGTAGCTTTGATCCGGCACAGGCTCTTTATGAGAGACTATCGTAAAAGATCCGAGCAGGTTTTTAGTCTTTGGTCCAAATTCGAGTATTGAGGTCCAGTTGCTTCACGAGACCAAAGCAAGAGCTAAGTTGGCTATAGATCATTTGCAACTGAGTCGAACTATCCGCCGGAGAATTGAGATCCGCCTCGAACCAATCCGCTTTCTGAGGAATCGCGAGATAAACCAGAGAATCACGAAACGATAACAAAATCTCGCTGGAATAGAGCTGAGCTAACTCAACCAAACGCTCCTGCATTGCAGGAGTCAGAATATAACGGGCTTCAATAGGGTCGCTGGCCGTCACTTTGAACAAGCGCTCAAATTCAGGATTTTCCATGCGCTCGACTTTTCCGCCTAATTTTTGAAAAGCACGTCCTAAAGCTCCAAAGACCTCCAAGCCGTCGGGTCTAACAAAAACTTCCCCTCGAAAATCTTTGTGAAAATCAGCCACAAACAGAATGCCTTCAAAAATTGTTTTATAGTAAGTCTCGGTTTTTCCGTCTCGGGTTCGAGTGTGTCTAGATTCAGCGTGAATCTCGGAGAAAAACAAATCCGTCTCACCAATTCGGCCAGCGAAGTAGTCTTCCCCTGAATAACGATCCGGTCTTCTAGAAAAAAGTTCAGATCGTTGAAACCATCCCTCATCGACCCCTCGCTGCGGTTGATAAGTCACTTGAGGAGCCAAAATCTTCGCCATTCGGTTAATAATTTTTTCCTTAAAAAGAAGGCTGTATTCTCTCTTTCCTCCCGCAAGGAATATGAAATTGCTAATCAACGCCCCGATCATTCCTATACCCGCTCCAGCAAACAGCCCTACAACCCCCGCTTTCGAAAAAACCGCCGCCACCACAAGACCAACCACAATGGAGACCAGAATCCCCATCCAACCTTTGGCCCGTTTGCTCAGAATCTCTTTTCGCCTTACCTCCAATTCGGCGAAATTCGCCGCTAACTCTTCCTTGATTTGATTAAACTCTAACATCAACTCCCTCCCGTTCCTCGCTTCGTGCCTCGAACCAATCTGCTCGTTCAAATTTCCAAAAACCGGCCAAAACACTAGTAGGAAAACTCTCCACTCCATTGTTCCATTCCTGCACCGCTGCATTGTAAGTTCGACGTGCGGCGGAGATCTGGGACTCAATCTCGGTTAGATTCCGTTGCAAATTCAAAAAATGCTCACCTGATCTCAACTCCGGATACCCCTCTGCCACTGCCATCAATCGACCCACAGAAGACGAAAGCTTCTCCTCCTCTGTAAAACGTGCTCCACTCTCCGCAGATTGACTACGAGCTCCGTCACGAGCGGCAACGACCGACTCAAAGAGCTCCTTCTCATGAGCGGCATACCCCTTCACCGTCTCCACTAAATTAGGGATCAAATTCCAGCGCTTTTTCAATTGCACATCAATCGATGAAAAAGCGTTTCGCATCTGATTGCGACGACTAATAAAACCGTTGTAGACCAATGCCACAACGATCAAAGGCACCAAAATCAGGAAGCCAAAAATGAGAACTAATTTCACCAATCAAGAGACTAGGAAACTAGAACCCGTCAGTCGATTGCAAAGAAGGATACAGATTGGAACCGCTCTGAGAACTCGACCCTCGCCGATATTATTTATGCGATGTCAGTTCTAAGTTTAAAGTAATCTATCATGCTATCAGGGTTTTTCACAACCCCGTCTTCAGAGATGATACTAACTTCAATATTTCTGAGGCGAGCCTTCTCCGAAAAGTCTTCTAGGATCTCAACAATATCGTTTTCGAGATAACGAGTATTCGTGATATCTAACTCAAGGAATGAATCTTCCTTAAGAACGTCTAACGCTTTTAAGATTGCTCCTTTATTGAAGAAGGTTACCTCCTCCGCAAGCGTCATCTTCACGTGATCTTTTCCTTCTGGAGTTGTCTCCATGTGAAGGAAGTGTGAGTTCTTAAAGCTCTTCCACAGAATAATTACAATCGCCACAGCAAGACCACAGGCGATCCCGAGTAGAAGGTCTCCTTTATGCAGAACCATTGGTAAAACTGTCGCGAGAAATGGAACGAATTGCTTCCACCCAAGCTTAAACATTTTAATGAAATTCGCAGGGCTTGCGAGCTTGTAACCTACAATCAAGAGAATCGACGCTAGAATCGAAAGAGGGATATTGTTCAATAAACCTGGAATCAAAATTACGGAGAGAAGAAGGAAAAACCCGTGTAAGATTGCCGACAGTTTAGTTTTCCCTCCAGACTGCACATTCGCAGAACTTCTCACAATGACCTGTGTAATTGGCAACCCACCAATCATTCCTGAAAAGAGGTTTCCGGTGCCCTGAGCAAAAAGCTCACGGTTGGTAGGAGTGACACGCTTATCCGGATCAAGCTTATCAGTAGCCTCCACACAAAGGAGAGTCTCTAAACTCGCTACCAGGGCAATTGTAAAACCGACGATCCATACTTTCGGTTCTGAGAGTGCAGAAAAATTAGGAAAACTGAACTGACCTAAAAATGAACCAAAGTCATCTGGAACTGGGACCTGAACGAGGTGAGCTTTAGGATCAAGTGCGATTCCAGAACTCTTTGTCACAAGGTAAAATAGAATACCAACAACTACCACGACGAGTGGACCTTGAATGAGAGTAAATATTTTCGCCTTCTTAGATAGGACGTTACTCCAGAGTAATAACAGCCCTATCCCAATAGCCGCAATTAAAGTAGCCCCCACAGAAATACTTCCAAAGGAACCGAAAAGCCCCTTAGCCTCAACCACTTCCTTAGGCATACCAAAGAAGTATGGAATCTGCTTCATGATGATAATGAGACCGATTCCACTAAGCATTCCCTTAATTACAGAGGAAGGGAAAAAGTATCCAATAATTCCAAGACGAAAGACTCCAAATATAATTTGAATCACACCACCAATGACGACTGCGGCGAGGAATTTTTCATACCCCCCTCCTTCAAGGCCACCTAGGTCACTGATTGAAGCTAAGACGATAGCCGCTAACCCCGCAGCTGGTCCACTAACCCCAATTTGGGATTTACTAATAATCCCGACAAAGGTTCCCCCTACAATTCCTGCAATAAGCCCCGCAAAGAGCGGAGCACCACTAGCAAGAGCAATTCCAAGACAGAGAGGTAGTGCGACGAAAAAGACCACTATACTCGCGGGTATATCGGACTTCAAGTTCTTGAATAATGGCTGTGGTGTCATTTTTATATAAGTAACTCGCTAATATTGAACGACTTTAGAGTCTGGTCACTACTGTTTTTCACAAGTGTTTATTAGAGAGTAAATTTTGGTGCTGCCATGTGTGCTACGCCAACAGAGAGGCTTCGTCAATTTCAACTGAAGACGCTTTTTTCAAGACATTCTAGTCGTGTAATATTCGAACTCTATCGGTAAACTTGTGGCTGACGCTTAAGGAACAACAATTTCGATAGAATGCAAAAAATCTATTTCACTAGAATCTGCAAATCAGCTGAAATCCCTGCAACCATGCTCATACTTTAATGCCAAATTCCCTCCTAACCGTCGCTATTCTCTTTCTCCGAGTGGGTCTCGGCTGCTTTTTTCTCATTTCGGGCCTCCTAAAACTGCAAAATCTTTCATCCTTCACAGAAGATATTTTCAACTACCAGATCGTCTTCCCCCCATACGATGGGTATGTCGCCTACCTCGTCACTTGGCTCGAAATCATCGCCGGCCTCGCCATCGGAATCGGTTTTGGAGCCTTACGCGGAGGCCTTATCGTCGTCGCCGGCCTCCTAATCACCTTCATCACCGCTCTCTCCATCGCCGCCAGCAAAGGGCTGAATATCAATTGCGGATGCTTTGGAACCTCGGAAGAAGCGACAAATTTTCCGCTTCATATCGGCATGAACGCTCTCTTACTGCTCCTGACCGCAGGACTCTTCGCCTACTATTCCCTCTCTCGAAAGGACAAAGAATCATTTGAACAAGGCTAACAGCGCGCAAAATCTAGATCTCACATGACGTCGTTTTTGCAGTTCTCGCAGATGCACTTTTGATCCAATCTCCCCACGTGTCTTTTCTCTCAAAACTCAAGGCCCGCACCGCTACGACGGGTAACCTCTGTATCGGGCTCGATCCTCGAATCGAAAAACATGAGAATAGCCTCACAAAAGTGGAGAGCGACCTCCGCCAACTGATCGAGGACACCGCGCCTTTTGCAGCTGCCTTCAAACCAAACAGCGCCTACTTCGAAAGCCTCGGCCCCGAAGGCTTCGCCCTCCTCGCCCGCCTGAATTCCGATATTCCAGATGATATTCCAGTAGTCCTCGATGTAAAACGTTCTGATATTGGCGAAACTCAACGCCGCTACGCAATCGCCTGCTTTGAACATCTTCATGCTGACGCTGTCACGCTCAACCCGTTTATGGGCTACGACTCGATCGAACCTTTCCTCGATTTCCCAGGCGAGCATGGCCTTTACCTTCTAGCGCTTACTTCCAATCCTGGAAGCGCCGACTTTCAACGACTTACTCCAGACGGTTTGCCTCTCTATCAACGAGTAGGCGATATGGCTCTTCGCGCCGCAAAAGAGGAACGCAGCAGCTCGGTCGGCCTTGTGGTGGGATTGACCAATGCTGGCAGTGAAGTCCTAACCAGCATCCCAGATGTGCCTCTCCTTATCCCCGGACTTGGCGCACAAGGAGGCGATCTTTCCACCTTAGCCCAAGAAAATCGCCAAGCACCTAACCTGATCAACGTTTCGCGCGGAGTGCTCTATCCAAGCAACCGCATCTCTCCTGCTGAAGCGGCAATCAATTACCAAGCGGCCATTCGCGACGCTCTCTCTTAATCCACATGCACCCCATTCTAGCCATTGATCACGGGGAGGCGCGTATTGGTATCGCGGCAACCGATGAATTCGGCATTGCGGCTCATCCAGTCGAAACTATCGACTGCGCGATGGAAATCCCCCTCGATCGAATTGCCCAACTGGTCGTCGAAAGACGTATTCAAACCCTGCTCCTTGGACTTCCCCTCAAATCCGACGGCCGCGAAGGCACCGCCGCCCAGAAAGTCCGCTCTTTTGGCGAGGAGCTGGCCAAACGCTGCCCAGAGCCTGAGCTCATCTTCACCGACGAGTCTTTCTCAACAATTGATGCTTCTGCCAAGCTCCGACAGGCTGGCCGCAAAAGCCATCAACAAAGAGACGTTATCGACCAAGCTGCCGCCCTAGAGATCTTGCAACGATATCTGGGCTGGAATTTCTAAACTCCTTTCCTCCTAGGTCATTAATTTTAACTTTTTTTAACCGTTCCCATGGAAAGAAGACCTCTTTGGCGTTAGTATAGCAAAGACCTCACCGCTTTCCATGTCTGTCATTCTTCGCCTGTTGCTCCCGCTTCCCATTATTGGACTAGGGATTTTTGCGGCCATGCACTTCATCAAAAAGCCTGCCGAAGAAGAAGACTCTCGACCCCAGCGACGAACTCGCCCTGCTCAACGGGCAGAAGCGACGCCACTCGAACGCATCGACTACCAAATCGTCATTCAAACCCGCGGAGTCGTTCAACCGAATGTTGAATCCGACCTCACTTCTCGTATCGGAGGACGCGTGGAGAGTCTTCATGAAAATTTCCAAGTCGGCTCTTTTTTCAAGAAAGGCGATATTCTTGTCACTCTCGATCCCACCGACGCCGAAACTGCCATTATAGGAGCGGAAGCTGAAGTCGCCAGAGCTCTTGCAGCCCTCGCCCAAGAAGAAGCCCGCGCCAAACAAGCTGAGCTAAACTGGCGTGATTTAGGCTATGAAGAGAAGCCTAACGAACTCGTTCTCCGTAAGCCTCAAATGCGAGAAGCGAACGCAAACCTCAAAACCGCTCAAGCCCGTCTCGCCGAAGCTAAACGCAATCGCTATTATAGCAAAATTATCGCTCCCTTCGATGGCTGCGTGCGCGAACTACTGATTGGACCAGGGCAGTCTGTCGGCCCTAACAGCAGTCTCGGCACTATCTTCGGAACCAATTTTGCCGAAGTTCGCCTACCAGTTTCCCCCAAGGATCTCCCCTTCACTCCATTCCAATCACAAAACGCCTTGGCTGAAACTCCAGCCGTAATTCGTGACGGCCTAACTGACAGCGCAACCAACGAAGATGCCACTTGGGATGCTCAGCTCATTCGTAGCGAGGGAGTCATTGATGAAACATCAAGAGAGCTTTTCCTCATCGCACGCATTCCCGATCCCTACGGCCTTGAAAGCAAGAGACCGCCTCTCCGCGTCGGCCAGCCAGTAGTCGCCGAGATTCAAGGAAATCTCCTTGAAGAAGTATTCGTCGTTCCCCGCAAGACCCTACGCAACACCTTTGAAATCCTCTTAGTCAATAACGAAGACTCTACCCTTCTCCGTCAAGATATCGCCCCCTTTTGGACAGATCGTGACAACTTAATCGTTTCACATGAACTGCCAGAAAATCATTCGCTGATCACAACCCGAATCGCCTCCGCCAGTAATGGCGCTCTGATAGAACTTATCGGCTCGCCAGCAGATTCAGGCGAACCCGTAGAGGCCGCGCAAACAAGCGGAAAGAATCTGACTGGCGCTTAAATCAGGCAGCTTAGCCGGCAACTTCGCAAATCGAATCAAGCTGAGTTGATTTCGAATATGTCTTCGACCACAGCTCTAGTACCCTTATCATCAAAATCACTTCGTTCTCAGTCACAGGTCCTAGGGTTTCCTCACTATCTCCTCCCCGAAGAACAATCACATCTCTCTCCTCATGATCCCAAGACTCAGGTGCGTAACGCACATTGAGTTCGTAGTCGTGCCCCTGAAGAAAATCACTCGCGATAACTTGCAACTCTACACAGGCTCGACAATCGCTTTCGGAAGGCGAGGGAGATACCTGTGACAAAACAAGAGCCGGATTCCCAGCTGACCTCAAAGCCGCGCGCCAAACTAATCCAGAATCCTTAAAAAGAAAAAGCTGTTTGCTATCAGAGCTCAGTTCTTCCCAAGGCTTCGCCTTTACTAAAAAGTCGGAGCACTTAAAAAGCTCGAGGTAAAGCCTCTCGCTCACCTCTTGCTTCTTAGAAAAAGCCTGTGAATCCTCAATTTCCTTTTCTTCATTGGGTTCAAAAATGCGTAGGTTCATAAATAAGGATTTAAAACTCATTGAGAATCAAATCTCAAGCTTTAATTAAAGTAGCCTAACCGATTTTATTTAAAAGAAATTAATTAAATCTGACACGCTTTTGATTTTTAATACAGGATTACGCCTTCCGTCACTGTTTCCTCTACGCTTTGGTAATTCCAAGAAGTTATGCCTCCGTTCCTCGCCGTCTCCCGCAAAGACCATGACTCACTGGTTGCTGCCGCATTCCTTAGACGAGGCTTCCAAGCCGACGAAGTCGCCCCTGCCGTCTATCTCTGTGCTGAGGCGGCTCGCCACGGAGTTCGTGCTCATATCGCCTTACGCGCACTCTTCAATGATCATTATTTTGGTTCAAAAACTGGTGGCTGCATTCCTGGTGCGGAAGTTGAGAAACTTTCTTCCCGTTTTTCCGCTTCGGAAGTCTGGAATGCGAACAAGAAATTTGGGCCCGCAGTAGCTTATCCCGCCATTGATCGGGCTATCGAACTCGCTAGTAAGCACGGAATTGGACAGGTCTCTGTAGATAATGCCTCACCTTATCTCTGGGGTGGCGGTTACGTCATGGCAGCGGCTGAAAGAGGTTACATCGCCTACACCCATGCCTCCTCCCCCTTAGCCGAAGTGGCCCCACTTGGAGGCAATCGTCCCACTCTGGGCACCAATCCACACTCGTGGGCCTTCCCTACTAGTCCCGCTCTCGGTTTTCCCCTTCTCGTCGATTGGATCACCTCCAATATCGACATGTTTCGCGTAGAAACCCTTCGCAAAAGCGGAAAACCGCTTCCCGCTGACTCCGCCATCGACAGCGACGGGAACATCACCACCGACCCCAGCAGCGTTCACGCCTTGCTTCCATTTGGCACTCACAAGGGTTATGGTCTCTCTCTCATCAACGAGATTTTAGCAGCCTTTATCGGAGGCTCAGTACCTAGCCTGCGAGGAAGACTCACCACTGAGAAACGGGAAAAAAATACGGCAACCTTCTACTTTCAGGTCATTCATCCCGAAGCGCTCTCTTCAGACAACTTCGCCATGGGGCGCAACCAAATCGACAATCTTAAATACGTTCTGGCCGATATCTTGAGAGGAAATCCGGGAGCGAGCATCCCCGGCCAAATGGAAGCGGAATTCCGCTACCGCTCTGACGAAGCCGACGCACTCCTCTTTACCCAAGAAGAAGTCGATAGCTTCAACGAGATTGCTCGCCAAATCGGCCACTCCGAACTTGAGCCCAATCCAGTCGCACCTGAGTAAAATCTTACTCGGTTCAGAATCGAGTGGTAGCTCACACCCCACGCATCAGAGAAATCTCTGCTAAGCTCACCAAGGACTCTTGCAGTTCTTGTCGATCTCCCTCCTTCAGCTGCTTCACTGTCACAGCACGCTCCAAGGTGAACGCCCCTGAGCGAGTGCGACGCAAAGCACTCAAATGAGCTCCGCAGCCGAGGTCTTGCCCAATATCATGGGCATAGGTCCGCACATAAAACCCCTTTGAACATTGCACTACAAAGTCCACCTCAGGCAATTCAGTACGAGTAATTTCATAACCATCTACACGCACCGGACGCGGTTCGCGGGCCACTTCTTGCCCCTTGCGAGCAAGTTTATAAAGCGGCACCCCGTCTTTCTTAATGGCTGAAACCATCGGAGGAATCTGCTCGAAAGGCCCCGTATAGCGCTCAAAAGCCTCTCCAACGGCCTCTTCTGTCACCTCCTCAAAAGATTTTTCCTCCAACACCTCGCCTTTCGCATCTTGCGTAGTAGTTGTTTGACCAAACTTTAACGTCCCAACATATTCTTTATCTTCCGCCATAAGAAGGTCCTGAATCTTGGTCGCCTTCCCGACTACTAGCATTAAAAGGCCAGTTGCCATCGGATCAAGAGTTCCACAATGTCCGATTTTTTTTATCCCCAAAGAACGACGTGCAATCGCAACAACATCGTGAGAAGTCATATCGGGGGCCTTATCAACGAGTAAAACACCGCTGACTGCAGGAGGAATTTGGTTAGGGTCCATAGAAAAAGAGCATCAGGGAAACTAATGCGCTGAAGCCCTTCTTTCTCCTTAAGCGAATTGCTTGTCAAACTCTGCGATCAGCTTTTTACGCGCATCGACCAATGAACCATCCAAACGAGCCCCCGCCGCAAGAATGTGACCACCCCCACCAAAGGCCTGACAGAGTTGACTGACATTGTAGCGTGCATCCTTGGAGCGACAGGAAACCCGAATCGCTCCATCCTCCCCTTCTTCAAAAAAAACACAAACCTGCACCGAATCAATTCCACGAATTAAATCGATCAACCCTTCACTATCGCCCGGTTGATAGTTCAATTCCTCTTTCTTCTCTAGCGTAAGCGTCCAAGAGGCAAAAACCCCTCCAGCCTCGATTCGCAGAGTTCCCAACAAAGCTCGTAATAGCTCAATGCGTCGCTGAGGGTAGTTGGAATAAGTCAAACGGTTGACCTCCGCAACATCCAGTCCTCTCGCCACCAGATTACCAGCCATTTCATGAGTCCGTGGGCTAGTGTTAGCGTAGCGAAAGGAGCCGGTGTCGGTCGAAACCCCCACATACAGCGGCGACAATGCCTCTTTGGGAATATCCCAGCCTCCGGCCTGAGCGATTTCCCAAACCAATTGAGCCGTCGCCGGCGACTGGCTATCAACAAGAGCAAAGTCTCCGTAAAGTTCATTGGTAACATGATGATCAATCACCAATACCTCGGTATCGCCGAATTCACTCGGGTCGCAGGCCAAACGATCAAAATTAGCGGTATCAAGAGCCACAAAAAGGTCAAACTTCGGACTCCCCTCGACTTGGCTTAGCTTTTCTTTAATCCGTTTCTCCTTTCCCTCTAGAAAAACCAATGAGCTCGGCACCCCCTCACGATGAAAGTAATGAACCGTCTTCCCCTGAGCCTCCAATGTCAATCCCAGCCCCAACATCGAACCCAAGGCATCGCCATCTGGTCGAACATGGCTCGTGAGGGCAATCGTTTGGGCAGCAGCAAGCCGTTGCGCGGCCTCTTTTCGGTCAATTGATTGAGCAGACACTATCTCACTGAGACAGCAAGTCCTCGTTGCCACAAGCCTGCCGGTAAAAAAACACAACTTCTCGTCCACACCTCACCTTCGAGTTTGAAAAAATGCTCTCCCTCGCGCATGATTTAGCAACATCGACGCAGAGCAGTCGGCTCAACCCAAGTGAACACCTCCAATTCCAGATCCTCCAATTTGCCACTGCAAGTGCTCTCGCTCGGCGTGTCAATTGCAGTTCATGGACTGATCGGCTTGATGTTCATTCTAGTAATCATTCTCGGCTTACTCCAACTCAGCTCCCAATCTCCTCCCCCAACCGAGCAAATACCCGAAGACTCTCGTATCACTCTCTCCTCCGCCTTTCTGGAAAAAATAAAGGAAAGCGCAACTCCCGAGCCCACTCCAACGCGCCCAGAAAAACAATACACTTCGGCCCAGCTCGACCAAGACACTACTCCCTCTAACCCCGACACCAAATACTTCGGAGCCAATGCCAACCGAGCAGCCAGCGAAGGAGCAGTCTTTAAAGACCTATCCGCTGTTCCTACTCAAGACGGCAACGCTCCCCGCAGCGAAACTGACCTCGATGTCGTTGACAGTAGATTTTCTGACGGAGAAAAAGATCTCCTTTCTCCTGCAAGCGCTCCTTCTGCACCCTCCGAAAGCTCACCTTCTCAAGAAGCAACAATCGAAACTGCGGCAACCCCCGAAAACAACCCTACCGAAACCCCTTCACAAGAACCCAACTCTGAAGAGTCTCCCGAAGAAACCGCCGAAGCCCTCGCCGAAACTTCTCCACCCGAAGCAATCACCACCCCCCTCGAAGAAACCTCTCCGCCTGAAACTCCAGAAACAATTCATAAGACTGAATCAGAAATCGCAACCGATACCAGCGAACTTCTTTCTCTCCCAGATAGTCCATTTTTCCCTGAACCCGCCAGCTTAGCCCAAATTGAAGAGGAGAAAAAACGGATCGCCGAAGAGCGAGCCGCCCTCGAACAGGCCGCTCGCGAACAAGCTGCGATAGAGAAAGCCGCTCTCGCCAAACAAGCCGCAGAGAACACTCCCACCGAAGAAACCACTCCAAGCGAAGCTAAGAAAGCCAGCGAAGCAAGCCCAGCCAGCGACCCAGGCTATGCCCGCGAATCCACCCGCACCAAAATCCAAGGCTCCATCCGTCGCCGAGGTCAAAGCTCCCTCGATGTGGAAGACACCCCCGCCGGTCGTTACATCGGCTCCGTCAACAAATCCATCGAACGCGCCTGGCAACGTGAATGTATCCTACGTCGTGAACACATTCTACCCGGTTCTCTCTCCGTAAGCTTCACTCTCGACCAAGAGGGTAAGGTCACAGGCTTCCGCTTCGACTCCCGCGTGCAAGGAGGAGCCATCCAAGAGGGATTTACGATGCTAGCCGTAAAAAATGCTGAAATCCCCGCCATGCCCGCCGAGATGATAGAAACTCTCAATAGCGAAGAGCTCGAAATGAGCCTCACGTTCTATTTTTAATTATCACAAAAACGTCTCGGCCTTCCTATTCCGAACTGACTATCATCTCAAAAAAACGAGTGGCCGCGTCACTACAACTTGGTTACAAAAATCTCGATATGACTTCTCAAACGATTTGCGAAATCGACGAAGACACGGATCCAATTTCGAGTACTGACATTGAAGCTTTTGAAACCGAACACAACCTCAGCCTACCAGATCTCATCTGCCGCATCCTGACGGAAACTAACGGAGGGTTCGTTCGAGAAGAACACCTCCTTCTCGAAGAAGACGGCGAAACGATTGGCGGAGTAGAACAACTCAATGGAATCTCCTCCGAAGAAGTCGACTGGGCTTCTTCTATTGTTCCCTTAGAACGATGGGTCAAATTTAAACATAGTCTCTCCCCAAGCTTCCCAGACGTTGCAGCGCTCGAACAAGTGAATGGTGATATCTCTCGTTTCTTTGTAATCTCAAACTCTCGCACTGTCTTTCACCTTCTGGATTATACAGACTCGAAGGATTGCAAAGGGTTCTGCTATCTGAATTTAGCGGAAGACGATCAAATCATCAAAAAATTGGGAGATGACATCTCAAGCATTATCGCGCTGACCTAAGCACCACGCTTAAGATTTAATACCGACTCCTAGTACAAACTTGAATTAGGAATACTCAATTCGCTGACTTCAACTTTTCTACCCACGTTAGGCCCGCCTCGTACTCGGAAGCCAACGGATTACTAGTCTTTAGGTAGCGCCACGAGTCAATCGCTTCATCAAGGAGTTGCTCCCGCTTCTTCAACTCTCCTCCCTGCTCATAACACTTTGCCAAGTCGCCACAGAGATACCCTAAAACATGATGCACTTGAATAGCACTGGGACGTAAACCATCACCATCGAGCAATTCTCTCATGGTAAAAGCGGCTTCTTCACCTAATCGACGTTCTTCTGAAAACTCTTCTTTCTGTGAATAAATAGCCGCTAGCTGCCACTTAACCATTCCCTCTCGATAACGACGCCATCTCTCCACCCCTGGCTGTTCACTACGCTTCACAATCATACTCAGCGCTTGTTTCATTAGCTTTTCCGCACTTACCGTCTCACCGCGTTCACGCTCACAACCCGCTAGGACCACATACTGCATGGCACGCGCAATTTTCACTCGCTCGCTTGGTTCTTTGATCGAATAGGTCAGAGCATTCTTAGCGATCGCCTCAGCATCTGCTAAGCGACCTAACGCATAGTAACTTTCAGACAAGCCCTCACTCGCGACCAATATTCGCTCAAAAATCAATTGCTGAGTAACTTCATCGAGATCTTGCCTTCGAGCCTGCGACCTCAAATTTTTGAAAAGTTCCTCCCTCATTAACAATGCCACTTTCTCATGACCGGCTCCGTCAGCGATGGTCGCAGCTTCTTCCCGAAGTCGCACTCGCCAAAGAAGACTCGCATGACTCGCTGACGAAGGGGTAGCCTCAACGTTTTTCTCTAACTCAACAAGCTGGCGTAGAGCCCGATCTTTCTGGCCATGGCGTTCAAGATTTCTAATCTCGATAAGACTCAACGCTGTCTCAAGCCAACTCCGAAGAGCTACTGACGAACGAGCGACAAGATTTTGAGCAAGAGCAAGATCTTCTCGCTTCACCTCTCTCATTTCTGATTCAGCAAGCAACATCCGGGTCAAACCTTCTCCTCCCAATTGGCTCAAATCATTTCCGATCAATCGGCGGGCCTCACTAAACTGCCCTTTCGCAATCGCGATTTGAGCTCTCTTTGCCTCCCACACCTGCTTCCACTCCTCAGTACCATTCGATTCGTAACGAGCTAGATTTTGAAAATGCTTTTCAAGCTCCGAAAGGCGAGCTTCATGCCCAAAGAGAATTGGAAATTCGCCAGTAGTTTCGCTAATCGCCCAATCAAATAGCATCGCGTGGCTTTTACTTAAATAATCAATTTCATCCCGAGCAGAGGTTAATTCGGCCTCTGTTCGAGCTTGAGATATCATCGCATCATCTCGAAGTTCGCGAGCACTTTGCTCAGCCAATTCAGCTTTCTCTCTCGCCTCTTCGTTTTCTAAGGCCATAGAACTCGAATCCCAATCACGCTGCAAATAAAGGAGAGCACTTCCCACTAAGCCAAGAGTAATACTGGCGGCCATTCCCCAAGCGAGAACACGTCGCAGCTGGCGACCGTGACGTAACTTCCGACCCACCAATTGCATCTCCTTATGATAGCGAAAGCTCAGAAGCTGTTGGTTCTGCCACTGCTCGGCTTCTACCATATCGCGGAAACGCTCCTGAGGAGCCAGCGCCAAACACTTCTCCACCATTTCGCGAAGCTGAAGATTCTGACAACGCTGCCAAGGGCGCATTTCAGCTTTACGAACATCCTCTACGACTACATCAGTATCGACATCAAATTCTCCCAGCATTTGAGAGCCAAGCGACGAAGCAACTTCTCGGAAAAACTCATCGCAGCGCGGAAAAGCCCCTTCCAAAATACGATATGCAAGAACCCCAAAAGCATAAACGTCCCAACGATACCCCTCCTCACGATAATGTCCTCCTGGGTCTTCAATCTGCTCGGGAGCCATATAAAGGATTGAATCGCTAAAACTCAAAAGCTCTACCTTCGGCATCCAACCCATCGCATAGTCGGCTAGCACCAGTTCACCAGCATCATCGAAAAAAATATTTCCCGGCTTCAGGTTCCCATGCACAGCTTGACAACGATGCATCCTAGCCAACGCGCCTGCCAACTCGCGAACTAGACGTTCGGCCTCATCTTGATCAGAGAGGACTCCTTGTTCTCCCAAGCGGGAAAGAAGTGTCCGTGGATGCCATTCGCCCCCAAGCTTATCTGCCAAGAGAGGACAAACTTGTAACGATGGCTTAAGGTCGTAGGCCTTTAACCAAATCGGCATCGCACCAGTTCCTCCCTCCTGATTACGATTCAGATCGAGACGTCGTTCAGTCTCTTTTAGTAGGTTGAGATTGATCGCAAGGTAATTGAGGCTGCGAATCGCCACTCGATTTCCTACCGGATCTTCCGCTACCCAAACTTGCCCACAAACACCCTCACCGAGAAACGACTCGACGTTGTAACCTGGAAGGGACGGCTTCATGTTATAAAAAGAAAAAATTCTTAGGGAATCTTAAGAATCATTCACATTTTCGAGATCTGGTCAACGGGCAGCTCCGAAATCAAACACGCTTTTGTCATAACCATCAAGATAGGGTCTGAGGCTCTGAAAGGCGATCTTGACGAATCGTTCCATCACATTTGGCCTGCACATAATTACCAGTCTCGACGTGCAGGCCAGTTAACCAGCCACCACGCCCAACGTCGGTATCAATACAAACCGCGTGCCCAAGGTTCAAAGGGATATGACTTTTCTGTGCAGTATGTCCGCAAACAAGCGTTTTTCCTGAAATATGAGGGCGCGGAGGCCCATACAGCGGATGATTGAATTTCTGATGCACCAAAGTGTAGGGCAATTGCTCCGCCACGGGCACTTCCGCCTCCAAATAAGCGTGAACGAAAATATGCGTCTCGGTTTCAACAAAAGGCTTATTTCGCAAGAAAAACTGCCAATGTTCTTCAGGAACATCCTCCATTCCTTGAGGTCCATAGGAATCCAAAGTCTCTTGGCCCCCCCAAACGTCTAGCCAATGTGCCAAATCCGTCTTATCTATTCGAGACAAGACGAATTTTTCCTCATGGTTTCCGCATAAACAATCAATCTGATGGCTCTCCATTATGATTCGAATAAAGTCAACAACCCCCTTGGAATCCGGACCTCGGTCAACATAATCACCTACAAAAATCACATGATCCTCTGGCTGGGGCTCCAAAGCCCCCCACAGAGCTTCCAAAGCATCCAGACAACCGTGAATATCGCTAATCGCTAACGTTCTCATCTACCTCCGAGATAGTGAGAAATGAGAGCTTCCTGTAAAGCAACCCTCCTGTCTTTGCTGAAAAAATTTTGCGAGAAAGAGCCAAACAAGGCAAAACGAGCGTTTTTCACTCTTTCTTCTTTTCTTTTCCGTGCGCAACTTGCGCCTCACAATGAAACTCTTTCAGCCACTTCCGCTCGCACCCGGTTTGGAGCTACCCAATCGAGTCGTAATGGCCCCACTCACCCGCAATCGGGCTGGAGAGGGCAATGTCCCTACCGATTTGATGGTTGAGCACTACCGTCAGCGCGCTTCTTTCGGGCTCATCATTTCAGAGGCCACCCCCGTCAATCCTGAAGGGCACGGATATCCCTCAACCCCAGGCATTTATACCGAAGAACAAATTGCTGGCTGGCGCAAAGTAACCGATGCTGTACATGAAGCGGGCGGACGTATTTTTTGTCAACTCTGGCACTGTGGACGCATCTCTCACCCAAGCTATCAACCCAATGGCAAATTTCCCCTTGCCCCCTCTCCCATCGGGGCCCGCGAAACCCAAATCACAACTGCCGACTGGCAACCGGTGACCTCCATTGTCAAACCTCGCGAAATGACTCGCGACGACATCGATTTCACCGTGAACGATTTCCGCAAAGCCACCGCCAACGCTCGTGAAGCCGGCTTTGATGGCGTCGAAATTCATGGAGCCAATGGCTACCTCATCAATCAATTTCTCACCTCCAACTCCAACCGCCGCCAAGATGAATATGGTGGGTCCCCAGAAAACCGTGCTCGTTTTCTTTTCGAAGTTCTCGATACCGCCACTACACTTTGGCCTGGTAGAGTCGGCCTTCGTCTCTCGCCCTCTGGAGGCAGCGACATTGATCCCTCCGACGCCGAACCCCTCTATGAGCATGTTCTAGAGCGACTCAACTCCTTCGACCTGACCTATCTCCATCTTGTGGAGCCACGCATGTTTTCCGAATACTCCCTCTCAACTTACGGAGAAAAGCTCTCTTCCAAAACTTGGCGGCCCCACTTCAAAGGGACGATCATTTCTTGCGGCGGTCATGAAAAGGAGAGCGCCAACGTCCTCCTCAATCATGCCCAAGCCGACCTCATCGCCTTTGGTCGCTATGCTATTTCTAATCCAGACCTTCCTGCTCGACTCGAACAAGACATCCCCCTCAATCCCTACGACCGAGATACCTTCTACGGAGGTGACGCCACTGGCTACACCGACTACCCCACCCTCGAACAAGCTCCTCCGCCCCCGGTTACTGCAGAGCTCACTCCTCCAGAATCAATCTCCGAAAACGACGAGCCAACCGCGGTTGATCTTCTCGAAGACGAAAACCAAAACGAAACCGAAGAAGAACCTTCTCCAGCAAATGCGGAAAACGAGACAGAGTCGCCAACCGACACTCCCATTGCGTAATCGCTGAAAAAAACTGACTTCCGGGCCTCTCGAGGCTGGAAAACGCCTTCCAATGCTCAAAGTGCGTCCACAGAGAGAAATTCTCCAAAGTGGACTCACCCTCGATTCAGGTCTTTACTCCACAGGAGAGACCCGTAAGCGCAAAAACTCTCGTTCTTCAGAACCTAACGGAAGATTCGACCGAAACCCCGTATCTGGCAGTTCCAGAGAAAGAGGAACAAGATCACTCTCATCCCAAGAGTCTGAAAGAAGTGTAAAGGAACGTTCCGCAGTGAGATTGAAAAACGGAAGAGCTAAAAAATTAATAGAAGCCGTAATTGAAAGATACTCCACCCCATCTACTTCCGTAA
>CAYUHN010000002.1:42602-61678 GCA_964444495.1 uncultured Roseibacillus sp. | reverse complement strand
AATGGCGTCACCAACACCAACTTTAATCCCTCAGGTGCAAATAACACTCTCTCATTAAACGACGTCCCCGAACCCATCGGGCTTCACCCTTCTTTTGAACGAATCCGAGGGCTTTACAATGCCCGCGAAGCTGCCTTTGTCACCAATGTAGGAACCCTCGCTGAGCCAACCAATCCTACGACATACAATTCCGCAACCCTTCCCGCACAACTCTTCTCTCACTCCGACCAAGTGACCGAGTGGATGTCCTCCATTGCAGATCAACCTTACACCTCCGGCTGGGGTGCTCGTGTGGCTGAACTCTACCACGGCACCTGGAACCCTCAAAGCGCAACCTCCATGTTAATCACCGCTGCGGGCAACAATCAGTTTCAAAATGGTAGCATTAGCGTTCCTCAATACAGTGTCACTTCCACCGGTGCGGTCTCCCTCGCGGGCTATGGAACTAACTACTCCGGCGCGCTCAACTCCGACGGCAGCTACAACGAGAGCACCACAGCCGGACGACGCCTCAGAGCCCTTGAACGCATCATGGCTTACAGCCATGGTACTCTTATCGAAGACTCCTACGCCTCTATAGTCACTCGCGCTCGCGAAGCAGAAGGTATCGTTACCGAAGCCATTCAACAAGTCGACAATTTAGGCCTCGATCTCGAGCAGACCTTCACCAATTTCAATGCCAACACAGGACTCGGAGACGAACTTCGAGCCATTGCGCAACTCATCGCAGGCCGTAAGTGCCTTGGCAACACCCGCCAAATCTTCTTCGTCGACCTCGGAGGATTTGATAACCACCAAGATATCAACGACTCACTAGGGGTTCTTCTGACAGAAGTCGATGATGCCGTTGCCGCTTTCAATCAGGCCATGAAAGATATCGCTGCAGCCGATTCCGATTTCGCCTACGACAACGTCACCACTTTCCAAGCTTCAGACTTCAATCGCACTTGGACCCCCAACGGCACCGACCCTAACTCCGCAGGCACCGACCACGCTTGGGGCACTCATGCTCTCGTAATGGGAGGAGCCGTCAATGGAGGCCAACTCTACGGAACCTTTCCTGAACTCGCTGTCGGGGGCTCAGTTGACGTCCCCTCTGGCACACGTGGCCGCTGGATCCCTACAACCTCGGTCGACCAATACTGTGCCGTCCTCGCCAACTGGTTCGGCGTTCCCGCTGGTAGTAGCGAGATGGAAACGATCCTTCCTAACCTCTCCCGCTTCGACGATCCGCTTGCCGCTGGCAGCAATCTGGCCTTCCTCTAACGGAAACCTCATGCCTCCACGGAAATTCTTTATTGTCCCAGCACTCCTAATTTTAGGGGTCCTCTTTTATTTTCTCTTCCAAAGCCCACGAGAGCCGAAAGGTAATACTTCAGCACCCTCGGTAGAGAACAAACAGCCCCCCTTTCCTCCTTCTCAAAATCAGAGCCCTCCTCTCCCTTCACGCGCCGAAACTCTACGATCTCGCACCATCTCACCAAAACCTAACCTCGAGACCCGCGTTACCCGTTACACTGACGGTTCGGTCGACTTCAATCCTGCCATCAAGGCCAGCTCAGAACTTCACCAAGGTAAAAATCCCCAACTCGACCTCGAAATCATTTCTCAAATTTTTTCTCATTACCGTTTCCTCTACAAAAATAACCCTGTTGGAGTCGAAAACTTCGAATTTACTGCCGCGCTCACCGGTGACAATCCCAAGCAAGTCAACCTTATCGACCCGAATAACTCAGCACTCAATTCGAACAACGAACTCGTTGACCGTTGGGGAAGTCCTTTTGTCTTCCATCCCCTCAGTGCTACCGAAATGGAGATTCGCTCTCTCGGTCCTGACAAAACTCTTTGGACACAAGACGATCTCTCTCTCGATTACAAAGCAGCTAAAAAATCACTTCAGCTCAACGCTCCTTAAAAAATTCTGAAGTGGACCTGGCTGCGTTTAAGCTCCACAAAAAAAAGCAGGAATGGTCAAAAAACCATCCTGCCTTTCAAAAAATCGAATTTTAGCTCTTAAACCTTCGCTTCAGACTTCTTCTTTCCTTTGCCTTTACGAGGACTGAAGACGAGTTCTTCCGCATCTTTGGGAAGATCCACCTCCACAATATCCCCTTCTTTCACATCTCCACTCAGAAGAGCTTCCGCAAGAGGATCCTCAAGATATTTCTCAACAGCTCGACGCATTGGGCGAGCTCCGTAGTCAGAATCGTATCCCTTCTCAATGAGATAATCCCGCGCTGAAGCAGAAATTTCGAGAGCCATCTCACGTTCACTGAGTCGCTTGCGAAGCTTGTCTACTTCGAGGTCTACAATCTCAGAAAGAGCTTCCTTCTCAAGCGGATGGAAAACCACTTGCTCATCGAGGCGGTTCAAAAATTCAGGTCGGAAGGCCTTCTTCGATTCTTCCATAATCTTCGCCTTCATTTCTTCAAAGCCTCCATCCTCAGCAGCCATGGCATTGAAACCAAGAGAAGTCTGCTTCTTGATAGTGCTCGCTCCGACATTCGAAGTGAGGATAATAATCGTATTCCGGAAATCAATCTTCCGGCCCTGACTATCAGTGAGCGTTCCTTCTTCGAGAATCTGCAGTAGAAGATTCATCACCTCAGGATCAGCCTTCTCAACCTCATCAAAAAGAACTACCGAATAAGGCTTACGACGCACCGCTTCTGAAAGCTGGCCACCCTCCTCGTGCCCAACATACCCGGGAGGTGAACCGATGAGTCGGCTAGTAGAGAACTTCTCCATATACTCCGACATATCGAGCTGAATAAGGGCATCCGCATCACCAAACATATATTCGGCAAGATTACGAGCGAGATAGGTCTTACCCACTCCTGTTGGCCCCAAGAAAAGGAAGGAACCGATAGGACGACGAGGATCCTTCAAATCAGCTCGCGAGCGACGAAGCGCTTTGGAAATGGTCTCAACAGCAAAGTCCTGACCAATAACCTGCTCTCTGAGATCTTTCTCCATTCTGAGAAGCTTGGTTGCCTCTTTCTTCTCCATACGCTGAAGAGGAACTCCAGTCCACTTAGCAACAACAGCCATCACATCTTCATCATCGATATCAACGACTTTCTCTTCCGAATCGGCTTTCCAACTATTGATCGTATCTTCCAATTCCTTTTTAGCATCCTTTTCTTCATCACGAAGAGAGGCCGCTTTTTCAAAATCTTGATCCGCAATCGCATCCGCTTTCTGCTTAAGAATTTCGTCAATCCCTCCTTCAAGTTCCTTGATTTCAGGAGGACGAGTCATCGTACTGATTCGCGCCTTTGCGCCGGCTTCATCAACAATATCAATCGCCTTATCAGGAAGGTAACGATCCGTTAGGTAACGAGAACTCAGCTTCACGGCTTCTGCAATCGCTTCCTCACTATAACTCACCTTGTGATGGGCTTCATACTTATGCTTGAGCCCTCTCAAAATTTCAATCGCATCTTCGATTGATGGTTCTTCTACCTTCACCTTTTGGAAACGGCGCTCAAGAGCTGCATCCTTTTCAATGAATTTGCGAAACTCGTTGAGAGTAGTAGCTCCAACACACTGAAGCTCGCCACGACTTAGAGCCGGCTTAATAATATTAGAGGCATCCATTGCTCCCTCAGCAGAACCTGCACCCACAATCGTATGAAGCTCGTCAATAAATAGAATGACATTTCCAACCTTTCGAATCTCATCCATCACGGCCTTAATTCGCTCTTCGAACTGACCTCGATATTTCGTTCCTGCTACCATGAGAGCAAGATCCAGAGTGATAACCTTTTTCTCACGAAGAATTTCCGGAACATTTCCAGAAGAAATCTCTTGTGCTAGTCCTTCGACGATAGCGGTCTTTCCAACTCCTGCTTCACCTACTAGAACCGGATTATTTTTGGTTCGGCGGCAAAGAATTTGCACGACTCGTTCGATCTCATCGCTACGCCCAATCACAGGGTCGAGCTTGTCTTCCCTCGCGAGTTTGGTGAGATCTCTACCAAAGGCCTTTAAAGCGGGAGTCTTGCCTTTTCCTTGACCTTCCTCCCCGGAATCCTCGTCCATATCATCCTCACTCTCGAACTCTTCAAAGAGATCATCATCATCGGGAGCAAAGTTTGGATCAATTTCCGCCAAAATTTCATTACGAGCACTAGCAATATCGACCTCAAGACGCTTAAGAACACGAGCAGCTATCCCTTCCCCCTCACGCAAAAGACCAAGCAATAGATGCTCCGTACCCACATATGAGTGATTCAAGGTTTTCGCTTCTTTATTGGCAAGCGCGAGGACTTTCTTAACTCGAGGCGTGTAGGCGACACTTCCGGTAATCTTCGTATCAGGACCTGTTCCGACCTCTTTCTCAACCTCCATACGTACGGTATCCAGATCGAGTCCAAGACGACCAAGAACGCTGACCGCGACCCCCTGCCCTAACTTGATAAGACCAAGCAATAAATGCTCAGTACCCACATAATTATGATTAAAACGGTCGGCCTCCTTCCTCGCCAAGGCTAGGACTTGTTGTGCTCTAGGTGTGAAGTTATTCATTTTCTTTAGGAGTCGGTTGATCGGGGGGACTTAGCCTCTTTAATTCAATAGCAGGGGGGGCAAGGCTATGCAACCGACCCTGAATGATTTCGGCGCGAATTGAGTCGCGCATTTGCGCGTCTAAACTCTGCCCCGCATGAAGCTGGAGATGCGCTGGTTGAATATCCATCAGAAGGATATCACACAAACGCCGCGCGTCTGACTCAAAATAGCCAAGATCAACGCCTAATCTAAGAAGTGAAAGCAAATTTAAAGCCTCTTTAGAAGTAATCGTGTGGGCGAAACGAAGCGTTCCATAGGCCCGCCCGATTCGATCATAAATCATCTCCGCCTCAGTCTCCAACAAACGTTGGCGAGCATTCATCTCATAAACTTCCACATCTCGTATGACTCGCTCGAGACGCTCAATGATTACTTCCTCAGATTCTCCCAAAGTGGACTGATTAGAAACCTGAAACAAATTGCTCAAAGACTCCGTACCCTCGCCATAAAAACCCCTTACCGCAAATCGCAGACGCCCCACTCCTTGTAGGACTGGTCCGATTTCCTCAGAAAGAACCAACCCTGGGAGATGCAACATCGCGGAGGCGCGCATACCGGTTCCAACATTCGTGGGACAAGCGGTAAGGTAACCCAAACGACTATTGAATGCGAAATCGAGTTCACGAGAAAGATTCGATTCGAGTTCCGAAAGCTTAGCATAAGCCTTCTGCAAACGCAGTCCCGGTTGAATAGATTGCATCCGAAGATGATCCTCTTCATTAACCATGAGACTAAAGGTCTGCTTACGGTTCACCACCATCGCACTCCCCTTGCCTCTTGCTGCTTGCTCCCGACTAATCAGATGTCGTTCAACAAGAACCTGCTTCTGCAACGATGTCAGTCCTTCAAGCCCCTGGGAGAACGCATCTTTCATCGCAGAGAGGTTTTCGACTTCACCGCGAAGAACATCGTGCACTTGGATTCGATCGTCTTTACGCGCCCATCCGGGAAAAGGCTCTCCAGAGAGATTCCGGGCTAAACGAACTCGGCTGGTGACCACTACTGATTGCTCACCACGATTACTCGCCATCCATTCTGCTGGATTACGGAGTAAAGTAGAAAAGCGCATCATAGCTCCCCCCCTTCATCTTTCATGCCAACTAAGCTTTCACCGCTATCAGCTGCGACAGATTCCTTCTCAAGGGCCTCGATTTCATCACGTAAACGAGCAGCCTCTTCGTAGTTTTCCGCTTGGATCGCCTCAGCTAGACGCTCACGGCTCGTTGCAAGCCGCCTCTGTTCAAATTCTAGGCCTTCCTTTGAATGAGGATGCTTGCCTTGATGTTGCAAACCGCGGTGCATTGTCCCTAAGCGTGACAAAATGTCCTGCTGAAAGACAGAATAGCACTCACTGCAACCAAGACGTCCAATTTTCTGGAAATTTTGTGAGGTCATGCCGCAATTTGGGCAGGCTATTCCCTCTTCTTCTTCACTGCTTATCATAGAAGGTTGGGATACAAGCTTTTCAGCAAGATTGAACTCAGAGAGCTCTGTAAGACCTTTATTTTGAGCACAACTCTCACAATACGAAGACTTTAGCACCTTACCCTCTTCGATTTGGGTAAAGTGGACTGTCGCCTCAGCATCACAATTATTGCACTTCATTCGCTTTCAATAATACGCAGAGAAAGCGACTGCGCTATAGAAATTTGTGTATCCAAGCTCAATAAATGGGAGTTCCTGTGGAACGAGTTAACTCGCGAAAACGATCTCGCAGCCGAACAGAAATCGGTCCCGGCTTCCCATCGCCAATTTCACGATCATCTAATTTTGTAGCTGAAATCACCTCCGCAGCCGTCCCGGTCAAGAAAACTTCGTCAGAAGTGTAGACATCATAGCGTGTTAAGCTTTGCTCCTTCATTGGAAGGCCTTCAGCTTCACAAAGCTCGATTGCAACCTGACGCGTAATTCCGTCCAACGAGCCATCGCTAACTGGAGGAAAGTAGACCACCCCGTCACGAATCACGAAAATATTATCGCCAGTGCATTCTGCCACATAACCCTGCTCATTAAGCATCAGGCCCTCTCTAGCTCCTGCCTTGAGCGCTTCGACCTTAGCCATGACGTTATTGAGATAATTGAGAGACTTTACTTGCGGACTAAGCGAAGCCGCGGTGGGACGTCGAGTGCTGCAAGTCACCAGTTCTAGCCCCTTTTCGTAATCCTCAGGGGGGTAAAGAGTGATGCTTGAAGCAATAATGAACATGGTCGGGGTTTCACAAAGAAACGGGCTGAGACCGAGGCCACCAGTCCCCCTAGTAACAACCTGCCGAACATAGCCATCTTGCAAACCGTTCTCTCGAATCGTCGCCAAGACCGCTTCGTTCACCTCCTCTTCCGTCCAAGGCATTTTCAAAAGAATCGCCTTCGCAGAAAGAAAAAGGCGCTTTGTATGCTCCTCCAAGCGGAAAACACGACCGTTGTAAAAACGAATTCCCTCAAAAATCCCATCTCCATACAGAAGCCCATGATCAAGAACTGAAACCCGCGCTTCAGCCTCAGGAACAATTTCCCCATCCAACCAAATCTTTTGTGACATCGCAGGCGAACCTGCCTTGTTGCAAAGCAATTGAAAAGCCTTCTTTAACCAGTACGACAAGAACAGCAACTCGTCGCAGCCCAACTTCTGAGCTACCATCGCGCTATGAACACAATCAACGAACTCGAGAGCCTCTCCAAATCGCGAGAACTAGAACTCTGGAACCAACTTGAAGAAGCCATCTCCGCCTCCGATTCTGCCAAAATCACCGAGCTCCTTGAAACGCTAGCAGCAGAAGAACAAGCCCGAGCCATCGCGATGCTCCCCCCGCTGAAACGAGAAATGTTACCCCAGATCTTGACTGATCGAACTCTAGCTCGCCTCTTGCTAGAACTTCCCGAAGCTCAGGCAGTCGAAATTCTAGAAAATAGCGACTGCAAAAAAGTAGCCTCCGCACTCGAGCAAATGCCCACTGAGGCGAGTAGCCGCCTCTTACGAGAACTCGAAAAAGAAGAGAGCGCAGAAATCATTGATAATCTTGTTAACCCCGAGAACGTAGCCGAGCTCAAAACTCGACTCGACTACGAAGACCACTGCGCCGGTGGCCTCATGCGAGGAAGACCAGTAACCTTTCGCGACCAATCCACGGTACAAGATCTTTTCGACGACCTCCGCCAGCATGCAAGCGAATACTCCGACCGAGATATCCAATACCTCTACGTTGTCAATTTTCGTCAACAGCTCGTAGGAGTCTTACAGCTCCGCCAAGTCCTTTTCTCTCCTCGTCAAGCAACATTATCGTCTTTGATGATTACAAATCCGTTCAGTGTCTCAGCTACAATGGACTTTCACGATTTGGCGGAAATTTTTCAGAAAAAACCATTCCTCGGTCTTCCAGTAGTTGACGAAGACGATCATCTCCTCGGAGTCGTTCCTCGCGAAATGGTCGAACGTGCTTCTTCCGACGAGCAAACCGAACTCTACTTGCAATCGCAAGGTATCGTGGATGGAGAAGAACTCCGCTCCATGTCTCTCTTTCTTCGCTGTCGCAAACGACTCGCCTGGTTAGCACCTAACATCATCCTTAACCTCGTTGCCGCAAGCGTGATTGCGGCAAACGAAGCCACGCTGCAAGAAGTCATTGCCCTTGCTGTTTTTTTACCAATTGTTTCTGACATGTCTGGCTGCAGTGGTAATCAGGCTGTGGCCGTCAGCATTCGAGAACTCACCCTCGGCATCCTAAAACCTCGCGATTTTCTTCGTGTAGTCAGCAAGGAAGGACTTGTCGGCATCATCAACGGAGTCTTCCTTGGTATTCTCCTCGGTTCAGTGGCTTTCCTTTGGAAAGGAAATTTCGTCCTTTCTCTCGTTGTAGCTGCAGCTCTCACTCTTAATACCGTAATTTCAGTATTACTCGGAGGCTTGGTTCCGCTTGCTCTCAAAAGCCGCCGTATCGACCCAGCTCTCGCTAGCGGTCCGATCCTAACCACCTGCACGGACATGTGCGGGTTCTTTCTCGTTCTCACCCTAGCATCAGCGGTCATCGAAAAACTGACCTAATATTGAACTAAAGGTTCCCACTCAGTTCTCCATACAATCGCATGAATTCCTCCTCTCCTTCTACCCTCATTATCGGAGCTGGCCTCTCAGGACTTGCTTGTGCACTTGAGCTTCATCAAGCCGGAAAACCTTTTCGTATTCTAGAAAAAAGTGACAGCCCCGGCGGCCGAGTTCTTACCGATGAAGTGAACGGCTTTCTTCTAGATCGCGGCTTTCAAGTTTACCTTGATGCCTACCCAACGACAGGAAACCTACTCGACTATAAAGCTCTTAATCTAAAAGCCTTTGAACCTGGGGCGCTCATTTTTAAAGAGAACAATAGCAAACCCACCCGTTTAATGGACCCCTTCCGCCGCCCCAGCGCTCTTCCTGCGAGCCTGCTTAACTCTATCGGCACAATTTTTGACAAAATGAGAGTCTCTCTTCTACGTCAAAAAATAGGAACAAGTCCTCTTGACGTAACCTCTCAAGAAGAGTTCAAAACTACTGAAAAATTCTTAGCCGATTTCGGATTTAGCCCATCCATTATTGACCAATTTTTTCGTAGCTTTTACGGCGGCATCTTCCTTGAACGCGAGCTTCAGACGAATAGTTGTTTTTTTGAATTCACTTTCAAAATGCTTACCCGTGGTCACGCCACTATCCCAGCAAGGGGAATGGGAGAAATACCAAAACAACTCGCCTCTCGTCTACCCAGCGAGTGCTTTTCATTTAACACAACTGTTACAGATATTCGCAACAACTGTGTCCAAACCAGCAAAGGAGAAACTATAATTACCGATCAAATAGTGGTCGCAGCTCCGGGAATTCATGCCAAAGAATTTCTCCCAGATCTCTCTTTTCCAAAAATGAATTGGCAAAGCACAACCAATCTCTATTTCGCCGCCCCAACCTCCCCTCTCAACGAACCCATCATCGCGCTCACTGGTTCCGAAAATTCGCTTATCAATAGCGTCGCCTGCCTCACCGACCTTTCCCCCGATCTCTCACCAGATAACCGTGCGCTACTCTCCGTTACTCTGATCGGAATCCCTGACCTCGACGACACAAACCTTCAAGCTCAAGCACGTAAGGAACTCTCCTGCTGGTTTGGAAACGAAGTCGCTGAATGGGAACATCTCTGCACTTACCGCATTCCTCATGCTCTGCCTTGTCACTCAGTAAAAACGAATCAAACCGTAAAAACTCCTGACAATATTCACCTCTGCGGCGATTACCTCGAAACCGCTTCAATCGAAGGAGCAATTTGTTCCGGTCAAGCTGTGGCGAAAAAAATCGTTGCTATCACCTAAACTTAGAGCTCCCACGGCCTTCTTTGCATTTTCGCAATACCAACCCTGCCCCCGATTACTGCTCTCTTACCTGATTTCCTACGTGACCCGCATCTCGTCTATCGACTATAGTAACTAGTAACCATTTTTCTCTTTTCACAACTCAAAGGAGCTCTCCATGACGAAATATAGACAACTGCCACTGCTTTTCTTGTTCACCCCGCTTACCTTCGCCACTTATTCTTCAAACGGCTGTTCGATATTCTGCTTCGGTGATGCTGACGACGGCCAATTCGTGGCGCGAAATTATGATTGGAATTCGGGCGAAGGGCTGATCGTAATCAATAAGCGATCTATCGCTAAACAGGCCTTGTCTTTTGACAACCCGGTGAAATGGAAATCGAAGTATGGTAGCATTTCGTTCTGTCAATACGGCCGTGAATTTCCCTGCGACGGGATGAACGAAGCCGGACTCATGATCTCCGTCCTATGGCTGGCTGAGTCACATTATCCACGCAGAGATAAACGACCCTCTATCAGCACACTACAGTGGGTACAGTACCAACTCGACACCGCCAAATCAGTGGCAGAAATTGTAGCTTCAGCCAAAGGACTTCGTATAAAGCCCATCTCAAAAGCTACTTTGCATTATTTCGTCTGCGATAAGACGGGCGACTGCGCAACTATCGAGTTCCTCAAAGGCAAAATGGTTGTGCATCGAGGAGAACAACTTGCTCATCGCTGCCTGACAAACAACAGTTACGTAAAATCGGCCCAATCAGCAACGCGATTGAAGGAATTCGGAGGTTCCCATTCTCCCGGTCAGTCCGGTTCTTCGTTAGACCGCTACTGTCGTGCGGCGGTTGCAGCAAAAAAAGAAAATTGGCCAACTCAACTCGACGTAAAGTATGGCTTCCGAGTCCTTGCCGATCTTGGCCGGACAGATTACACCAAATGGCGCATCGTCTATAACCTAACAGAAGGGGTTATACACTTCCGGACATTTGACTTTCCTCAAACCAAATCCATTCACCTCGCCGACTTCGATTTGACCACGGCGGCGCCCGTGATGGTATGCAATATGAACATCAAAGCCAAAGGAGAACTTAACAATAAATTCTCCGCCTATTCGGCCGAGCAGAACCAACGTATCTTTACCTCAGCAATGAAGACGACAGGCGTGCTTCACGGTGTATCCAATCACCAACAACTGATCAAACAAATCGCCAAGTATCCTGAAACCTACGGCTTCCCTGTAGCCCTAAGCCCCCAATAGGATTTAGGTTCGCAGTGACTCGCGGCTCGCATGATTTTTTCAATCAACAAACCTGCTCCCTGCTCGCCAAACCCTATTGAGTCAATAGCTCCATTTTTACATCTTGAGCTGAGGACGGTCGTCCTCAGGCCAATCAATGTGGAAGAACTCGCCACGAGGCTTATCTACACGCTCGTAGGTGTGGGCTCCGAAGTAATCTCGCTGAGACTGAAGCAAGTTTGCAGGAAGGCGAGCACTCCGATAACTATCGTAGTAAGCAAGCGCGGACGAGAACGCTGGGATAGGAACCCCGTGCATTGCAGCGGCAGCAACCACTTTCCGCCAATTAGCTTCACAACGCTCAATTTCGCTCTTGAAGAATGGATCAAGAAGAAGATTGGCTAGCTCCGAATCCTTTTGATAGGCCTCAAAAATTTTCTGCAAGAAGGCAGCCCGAATGATACAACCACCGCGCCAAATCATGGAAATTTCGCCAAAGTTCAGTTTCCAATCATACTCCTTTTGAGCCTCTCGCATAAGCTGGAAACCCTGTGCGTAAGAGCAAATTTTCGAACAATAGAGAGCGTCATGAATCGCTTGCACGAACTCCTCTTTATCTCCTCCAAAGGCTTCTACATTCGCCTTAAGAACTTCAGACGCAGCTACGCGTTCTTCTTTCACCGCTGAGATGCAACGAGCAAAAACAGCTTCTGCAATGAGTGGTGCCGAGATTCCCATATCGAGAGCATTTACGGCGGTCCATTTTCCAGTCCCTTTCTGACCGGCTGTATCGAGAACGATATCAACAAATGGCGCACCCGTCTCAGGATCCTTCTGCTGAAGAATGTCCGCAGTGATTTCGATCAAGAAGGAATCGAGCACTCCTTTGTTCCACTCACCAAATACGGAGCTCATTTCTGCAGGCTCCATTCCAAGAAGGTTGCCCATGAGCTGGTAGCCCTCACAAATCATCTGCATATCGCCGTATTCGATTCCATTGTGAACCATCTTGACATAATGCCCCGCTCCATTTTCGCCGATGTAGGCGGTGCAAGGAACTCCCCCATCCACAGGTTTACCAGGCTCAGCTCCTTCGAGAGGTTTACCCGTATCCGCATCCACTTTAGCCGCAATCGCTTCCCAAATCGGCTTAAGCTCATTCCAAGCGGATTCTTTACCGCCAGGCATGAGAGAAGGCCCGAAGCGAGCTCCTTCTTCTCCTCCAGAAACTCCAGACCCCACGAAACGGAACCCCTTTTCGTTAAGCTCCTTCTCACGACGAATCGTATCAGTCCAAAGCGCATTGCCTCCGTCGATGATAATGTCATCGGCATCGAGAAGCTCGGTGAGCCCATCAATGACGGCATCAGTTGCTCGTCCCGCTTGCACAAGAATGATGACCTTGCGAGGGCGTTCAAGTGATTCAACGAATTCCTCTAAAGTTTTTGAACCGACCAACCCTCCTGGGGTATCGGGATTTTCCGCCACAAACTCTTCCATTTTGGAAGTCGTGCGGTTGTAAACTGAGATTTGAAATCCGTGGTCAGCAATATTGAGAGCAAGATTTTGCCCCATTACTGCCAATCCAACCAAGCCGATGTCTGATTTTTTGTCTGCCATATTGAGAGGTGTTGTGGCAGCCATATAGGGAGCTATTTCAATAGCGGCAAGCAAGGATTCACTCAATAGGAGGGCTTCTTGCTCAACTTACTCTAAACGAGGCGGATTTTTCCTGATAAACTCAACAGTAGCATCGACCTCATCTAGAAGAGCGAGCTGCTCCTGATAAGCTTTTCCCTCTGCTTGACGATAAACCACATCGTAGATTCCTGTCTTTTCCCCAAACCAATCCGATCCTAAGAAAACCATCGGACTTAGAAATTTGAAAGTCGCGTAATGATTCTGACAAGCATCCATAAACACCTCTTGAGTGGTCCCGGCACTACCCTTCGCATAAATCACTCCATGTGTGGCAATGGCCAACAGCCCATCTTCACGCAAACTGTTTGAAAAATACTTAGCAACGTGAACCGAAAACCAATTGGTAGGTTCATGCCCATAAAACCATGTCGGCACTGCCAACGAAGAGGTGCCGGTAGGAAAACGCTCGATGACATCAAGGGCTAGGCGGCTATAATTTTCGTCAAAATACTTTGGAGATTGCGCTAGATGCGAAATAGCCCACTCAAGGTCTTCCCGGCTTTCATTGGCCAAATAAGCCCCAAGATTCCCGGCTTCCATAATTCCGGGACCTCCTCCGGTTGCTACAAAATAGCCCTCTTGTGCCAAGCGCCAAGCCACACGCACCACCTCAGCAAACTCGACTCGATCCCGTCCCATGGAATGCCCTCCCATAATTCCAACCACTTTCTTTACCCCATCTCCTTCTACTCGACCTTCCAACAAATCGGCAAGAGCATCGTCGATGGCGTGGTCATGGAGACGCATCGCAAGCGCTTCCATAACATGGGGATTTTCACGTCCAGAGGCGGCAAACCGCTCATAAATTCTGAGATCAACGCTCTCGTCTTTTTCGTCGCTCCATCCCTCCATCAATTCATCACGACTATACAAACTGGGCCGGTATGGATTGTAAGGTAGACTCGGAAACTCAGGAAAAACAAGCGCGCCCCTTCTACTCAGTTCGCAAACCGTGAGATTCTCTGGAAATTGGCAACCTAGAAAAACAGTCTCCTCACAATCGACCTCTTCCCAAGACAAATCCTCAGAAGAAATTTTACTCAAATCCAGCCCTTGAATAACTGCTCCTCGAAGTTGGCCTTTCTGGCGCAGCAAGCTGGTAATCGAATCAATTTCTCGTACGACGTTCATACTCACAGCTTGCGCAAGAGTCTAACGAAAGAGCAAAGGAAAATCCTGTCCCTCAAATAGAGTTCAAAAAAAACGACTTCGCCGAAATTAAGTTAGCTCGGCGAATACCATTTCACCGCTAGAAGTTTCCAACTTAGAAATCACCACCACATCGACGGTTTGATTGATACGATTGGCGGCATTGTTCACCACAATCATACTTCCATCTGCTAAATAGCCAACCGCCTGGTGATCATCACGCCCAGTCCGAACAAGAGCCAAACGCAGTCGGTGACCTACTCCTACTTTCGGTTTAAGGGCTTCCGCAAGTTCATGTAGGTTCAGAACATCCACTCCTTGAACCTCCGCAAGCTTGGCGACCTCGTCATTCACGGTCAAAATACGACCAGCGAGAATTTGCGAAATTCGGACTAATTGTCCAAGAGAATCGTCTTTAGAAGAATTCGCCGGATGCTCATGAACCGTAAGCCGGTAGTGACTATCACTTCGCATGCGAGCTAGCCCATCTAAAGCCTTCTGAGACCGCTGTTTATCGTTCGTATCCTGCGAATCGACCATAACCTGCAGCTCATCAAGGACGAGCCGCGGAATCACAATCCGTCCAGCCAAGAAGCCTGATCTCATCAAGGATTCAACCCGGCCATCGAGAACCGCGTCACGATCCAAAATAATGGGAGCGCCCGATGTCCCGTCTTGGCGGAAGCGAACATACGGCACGACAAAAGCGAAGTCCTCCTTTCCGCTCCGAAGAGCGAGAGTAGAGGCAATAAAACCCATCCCTCCAATACACACGACTCGAAATGCAAGGGTGATCACTTCACGCCCTCCCGCTGCTAAATACGAAAACTCACTCGTATCCTTTCCTAGCTCAATCAAGCTGAACAGCAGCTCTTCCATTTTGAGCTGAGTCATCAACCATCCACAAAACACCCCCACTCCGAGCCCAAAGGTACCAGTAGAAAACTCACGTAAAGAAACATCTCGAATGAGTGTTTCGATCCAGATCAAACCTCCTGCCATTGCTAGTGCTCCAAGAATCCCAATTGATAAAGGAACCACTTGATCCCCATCAGAATTGAGTCCTAAACCATAGTGCACCGCCGTTCCGGTCAGTAACATCAGAAGTAGGAAGCCAAGTCTCGCGACATTGACTGATGAAGGGGAACGAAAGAGGAGCTTTTTCAAAGAGCTTGAGTACCTAGCAAAAAAGAAAACTTCAAGGCTTGGTTTTCTTAATTAAAACCGCGATTAGGCCGAATCAGACGGCCAAAAATAACCATTCACTCCCCAAGGAGCCTCAGCATCCTTCTTCCTAGGAATTAGATCGGTAACATCCTTACTGGTAACATAGATAAACAGGCTAAAGAGGACAGCAACAAAGCCCAATTGAATGAATTCCAACAAACGAAGCTTCATGGGTTGCCCTCGCAGCTTCTCAGCAATCGCCAAAACAATGTGACCACCATCCAAAACGGGAAGCGGTAATAAGTTCATAATCGCGAGGTTAATATTAATAATTACCATAAACCAAAAGACCCTTCGCACCGCCTCATCAGTTCGAATGAAACCAAAAATCGCGGTTCCAATACCCACCGGACCATTGAGGTGTTGAATTTTAATATTTGAATCCTTCGACAGAATTGAACGAAGAGTCGCATACATCAGTAATACTCCCTCCTGCACTTGCTGGGTCGGGCTAGGCCGGACCAGAGACATATCAAAAGGTGAATCAAAGCCGATTCCGAGCATGACTCGACCATCGGGCTCAGGAGCCTTAGTATCCTTATCCAAGGGAATGACAGCATCCGAGACTAAGGTCATTTCTTTGTCTCCTCGCTGAACAAGAAGCGAAATAGCCCCTCCCTCTTTCTCTTTCAGCAATTCGCTTAACTGAGGAATACTATAAACTTTCTTGTTATCCACAGATAAAATCGTGTCCCCAATTTCAAAACCAGCACGTTCGGCAGGACTTTCCGGAAGAATACTATCCACTGTCATTTCTTGACTATAAGTCACTCCGACCTCACGCATCGCTCGACGTCGCCACCAAGGCGTGCCCTCTACGGTAAAATTAGTTTCCAAGTCGAGTAGCTCGCCATTACGCTCTACAGTAATGGTGGCGGTATCAAATCGACTCAGCATGATTTTTTCTTTAAAGCCATCCAGACCACCAATAAATCTCTCCACAGGTTCACCATCGACCGCTTTGATATCGTCTCCAACCTGAATCCCTGCCCGCTCTGCTGGGCTATCTGATTTCACGTAACCCACATGAGTATCCCAGAGGGTATCAGCAGGCTTTCCAAAAATCCAAACTCCACAAGCCGCTACGAAGGCGAGAAGAAAACTAAAAAGAGGGCCAGCGAAAGCGACGATAATTTTATCTAAAGGCTTAATGGGAGGCAATTCTTGACGAAGATTTCCATCTCCACCCTCAATCGCTTCCATGGGAGCCATCTGTGGAAGCGCCACATACCCGCCCAAGGGAATGCTCCCCAGACCATACTCCACTCCTTTAATCGTCTTTTTCCAAATTGGTTTTCCAAACCAAATATAAAATTTTTCGACATGTAAACCACGCCAACGAGCAGCCCAAAAATGGCCTAACTCATGAATAAAAATCATGAAGTTAAAAATTAACACCACAACAGCAAGGGCGATAACGATATTGAGGAATTCCATAACGAATGTTCTGCTCTAAGATTGCGCCATTTTACCGGTCGAGCAAGGCCAGAGATAAAAAGCTCAATGTATTCAGGGGCTCTTTTTTTCTGAAATTTTCTTAGAAAGCTCAAGTTTCACCTCCAAACCTCCTCCATCTCGATTGCGACAGCTGACCTGCCCTTCAAGCGCTTCCGCTGCGGCTTTCACGATTGCTAGACCAAGCCCCGCGCCTCCTCCTTCACGTGTCCGTGCCTTCTCAGGTCGAGCAAAAGGTTCAAAAATTTTCTCTATCCAACCCTCTGGTAAGCCTGGTCCACGATCCAAAACCAAGAAAATCACTTTCTCAGAAGTCTCCGAAACCTCAAGCGCGAGCTCTTTTCCCTCTCCATAGCGAGCCGCATTTCGAACCAAATTACCCAATGCCCTTCGCAAGAGATTCTCACTTGTCTCCATCTCCAAATTCTTCGGAACCGACAACTCCATCTCGAATCCCAACGTCTCGCAGGACACAACCTGCTCGCACAAAACAGGTATCGAGACCTGCTGCGTCTCAAATCGGCCCTTTGTCAGCGATGCTTTGGAAAATGCCAAGAGCTCATCGACAAGGCGTGCCAATTCCCCCACATCTTGAGATACTTCTTGTAGCCGTCTTTCGTCCTCCCCCTCAAGTCGATGCTCAAGCACCCCCAATCCCATTCGAATCCTCACTAACGGTGAACAAAGTTCATGCGCGGTATCCCCAAGAAAACGCTTCTGACCATCTACTAAAACTTCTAAGCGTCCCGCCATCCTTTGAATCGCTCGGCTCAAACGACCAATTTCATCTCCCCTTCGGCGAGCCACTTGAACTTGAAAATTCCCCTCCGAGATCTTTTCAGCCCCTCGGGTCATGATCGACAAATGTCGCGAAATTGAAAAGGCAAAAGGCATCCACAACAACCCCGACAGAACTAAAAGGCCTATCGCGGTGAAAATCAGCGGCCGCCGAGCGAGAAAAATTTCGTTTCCCACCCGCGCTTTCCCCTCAAAAACAAGAATTGCTCGTGGCTCATAATAGTAAGGCTTTCCAGTAAGATCAATAATCACACCCGCTCTGCGAAGCCCACCCTCACCACCATTCAAGAATACCACCTCCGCTTCAAGTCTTGGTGGTCGGGGATATTTTCCAGACTCTGGCGGCCTCTCGCTCTTATTAGAAAAACTATCTTCTCTCTCAATCTCCGATAACTCGCGAAGGGGAAAGCTACTCCTAAGTTCGTCACTCGCTTGCTTTTTCAAAGAAGCAGCCAAAGCCTCAGAAGCTCCATACCACTTGCCATTTAAATCTAAAACAGCTAGAGAGACGTCTAGCGCCTTACCCTTCTCAAGCAGCAACTCTCCCCAAGATTCTGCCCCCGTTTCACGCAGCGCAGCCGCAACCAAATCCGCCTGACGTTCAAGTCGAGAATCTTGTTGTTCCTCAAAAAAATCCCAAAAACTAACACCCGAAATTAAGCGAGAAATCAACAGAAGCGCAGCACAAAGAAGAAACAGATTTGCACCAAACCATATCAAAACTTGAACGTACAGAGGAATTCGCAGGCGCGGACGACTAATCGCCTCCGGTCTCTTGGACTCTCTCTCACTCATTCAATGGGGAAATTAACTTTTGGTTACTTGCGCCACGAGCTGGTAACCCACTGCTCGCACGGTTCTAATAAACCGAGGCTCTCGAGCGTCTTCTTTCAATTTTTTCCGCAATGCTGAAATATGGACATCAATAGAACGATCAAAAATATCAAACTTCCGCTCACTCACTTCCTCAATTAACTGTTCACGACTCTTAACCCGGCCATTCGCCTTCATCAAAGAGAGAAGAATAGCAAACTCCAGAGCGGTTAACTCCAGAGGCTCTCCATCAAGAATGACCGCATCCCAGTGTTCCTCCTGGGCTGTTGCCAATCCCTCATCTCCTCGATGTCGCAAGGTCACATCATAACCAATCGGAGTGAGATACTCCCGAATCAGACCGGCAAGCTTTTCATCATCAACAACGAGAATCCGCTTATCCGATGAAAAAGACGTCATGCTTCTTTCTCTTTCAAAACCCCGGCATCCCGCCACCAAAAAAGAAACGAGAGTTAAATCCCGTAGGGCCGTCCCTACTTTGCCTTTCGTCGCAGGTAGGGAGGAACATCAAGATCTTCCCCATCCACCAAATTTGGTTTTTCTCCCTCGAATCGACCACGTGGTCCGCCTTCGAGATCAAGCTCCGCCTGTGAACGAGCATCTTTTTCATTCTTCAATTTCACTACCTCATCCTCGTAGTCATCAAAATCGTCTTCTCCACCAAGACTCAAATCATCGTCATCTTCTTCTGAATCGGCCACAAATTCATCGAGAGGTTCTTGCTCCTCTTCCTGGACCTGATCCTCTTCAACAACTCGGAAAATTTGCTCTTCTT
>CAYUHN010000002.1:0-42502 GCA_964444495.1 uncultured Roseibacillus sp. | reverse complement strand
CTCGTTGCTTCTCCTCAAGCTCTTCTCTCTCCTTTTTAGCCTTTGCTTCTGCTGCTTCAGCCTTTGCCTTTGCTTCTGCTTTTGCGACCGCCTCGGCCTTTGCCGCTGCTTCTGCTTGAGCTTTCGCCACCGCTTCCTCACGCGCCTTTCTCTCTTCCCTCTGCTTTCGAGTGGCCTCAGCTTTTGCTTCGGTTTCCGCCCTTGCAGCTGCTTCCGCGGCCGCAACCTCTTCCGCGTTCACACGAGTCTTTTTTGAGCTCATTTCTTCCAGGCCTTCATCAAAGTCTACTCCGTCGTTGTGCATCAACCTTTCCTCATCCTCAAGCACCTCTCGAACATTTGGTTTTGGAGCCAGATCAGACAAACTTACTGCCGGCACAAAACTTCCTCCCTCGTCACCTTCACGTTCATCGTCGAATTCTTCGTCAGTAAAAGGATCTTCATCAGTTACTGTAATCGTCGGGCGAGTCGCGGTAAGTTTACTCTCTGGCAACGCACTGATTACCGTAACACTCAAGGACTCCCCCATCGCTTCATCAATAGCCGCCCCAAACAAGATGTGTGCTTTTTCGGGAACATGCTTAGTCAATCCCTGCATGAGGTGCTCGACTTCATGGAGAGTCATACCAGCACCACCACTCACGTGAACCATTACCGATTCAGCATCATTGAGAAGGCTTCCCTTGTCCAAAAGCGGGCTTGCCAAAGCATTCTTAAGCGCGGTCTGAGCTCTATTCTTTCCTTTAGCAATTCCTGAGCCAAAAAGACAACGAGAGCGATTGGTCTTCAGTGCAGTCATCAAATCATCAAGGCCTACGTTGACCAATCCAGGTTTCACCACAAGACGAGTCACGGCTTTAATACTCTCGGAAATCATTCGATCCGCCGCCTCAAAAGCTTCATGAATCCCCTGCTTAGCCAACACCAATTCACCCATGCGCCCGTTGTCGAAAGTCACCAAAGCATTGGAAAGAACCGCCAATTCATTAAGCGCTGTTTCGGCCTGTTCACGACGACGAGAGCCTTCAAAAGAAAATGGCATCGTTGCAAACACCACCACAAATGCGCCCTCTTCTCGCGCAACTCGAGTCACAAAGGGAGCGGCTCCCGACCCGGTTCCCCCTCCCAAACCCACACAGAGAAAGACGATACTACGCCCTTTAACCGCCTCACGAATTTCTGTCTCGATCTCCATCACCGCCTGCTTACCAAGCTCGGGGTCACCACCAGCTCCAAGACCTTTCGTTAGATTCGGTCCTAGCTGAAGCTTCTCCGATGCGACTGACTGCGCTAACGTCCGTTGATCGGTATTTAAGGCAAGAAGCTCAGCTCCATCCATCCCATCAAGGGCTGCACGATCGAGCATATTGGCTCCTGCCCCTCCAAGTCCTATCACTTTCAGAGAGCTGGCGGGAATGGCTTGCTGGCGGTTTCTTTCAAATGGGATCATAGTTCGGGTTGGTCTAAGGTTAGGTAAAGTTTATGGTCAGCATTAAATGAATGACCAGCGCGAAGGGTGGAATCAGGGGGGGTCATGACACCAATTGTTCGCTAGAGAAGCTTCAGATCTGGAAAAATAGAATTTAAGGCTTCTTCGTTGGCTAAATCAGAGTTTTTGCATTAGATCAGCCTAACACTCTTCTTACTTCTTTTTCTCTTTTTTCCCCTGAAATCCGCACTCGCATGAGCCAAACAAAGCCTTCTGCCCAAGCCCCTTCTCCACTCGCCGATGCCGAGCCACCTCGTGAACTCTCCGGCTTAAAGCGCTCTGAACCCAAGGCTTACGCTGTCGGATCGGCTGCTGTAATCTCTTCACTCGCCCAAATCCACTCTCACACCAACACCGTCCGTGGCACCCAAGGCCTCACCAAACTCAACCAAAAAGGCGGTTTCGACTGTCCAAGCTGCGCTTGGCCGGATCCAGACGGAAAGCGAGCTCCCACCGAATTTTGTGAAAATGGAGCCAAAGCTCTTGCCACTGAGATCACGGATCGCCGAGTCGACCGTAACTTTTTTGCACGCTACTCCGTAAGCGAACTAGGCGAAAAAAGCGATTACTGGCTCAACGACGCAGGCCGAATCACCGAACCCTTCCTCCTAGACGAAGACGCCACCCACTACCGCCCTATCACTTGGGAAGAAACTTTCGAAATCCTCGCCGATGAGCTCAACGCCTGCAAGCATCCCGACGAAGCCATCTTCTACACCTCCGGCCGAGCTAGTAACGAAGCCGCCTTTCTCTACCAACTATTCGTCCGCCAGTTTGGAACAAACAATCTCCCCGACTGCTCGAATATGTGTCACGAGTCGAGTGGAGCGGCACTGAATCAAACCATCGGCATCGGCAAAGGCACGGTAACTTTGGAGGATCTAGAAACCACCGACTGCGTGCTCGTCGTCGGCCAAAATCCTGGAACGAACCATCCGCGCATGCTCACCTCCTTGGAAATGACGGTCAAAAACGGAGGCCGCGTGATCTCCGTGAACCCTCTGCGCGAAACTGGCCTTCGAGCCTTTGCTCATCCTCAAAAGGTAAGTGGCATGCTCGGCCGCGCCACCTCCCTCTCTTCCATTCATCTTCCGGTCAAAATTAACGGAGATCTCGCCCTCTTTAAAGGCCTCATCAAATGCGCCTTCGAAGCTGAACAGAAAAAACCTGGTTCAACAATCGACCAGAAGTTCATTCAAGAACATACCGCAAACTACGAAGAGTTTCGTAAAAACGCAAACAATTACAGCTGGGAAGACCTCACTTCAGAATCCGGATTAACTGAAGAGCAAATCAGGGAAACTGCAAAAGTCTTCCTTTCCGCTAAAGACGCTATTACCTGCTGGGCTATGGGCCTCACGCAACACCACAACTCGGTGGAAATCATCCGTGAAATCGTCAACCTCCATCTCCTCACTGGAAAAATTGGACGACCTAAAAGCGGCCTCTGCCCTGTCCGAGGCCATAGCAATGTCCAAGGAGATCGCACTATGGGCATCTGGGAAATCCCGAACGAACCCTTCCTCACCGAACTCGACAAAGAGTTCAAATTCACCTCTCCCCGCACTCATGGATACGACACCTGCGCCGCTATCCGCGCAATGGCTGCCGGAAAAGGGCGCGTCTTTTTCGCCCTGGGCGGCAACTTCCTCTCCGCAGCTCCTGACACACACTATACCGCAAGAGCCATGCGAAATTGCCTTCTCACCGCTCATGTTTCTACCAAACTCAACCGAGGACATTTGATTACCGGTCAAAGAGGACTAATCCTCCCTTGCCTCGGACGCAGTGAAATTGACGAACAAGCCGGCGGCCCTCAAATTCTCTCGGTAGAGAATTCTATGGGTGTCGTACATAGTTCAAAAGGGGCTCTCTCCCCTGCCTCAAAGTTGCTGCTTAGCGAACCCGCCATCGTCTGCCGCTTAGCCTTCGCCACTTTAGGTAAAAAGTCAAAGACCCCATGGAAGGACTTCGAAATGAACTACGATCTTATTCGTGATCGCATCGAAAAGGTTATTCCTGGCTTCGACGATTTTAATGAGCGCCTCCGCCAACCTGGCGGCTTCTACCTTCCTAACCCAGTCAAAGAAAGAATCTTTAACACTGATACCGGCAAGGCCAACTTCTCAGTTAATCCCCTTCGCCCTCTAAAACCTGAACCCGACCAGCTCGTTCTACAGACCTTCCGAAGCCACGATCAGTTCAACACCACCGTCTACGGCATGGATGATCGCTATCGCGGCATCTACAATGAACGCCGCGTTATCTTCCTCAATGCCGAGGACATGAAAGACCGCGACATCGAACCCGAAGAAGCTATCGACATCGTCAGCCACTTCAAAGGAGTTCGTCGCCGAGCGGCTCTCTTTCTCGCTATCCCCTACGACACCCCTCGAGGATCCGCTGCGGCCTACTACCCAGAGGCTAATGTCCTCGTCCCCATTGACAGCACCGCTGAGACCAGTGGCACCCCGACCTCCAAGTCGATTCTCGTCACCCTTCACAAGCGCGACTCTTCCTCTAAAGAAAGTTCCTAAAAACGAAATGGAAATCACCAGAACTGAATTCCTACTTTCCAGCCCCGAGCTCACTGGCTGCCCTGACACCCCACTCCCAGAAGTGGCCTTCATTGGACGTTCCAATGTGGGCAAGTCCTCCATGCTCAATATGCTCACCAATCGTAAGGAGTTGGCAAAGACCTCGTCTAAACCAGGGAAAACAGAACTCATCAACTACTTTGCCATCCCTCCCCGCGCAGGACACCTCGTCGACCTCCCCGGATACGGTTACGCTCGCAAGAGTAAGGAAAATAGAGAGCTCTTTGCCTCTCTCATCTCTGAGTATCTCGTTGGCCGCGAACAACTCCGCCACACCTTTATTTTAATTGACGGGATGATTCCTCCTCAACAGATCGACATCGATTTCACCCTCTGGCTAGCAGATCAAGGACGCTCGCACTCCCTCCTCTTCACTAAAACTGATCGCATCAAAAAAACGCCCCTCCAAAAGAACATCACCAAGTTCAAGGAAACCCTCGGGCAGCACTACAACCCTCTCCCCGAAATGCTCCTCACCTCCTCTAAATCAAAGACCGGACGCTCTGAGGTCCTCGCCAGTATCCGCAAGGCATTCGGCCTCGCATAACGACCAAACGGCAGCAAACCAACGAACCGAAATTACTTAGGAGCACCCTCTTTCTCCAACCACCCGAGTTCAGTTAAAAACGTCTCCATGCTTACCATCGCATGAGAAAACCAAGGTTCATTATAGTGGAACGCATGAGGCATTCGAGTAGCTTCAAATAACTCACACTTCACTCCTCTTGTCGTCATTTCTTTTTGAAAAGTCTGACTCGTCTCAAACGGCACGATATAATCTTGGGTTCCATGCGTGATCCAAGTTGGCGGGCTTGACTCGTTGATCAAATGAATCGGCGAAAATTGCTGCACAACTCCTCCGACCAAGTCCTTCCGAAAAAAATGAGTAAATCCAAAAGTCTTTCCCTCAAAAGGAGCCAACACCAAAGGAGGATTGAATAGCAAAAGCGCATTCGCTCGCGAGATCTCATCAACGTCTTTATCCAGACCTACCATCGCTGCCAAATGCCCCCCTGCCGAAGCGCCACCTGCAGCGATTCTTTTGGCATCCACTCCCAGACGTTCAGCATTTTCTCGCGTCCATTTCAAAGCCGCCTTTGCATCCGCCACACAATCGGCAATGCGAACTCCATGGCGATTGGCAACTCGATAATCCACTAGCAAAGCAACCAATCCTCGAGAAGCCAAATGACGAGCATGCTTTCGTAAGCTATCTGGCGAACCAAACTTCCAACTTCCCCCAAAAAACAAAACCACCGCTGGCCGATTCTTAGCCTTCGAAATACTTCCATCAGACTCTTTCGGTTCCAAAACCCAAAGTCTCATTTTTTCATCATCCCGCTCCACGTAGACCTCTTCCCGAAACTCGTTCTCATCGAAGCGTGGCGGATAGGCCGCCTGCAACGGGAAGCAAATCGCTACCGCAAAAAGAACCAAAATTCGAACTGCCATAGTTCTACTCTCGCTCATTTTCCTGAAAAATCCAACCTCCAATCAAATCGAGCCCTCACTCGGATGAATCCAGTAAGATGCTTCGTGAAGATTCGAGAAAATCATGATTCAATTTCTCCAGACATGACCGAAGAGCAAAAGAACCGCTTTCTCCGCCACACACTCCTTCCTCAAGTCGGGGAAACTGGCCAAGAAACCCTTTTGCGCTCATCCATTCTCATTGTTGGCTGTGGAGGATTGAGCTCCCCAGCCGCGCTCTATCTAGCCGCAGCAGGAGTCGGGCGAATCGGCCTCGTCGATGATGACCATGTGGATCGATCCAATCTACAGCGTCAAATCCTTTTCGCCGACGCCCAAGTTGGCCAACCCAAAGTCACCGCTGCCGCCGAACGCCTGCGCGCTCTCCACCCTGATATCCAAGTTGACGAATTCCCCGTTCGTCTCACCCCGGAAAATGCCCAAACGATCGCGCAGGAATATGACCTCATCCTCGATGGTAGCGATAATTTTCCCACTCGTTATCTCACCAACGACCTCGCTTTTTTTCTTAAAAAACCTCTCATCTACGGCTCCATCTTCCAATTCGACGGACAAGTCACCGTCTTCGAAGGCCATCTTCCCGATCAACCTTGCTATCGTTGCCTCCTCCCCGAACCTCCTCCCCCACACGCCGTTCCCAACTGTGCTGAAGCGGGAGTCCTTGGAGCCCTCCCCGGCATCATCGGCTCCCTTCAAGCCATGGAAGCACTCAAGTATCTTCTCAAAATCGGCAAAGTCCCCTCCGGTCAACTCCTCCACTACGACGCCTTACGCTCCGAGACCCGCACTCTCAAACTTCGCAAAAACCCCGATTGCCGCCTCTGCGGAACCCATCCCACTCTTGAAACCCTCCAACACGAAGGCTATAGCTGCCCAGTGAACGAGCCCTACATTCCTCTCAGCGTGGAAGAATTCAGAACCATGCGCGAAAATGGTTGGTCCGGAACCCTTCTCGACGTCCGGACTCCAGAAGAATATGCCGAGCACAGAATTGAAGGCTCTGTTTTTCTTACCCTCCAAGAACTTCCTCTCCGTTACGAAGAATTACCCAAAGAACAGGAAATTGTAATCCACTGCAAAGCGGGTATGCGCTCGGCCAATGCCTGTCTCTTTCTCGCCGAAAAAGGCTTCAAAAATCTCTCCAACCTCGAAGGAGGAATCCAAGCTTGGGAAGGACACTAATGGGCTGCGCACCCACACACCTGCTAAATCACTCTCTTGCGCATCAAAACCCGTAAAGTCGATTGCCCCATGAAAATTCACACTCACCAAGTCCCAGCCATTCTACACCTTCCTTTTTGGATATTACTTACTCTCAACACCTTATCCTTTGCTGAGTCTCCCTCCGTTCTCATTACCGGAGCCAACCGCGGACTAGGATTGGAACTCACCAAACAATTCCTTCAAGACGGCTACACAGTCTACGGCACCGCCCGGAAGCCGGAAAACGCTGAAGAACTCAAGGCCACCGGAGCGGAGGTTCTCCAACTCGACGTCACCTCCGAAGAAAGTATTACCGCCTTAGCTAAGAGCCTAGAAGGAACTCCCCTCGACATTCTCATCAACAACGCCGGTTACTTTGGACCCAATAAAATTGGCACAAAACAAGCGACGATCGACACCCTTACTCGTTCAGAAATTGAAAATTGTTTCGCTGTCAACACCATGGGCCCCATCTTTGTCACCCAAGCCCTCATGCCCAACCTTCGTGCCGGAACTCAAAAGAAAATCATCAACATGTCCACCCGGTCCAGCATCATCAGCAAAGCCCGTCGAGGAGCTTTCGGTTATCGTATCTCTAAGGCTGCTCTCAATATGGTGACCAGCACCCTCCATGGTGAACTATTCAAAAAAGGCTTCATTGTTGTTTCCGTTGCCCCCGGTCACAATCAAACCGATATGGGCACCAACAACGCTGAGAAATTACCCGAAGACACTATGCCACAGCTCAAAAAAGTCATTGTAGGTCTTACAAAAAAACAAAGCAGCGGTTTCTGGTACTACGATGGCAGTCGATTGCCTTGGTAAGAACAAGCTCTCTCGCGAAACCACAAATAAATTCTCTAATCGAGCTCTGCTGGAGCCCCTCGACGCCAGTCACGAGCTTCAAAAAATCTCTCCGGCCTCGAAAGAAAAACTCAAAACCTGGAAAGGGAAGCTAAGACAGCAGTTGACCTTACATCCCCCCTAGATTTCGAGCTTTCCCCCACTGGGGCGGTCTTGCTAGTCTCCATAAGATTTGCTTCCTAGCTCATGATCCGCTTCTCCCTTTCGGCTTGCTGCCTGACCACCCTGCTTTTCCCTCTGGTAACCATTACACCAGCGTTAGGTCAAGCTAGCTCAGGCCATTCAGCCGTAGAAGGAGAAGTCATCGAAAACGCCTCACGCACGGATCCCTCGGATATCTACTTCAAAGCTTGGATGAGCTTAAGAGACTCGGACGAAGCTCAACAATCCAAGGAATACAAAAAAGCCCTCTCTCTTGCGGAACAAAGTCATCGCTTGAGCCAAAGCATCACGCTCTTCCATCCAGAGTGGAGACCAGAACTCGTAGGCCGCAAGCAAAAGGAAGCCACTTCAAAAATCTCCATCCTTCGAGAATTGACAGTCTCAGTTCAAGAAAATCAAGGTCACGCACTCTACCAGAGCCAAACTGGACAAACTCCTGCGCCATCAAAGCAGCCCGCTCAAATCTCAGAGGCTCATCTTGCGGCCATCTCACGCTTGCAACAACAGCTCCTTGAAGCAGAGACCAAGCTCAAAGGAATGGAACATCGCCGCGATGCTGAAGTCGCCGAACTGCAGCAGGAAATCACTAAACTCACCGCTGAACGAGACCGCCTTTCCCAATCGACCCTCCAACAGGAGGTTCGCGAGCTTCACAACCGTATCGATTTAGTAGAGGCTGAAAAACGAGTCCTCGCGCAACAACTTTCCCAAGCTAAAGTTGAACTCGATGAGGCCAACCTACGTATCGACGAACTTGACAAGAAAGAGAAAAAAGCTCGCCTCGTAGCCAACCAGCTCAATGCTCTACGCAACAAGGAAAGAGCAGCCTCCGCTGACCTCATTGCAGAACAACGAGAGACGATCGAACAGAAGAATCAGGCGGCCGCGAAATTCGAACAACTTCTTGCCGCTGAACGCCAACGAACCGCCCGCCTACAGCAACTCCTCGCCGAGGCCCGCGGCGAAATCGAAACCCTCACCGGCGAACGTGATTCCCTTCTCACCGAGCGCGATCAACTTGCTGAGCTTTTACAGATGAATCAGGCCGACCGCGTGCAGAAACTCATCGAACAAAATATGACTCTCGCTCGCAACTATCGCGAAGCTCAAGAGACCCTACAAACGATTAGCGCTGCAAATGACGCCAAAAGTATGGAAGTCATTGCGGCTCGCCGCGACCTCGCTCTCGCCAAAGAACAAATCATTCATCAACAAACTGAAACTGAAGCCAGCTCTGCCCGTCGTATCGAACTCGAAAAGAAGCTCAAGCTCGCCTATCAAGACATTCAAGCCCGCCGTGCAGAGGGAATCGACGACACCGTACTTCGAGAAGAAAATACCATCCTTAAAGAGACTCTAGAGAGACTGCTCGCCGTTCAAGACCGACGCCGCGACGAAGCCGCCCTACTACTCAAAGCTGCTGAAGGAAAAGCAGAGCAAGATGATCCTGCCCACATGGAAGTCATCCGAACCTGGGCCAACACCGAGATGACTCTCGCTCCAGAGGAGCAGCGCATCATTGACCGTCACCGCGCTGACGGAGGGACGATTCGCTCTCGTCTCGCTCGGAATACTCCGGAAGAGGTCCGCATTTCAAAAGAACTACTCAACCGCAATACTGCAGCCCTCGAAAGCGCCATGATTCGCTCTTACCAAAAAGGCAAAATCAATGTTGCTCAAGAACTCGCTAACCAACTTGTAGAAGACGACCCCAGCCATATCCCTTCTATGATTAATCAGGGCATCATCCATCTCGCAAAGGGGGATTCTGGAGAAGCTCTCTCCTCTTTTGACAACGCCATCGCTCTTGAAAATGGCCCGCTCCCCTATGCTCATTATTTAAAAGGAGTCGCCTATCACACCCTCGACCAAATTGAGAACGCTCAACTCGAATATGAGCTCTCTCTCAAACAAGACGGCACCAACTCAGATGCCTATAGCCGATTAGGCGCAATCTATGCCAACCAAGGCCTTCCGGGGCAAGCGCGCGAGCAGTTTGAACTCGCCTTTCGAGCCAACCCCGACGCTCTCGAACCACTCAGCAACCTCACCGTTCTTCACCTCCAACTTGAAGAAAAAGCGGCCGCACTCAACTACTACCGAAAGTACCTTGAAGCAGGTGGCACCCCAAAACCAAAACTCGACCGCCTCCTTGCGGAAGCTAACCGCGAAGCCCAACAAAAGGCGCAGGAAGAAATCGCCCCAGCTGAAAACAAAGAAGAACAGGCTGAAGGAGCCAATACCCCTATTGCCACCTTACCTTAACTCCTGAAGTCTCCACTTCTCTCTTTAATAATTCACATGCCTTCTTTTCTTTCTAGCACATCAATAGCACGCACCTTAGCTCTCTCGATTGCTTTCATTTCGACAGGATGCGTTCCGGATGACACCTCCACCAACACCCTACCACCCAACATCCCGGCTACTGCCCCCATTCGCATTGAGCAACACCCGGGCAATACGGAAGCCACCCCTCAAGACGGCGTCATTCCCGAGCGACAAGGCTTTCACTCTCTCGGAGTCAAGAATGCGAACATTGCCGGAGTAAACTTCACCTACCTCACCTTTGACGCCCGTCGCCACACTCTAGAGGTGGTCGACCAAGGACAAATCGGAGGAACCTATCAAACAGCTTCCCAAGTTACGGCCGCAACCTCTGCGTTAGCTACCATCAACGGAGGCTTTTTCACCCCTGAGGGCAAACCTCTTGGCCTAGTTTATCATGAAGGAAATAAAGTCGGCTCAGTGAATTCATCTTCTTTGGGAAGCGGCGTCATATATGTGGATCAAAAACTTCCCACCCCCACTATCGCGCGGCGAGAGACATTCCAGACCTGGCTTTCCGACTCTTCTTTTAGTCCCAAGGAAGTACTGCAAACAGGCCCTTTTCTTGTAGAAGACAGCCTTGCCGTCAACGGACTTACAGGCACCGATGTACGTATTCGTTCACTTATTATCTGGGATGGAAAACACCACTTCGCCCTCGCCCAATGCGCTAACATCTCTCTACCCAACCTTGCAGCGGCTCTAGCGGAACAACCGCTTCCCGATTTCAACATCGTAGTCGCTCTTAATCTCGATGGTGGACGCTCTTCCGACCTCAATATTTCCTCACAGGTCACCGGTGGGCCAATCAACCTACGCAAATGGTGGAACAAGCCGGTGCGCAATTACCTCATCCTGAAGAAACAGTAGTTTCTTTGGGAACCAGTTAGGCTTTGACTTAAAGTTCTACCAAAAAGGCCCGATTGACGCCCTTTTTGCCCCTTGCAGTCACTTTTAACTCATTTGAAAGCATCCTCGTGATTTACAAGGCCTCTCAAGAGCGTTACTTCCCTCCTCCCTTATGACGTTCAGCCTCGAAGCGACCGACCCCAACAGCAAAGCCCGCGCTGGAACGCTGGTGACTGCTCATGCCGAGGTCCCTACTCCCGTCTTTATGCCCGTAGGCACCCAGGCGACCGTCAAGACTCTTCATCCTCGTGAGCTCTCAGAGGAACTCGACGCCCGCATCATTCTTGGCAATACCTATCACCTCTGGCTCCGCCCTGGCACCGACGTTATTTCTGAACTGGGCGGCCTCCACGGCTTCTCTGCTTGGCCCAACGCTCTCCTAACCGATTCGGGAGGCTTTCAGGTTTGGTCACTCGCCAAATTGCGAAAAATCTCAGAAAAAGGTGTCACCTTCCGCAGTCACCTCGATGGCGCCAAGCTTGAACTCACTCCGGAGGGCTCCATGGAAATTCAATCTCTCCTCGGTTCGAATATCGCGATGCTATTCGACGAGTGTCCACCCTACCCCTGCGAACGCACCTATGCCGAAGAATCCACGGCCCTCACCAGCCGCTGGGCAAAAAGATGCAAGCAATGGACCGAAGAACACCCTCATTCCTACCAAAAGCACTTCGGTATCGTGCAGGGCTCGGTCTATCCCGACCTGCGTGAGCGCTCAGCCAAGGATCTCGTCGATCTTGATTTCGCCGGATATGCCATTGGCGGAGTTTCCGTCGGCGAGCCTGAAAAAGAGATGTTTTCGGCCATCGACAACGCGGAGCCCTTTTTACCGAAAGAAAAGCCTCGCTACGCTATGGGATTGGGCACTCCTCCACAAATTCTCGAAATGATTGGCCGCGGAATAGACATGTTTGACTGCGTTCACCCCACCCGATGTGCTCGTCATGGCCTCGCTTTTACTCCTGATGGGCCCATTCACATCAAAAACCAGCAATTCGCCCACGACGCAAGGCCTCTCGCCCCTGATTGCCACCCTCATCTCGCTTCTTTCTCGCGAGCTTACCTCCGACATCTCTTTAAAGCGGGTGAAATGCTCGCTTTAAGATTGCTTTCGTTCCACAATCTTGATTTTTACCTTCGGCTTACCCGCGACGCTCGCCGAGCGATCGTGAACGGCGAGTTCGAAGAATTCAAAACTGATTTCCTCGCTCGCTACCAAGCTTCAACTTCATGACTACTCTCTTTCTCTCTTCTCTCCTGATTTTTGCTCAACAAAAAGGCGGAGGTCCTGCCGGTTTCTTGGGAAGCCCGCTTTTCATGATCCTCCTCATGTTTGCGGTGTTTTACCTTATTGTGATTCGCCCTCAAAATACCCGTCGCAAGGAGCTCGAAACCCGTGTGGGTGCAGCCGAAAAAGGAGACCGCGTGGTGACCACGGGAGGGCTCCATGGCACCATTCACCAAATCAACGAAAAGACCATCACTCTCAAGGGAGGCGGCGATAACGTCTATCTCACTTTCGAAAAAACTGCCATTGCCAGTGTTTCCGGTAAGCGAGACGCTTCCAAAACCACCAAAAAAGACGATTCTGATAAGAAAGAATCAGATTCAAAAGACTCTGCTAAATAAATTCCGCCTTTCGATGGCTCCCTCTTTACAAGCCCATCCATCCTCAATTCGCTGACACGCACACCACTAACAACCATGAACGGACCTACCATTTTCCTCCTCGGCCTTCTGATCCTCGGCCTCATCTTTGCCTACTGCGCTGCTGAAAAAACGAGAAACAAAAAATTCCTCGGCCTCGCTGCCGGTGGAGTTCTTGCTCTTCTTTGTGGCTTAGCCTTATCGACCCAGGGACTTAAGCCAGGAATCGACCTCGCTGGTGGTTCCTCATTCACCGTCAAGATTGACCCTAAAAAGGATGATAGCGGCCAACCTGTCCCTGTCACGGAAGAGGATCGCAAGGCAGCCATGAAGGTCATTGGGGATCGACTTGATCCAGGTCAAGTTAAAGACCTCAATATTCAGGCGGTTGGGCAAGAATATATCTCAATCGAGATGCCAGGAATCTCCGAAACCGAAGCAAACGAGGTTCGTGAGATCTTGGAAAAAGCTGCGGTTCTCAACTTCCGTGCCGTTCACCCCAACAACAGCAGCCTCGCATTTGCGGTACAGAGTGGCAGCCAAGCGAAACCTCCCGGCTACGAGCTGCTAGATGAACCTATCGAAGATGATGATGGGAACCCTGTTCTCGATGAAGAAGGTGAACCAACCTTCAGGCCTATTCTTGTCGAATACCGCCCAAGAGTTCGTGGTTCCATGATCAAAGACGCTCGCCCTGATCCAGGTAAAGTAGGCGTTCTACAAATCACCCTTACCAGCGAAGGAGGCAAACGAATGCTCGACTACACCTCTACCATTACTCCTGGCAGAGACAGAATGGCCCACGTTCTCGATGGCAAAGTCATTGGCGCTCCGGGCTTCCAATCAAGAAATTTAGGTAGTCAGTTTATCATTAACGGAATCGATGGCGGTCGCGATGCGGTTGCTGCTCTCGCACAACAACTGCGCAATCCGCTCGATAACCCTCTTCTTGTAGAAGAACAGCGTCAGGTTTCCCCTCGTCTTGGTAAAGCTACTATCCAGCAGGGAATCTATGCGGGAATCGGCGGCTTAGCCCTGACCCTGATTTTCGTCCTTATCTACTACCGTCTAGCCGGAGTGGTCGCTTTCTTGGGGCTGCTTGTGAACATGCTCATTATCTTTGGCCTCATGGCCATGTTTGACTTCAGCTTCACTCTTCCTGGTATCGCCGGAATCATCCTCACCATTGGGGTCTCAGTTGATGCCAACGTCTTGATCTTTGAACGTCTTCGCGAAGAAATGGCAGATGGCAAAAGCGTTGCTCAAGCAATCAAGAATGCTTACGAAAAGGCCTTCTCTGCGATTATTGATGCCAACATCACCACCCTTCTCACCGCCATCATTCTCTTTGCTCTCGCTTCGGGCACGGTAAAGGGCTTTGCCATCACTCTGACCATTGGTATCGCTTCTTCAGTCTTTGCCGCACTCATCTTGACCCGCGTCATCTTCTGGTTCCTCGAAGATGCCAATGCGGTCAAAAAACTCTCCTTCATGAACCTCATTCCGGAGAAAAGCTTCGACTTCCTCTCCAAAGGAAAAATCGCATTCATCACTTCGATTGGCCTCATTGTCCTCGCGATTGGAGGTCTCGGTATTCGCAATGAAAAAGCACTTGGTATCGACTTCACGGGTGGTGCGATTACTCGTTTCGAATTGGGAGAGCAAAAGATGTCTGTTCCTAAGGTTAAAGAATCTCTTGATTCCCTCGAACTAGCCAAGAAGCCTCAAGTTCAGGAAGAAACGATTGGCGACTCTAACTTCCTCTCCGTTCGCGCAGAAAAAGAAGACGCTCAAAAGATCATTAGCCATCTTGCTACGACTTTCCCAGAACTATCCGCAGATGACTCTTCAACAGAAGAAGTCTCGGCCTCATTGGGTGACGAATTCTTCAAGAGTTCTCTCTTCGCGCTCGGAATGGGTCTTCTCGCTATTCTCTTCTACATCACCCTACGTTTCGAATTCTCCTTTGCCATTGGAGCCTTCGTCGCACTGGCACACGATGTAATCATCAGCATCGGCCTGGTGGTCCTCCTTGGAGGTGAACTCTCCCTCATCCATGTCGGAGCCATCCTCACCATCGCTGGCTACTCCATCAATGATACCATCGTCGTCTTTGACCGAATCCGTGAGCAAATTCAGGTTAAAACAGGTTCCATCAAGGAACTCATGAACGAAGCCATCAGCGCCACCCTCTCTCGAACCATCCTCACCTCAGCGACGACCTTCGTCTCCGTTCTGGTCCTGTTCATTTTCGGTGGAGAAGCCATGCGCGACTTTGCTCTCGCGATGATGATTGGAGTCGTAGTTGGAACTTACTCGTCCATCTTTGTCGCTTCTACCATCGTCAACTGGTGGTCTGAGAAGCGTGGCACCAACCTTCGCACCGAAGTGATCGACGCTCAGCTCGAAGCTCAGGTCAACCCCGACCGTGCCTAAACACATGACCCAGCCAGTTCTCCCTCTATCCTTTCAGCCTCTCTACAAAACACGAGTCTGGGGAGGGAGAAATCTCGCCAGCCGCTATCAGAGGGACCTCCCCGACGAGCAGCCCTATGGCGAGTCTTGGGAAATCGTTGATAGAGCCGATGACCAATCGGTAGTCCACTCCGGCCCTTTCGCCGATAAAACTCTCCACGAGCTCTGGAAAAATCATCGTAACGAAATCTTTGGCGAATCTTTCCCCGACAGCGAACGCTTTCCACTCCTTATTAAGATCCTCGACTGCCAAGAGGATCTCTCGGTTCAAGTTCATCCCCCCGCCGACCTAGCTCCTAGCCTGGGAGGCGAGCCCAAGACCGAGATGTGGTATCTCGCGCAAGCTGAGCCTCACGCCTCCCTCTACGTCGGCCTTCGCAATGGGGTCACTCGCGATGATTTTGAGAAAGCTATTAACGACGGCACAGTAGCTGAAGTTGTTCATCGCATTCAACCTCAGAGCGACGACTCCATCTTCATCGCCTCGGGACGTCTCCATGCTATTGGCGGCGGCAACCTTATCTTCGAGATTCAGCAAAACTCCGATACCACCTACCGCGTCTTTGATTGGAACCGAGTAGGTCTCGATGGCAAGCCCCGTGAACTCCACATCGACGAATCTCTCGCTTCGATCGATTTTGAAGATTTCGAACCGGAAATGGATCAAGCTGACGGCGATACCCTCGCCAGCTGCCCTTACTTCCAAACCGATCGTCTTTCCATTTCATCAGGAAGCGAACTCTCTAACCCCAACCCAGAATCCTTCTCAATTGTCGCTGTCGTCTCGGGGTCTCTTCAGGACCAAGCGAATCAAGAATATCAAGACGGCGACTTCTTACTCCTTCCCCGTCACGCGGCTCCCCTTAAAGCCTGCAAAAACGCAGAAGTCCTCCAAATCACTCTCCCAAAGTGATTGCGCAGTGATTCATTAAAATCGATGGCCAAATCTCGGGAGCTAACCATCGGCATCGCCGGCTCAGGAAGTGCTGGCCCTGCTATCGCAACCCTTCTCGCTCGCCAAGGCCACCAAGTTAGCCTCTACGAACGAGCTCCCACCAAAACAGCAGTGGGCGCTGGCTTCTTGCTCCAACCGACCGGGATGGCCGTTCTCAAAAAAATGGGTTGCCTCAGCGAGTTACTCCCCAAGACCGCACGTATTAACCAACTCTTCTGCGAGACAACTTCGGGCAAAATTCTCCTCGATCTCCCCTATGATGATTGGAGGGAGAACTCCTACGGAGCTGGCGTCTATCGCCCTACTCTTCTTGATCTCCTCCTGGACCAAGCGACTCAAGCAGGAGCAAAAATTCTCTGGGATCACGAAATCACGTCCCGCTCTGATCGTTTCCTAGAAGATAAAAACGGTCAACGCCATGGCCCCTTCGATCTGATTCTGATCTGCGACGGCGCTCGCTCAACTCTACGTAAACAATCCGGAATACCCTCTCGAGTCACACGCTATCCCTGGGGAGCCCTATGGTTCATCGGTAAGCGCACCCCCGAATTTGACCCTACGGTCCTCTGGCAAGCAGTAGAAAAAGCGACTTATCTTAACGGCTATCTCCCCACCGGGACCGAGGATGATCTCCTCAGCCTCTTCTGGTCCATTCGAATGGACGAACTCGACCGCATCAAAAATCAACCTCTCCAACAGTGGAAGGATGATCTGCTCCGCATCACCCCCAAAGCCGAATCATTCCTCACTCAGGTAGAAAGCATGTCCCAACTCCAATCCGCAGCCTACTATGACGTCCGCATGAAGCGTTGGCATAGCGATGGTCTCGCTATTCTGGGCGATGCCGCACACGCCCTCTCACCTCAGCTCGGACAAGGAGTTAATCTGGCTCTTATGGATGCCACTACTCTAGCTGATTGCCTACAAGAGCTTCCGCTTTCGGAAGCTCTCCCTGAGTATTCGAGACGCCGAAAGCAGCACCTCGGATTCTATCAATTCGCGACTCGCTGGACCACGCCCTTCTTCCAGTCCAATAGTAAATTGCTAAGCGGCATACGAGATGCCGGCTTCCCTCTTGCCGTGAAGAGCCCTTGGTTCAGAAAACAAATGGTCGCTACCATGGCCGGAGTCAAAACCGGCCCCTTCTCCACGATAGACCTTGCTTAGAGGTCCTCTGAAACAACCTAATCATCTCTTCCTAAGAAACGCTTACGATAGCGGGGAGGAAACTCCTCAGTATCTATCACCAACAAACAATAAATGGCGTTAGCAAAGGTCGGCTCGACTTTGAAGGAAACAAACTTCGCACTTAAAGGGATATAGTAACGCATCAAAGGAGGAATGGGGCGCTGCCCTTCTTCAATTTCACTGATGGCCATGTTCAACCGGTTCAGTCCGTGCTCGGAATAAGCGTCTGAAAGTAAGGAATGATAAGTCGTCGTTGGTCGAAAAGGATTTTGATTACCAACGAGTTTTCTCAACTCTGGAGCCGCAGAGTAATAACGATCCAGAGTATCGACTAAGACCGCCTGACTCAACGGCGTGTAATCGTTCGAAATCGTCACCGAACCATAAAAAGTCCGAGTTCCTGTCTTCGTTGCGGTCGTTCCCAGCGTTCTGAAGAGTAAATCTAAAATTTGTGGAGACTTCTGAAACTCGAGAGGAATGAATGAACGGCTCAACTCCATTCCGGACTCAATCTTTTTATAGAAAGCAGAATCGATATCAAAAACACTCCCCAAATAGAGTCCATCCTCCCCCTGCTCCTTCAGAATTTGATTACTAAATCCGACTCTATAGGAGCCTGCGATTTTTCCCGATGATTTTTCAATAACAGCAATATGATGATAGTAGTCATCATCCGGAGAAAGATCGACGTCCTTGCCTGTCCCTGCTCCGATGAGCGCAAAAGTCTTCGCACGCAAACGCCCAATCTCTTGCATCACCTCTTCTTCCTCCTTTCCCTGAAACATGAAGGTCGCAAATTGCTTCTGTTCGACAATAACTTCGTGGCGCGCTCGCAACAAATCGTAGTAATTTGTTTTGGAGTTTGAAAGATAAGCACTCATATCTCCCTCAACTTTCGTGGCTGGCTTCACCTCGGATTTATCTGAACCAATATAATTATGCGCCCGCAAGATCTCTTCCTTGTTAGCAAAACTAGAAATTCTTTTGATGAATTCAGGGTCCATAGTAAATGAATGATTTAAGCGAATAGCATTTGCTCTTTGCTTTGAGACTTCTTTCACAAGAGTAATACTCCGTCTAGTGAGATTCTCCGCAGGAATGGAAAGAAATTTCTCTGAGTTTTGTCCCGAAATATGGCAACAGACTACAGAGGCTCCAAACTTTTCGGCAAGAGTGAGAGGATGGCTCGACCATGGCAAATCACAAACAAAACCATGCTCAGGATGACGTCCTGATACTCGGGCGGCAGGAAACATCACCAAAACTCCTTTTTTCTTTAGAGTTCGATGCATCTCCTTAATTGCTTTGAAATTGGCAGCTTTCTCTTCCCCGGTTGCATGAGGAAAAACAGGGACGACATTCTCCCTCATTACCTGAATTCGGCTCAACAACTGATTTGCTAGTATTTTCCAATCTCCCTTACTCTTTTGGGCGACAAGCTCCATCAAAGCCAGAGAATCAACCCCTCCATACGGGTGATTAGCTACCACAATGAGAGGCTCATCCACGGCAAGCGCCTCCGCCAACTTGGGATCCACCTCTACCGTATTTTCAAAATGCTCCAATGTAGCACGACAGAACTGCTCGGAATTCTGAGGCTCTTTTTCCAAAATGGCATTGTAGTGAGCATTGAGACTGCTGAAACCAAGAATTTTATCCAAAATGGGCCCAATCATCGTGAGCGTGAATTTTCCCATCTTCGAAGAAACGAAGTCACCTGTCCTCACCAGCATCTTCATTCTACCGAAGTCTTTAAATCACGCAGGCTCTCCACTCCAGTCGCACGGTCAGTATATTTGAACCTCGTATAGCCAGCAAAAACTTCGATCTTAGAACGACTTACGGTTTGAGTCTTTTCTCTCGTCATCATTACTGACCATTTTTCGTCGTCCCCAGAAGGCTGCGACATGAAATCTTCCAGCAAACGCCCCTTTTCAAGCACCTCTTGCTGATAGAGAGCCCGACGATGCCTCTGCACCTCTTTTGTCTTCCAAGAGGAAGAAGTGAAAAAATTTGATTGAGATTCCGGCTCAACCAGCTCCTCTTCATTCCAAGCAAATAGACGAACCGAACGACTTGCCGACATCCAAGCCAAAAGAGAAAACGCCGGATACATCCCCTGTGCCAACAAGGCTTTGAGAATATTTTCCACTTCGGTGAGCGTCTCAGCAGACGAAGCTTCTTTCACCAACCGGCCTCGGCTCTCATAAACCCTTTCTGGAACAGGCTCAATTCCGTAGTTGTTCAGAAGCGCTATGGTGAGCCCTAGCTCGTTCGTCGCAATCCAAGTCCCTCCGCGAGCCGGATCAATTGGCATAAGAACCCGACGCTCAGAGTTCTCAAATTCTGTTGGAGGGATAGCGAGTTCCCTAGCACGCTGCTCGTCCCGATTGAATAGGATCGTAAGCTGTGGCTCACTCGGCGCACAGTCAGAGGCCCACTGCCAGCCAACGGAACACATGATTAGGCATTAGAAAGCGCACCCTCAGCTTCATCACGCTGATACTTAACAGTCGATGGAGCCACTCCAAAGCCCTGCCCAGTAGGACGCTCCAAAATCGCGCACATAACCCCAATGATAGCATAGTGATGATGAGCATGAGCGATCGAATAAGCCACTTCACGCCCCATAGAAGTTTGAATCTTCATCGATTCGTCGCTATTTACGGAAAGCTTCCCGTTGATTTCCAAAGACTGCTCGTAGCACGAGGGGTCTAATTCAAGCCACCGCGCCTTCAAATTTTCGGTCGCCTGAATCGCAGCTCCTCGATCCTTCTCAATCGACTCATTCCGCTTCCTCAGGTCGTAATTCACGAATCCCTCCGCATGACTTTCGTAGAGCGTCGTAAAGTGCTCCAACACATGCCGAAAATGCCCCCCTATCGTACCGCCATAAACTAGCTGGATCTGCGTATCATAATCCTCATCTGAGATCTTCTCCAACACGGACAAGCCTTGGTCGAGAATTTCAATAGTGGCTTCGGTAATCATATTTTCTGCTTAGAGTAAAAGTGGGTAGGTTCTATTCCTTCTCCAGACGGATTGGACGGAACTATTTGGAAGGACGAACGGAGCATCTCAGATTTTGGCGAACGCCTACAAAGCAATGAATTGGGAATTAAAACTGCGATACAGACGAACCGGCACCAACGTTCTAAAGAGTGTACAGGGAGAAATGTCAACTTCAGACACAAGAGAGCAAGACAGCAAATTTCTAGTCAAATCGAAAAAACTAAGAGCACAAAGGGCTGCACGCCCTATCTCTCCGCATTTTTCGTAGATCTGGCCACAAAAAAAAACTTCTGCCTTCGGCCTTTGAATTTGTGTCAACATGGGAATAATTTCTCAGTAAAAGTCGAGAGATACCACCCTTTCCAAAGCTGCTGCCTCCCTAGCTGCTTAATGAAGGAGGTTAGTTCGAGGCTAACCAAATCGCCTAGATGCTGAATGTGACAATTTTGCAACAAACTACCAAATAAATTGGAATGATTCTAATTAACACCTTCAAAAACAAAGACATCTTCACTATTGAGCCCCAATTCTCAAACCTCTCGCAATCTCTGGAACTAAGCGAGAAGGTATTGAGCTAGATCCCGAACTAACAACGAGCCTCCCTCCTGGCCCCAATGACTTTGCGATCTCCACCAGCACAGCTGGGTCCGTAATTCCATCGATCTCCAAGCTTCCCCCAGGGCCAAGATGCTTCGCAATTTTCCGAAGAGCAGCGGAATCGAGATTATCCCTATCCACGACAAGGCTCCCCCCCGCTCCCAGCTCCTTAGCAGCTTCCTCGTAAATCGTAGCCGAAGCTCTCCCCCCAGAACCCTCAAACCTTAATTCTGGTCTTCCCGGAGCATTACTAGCCGACAGTTCTTCAACCTGCGACTTCAATTCTGCAATCTGATTTGATAGTTCCTGCAGAGTCACTTCTGCAGCAACGGGTGGCTCGGGTGACTGCGCAGCCGTCTTGGTGTTAAGATAAACAATGGATGCCACTAGAGTTAGAACCGAAGTAGGAATTAAAAATTTCGTTTTCATAAATATCAAAGATACCAATTCAATTACTCAATACACCCTTCCAACCCTGCGAAATTTTACAAGTTGGAAAGAGACATCTAGACGCATCAAAGTGCCACTTTGATTCTATATTTTGATAAAACTCTACGGACCGAACGGCGATAAGACTTCGAAAGAGTATATTCTCCCTGCAACTCCCTTGATAACCGATAGGACTTGCTCGAATTCTCTTTATCTCCTTCTTGCGCAAACCGAACCGCATTCTGTAGTTCGACAATTCCTTTCGTGAAATCTATTATCGAACGCCCAGCAATGAGCGCCTCGTAATACTCAATATCACTCTTATGTTGCTCAATCTGTGCAAGCAGAACCAAACTAGCGATCATAAATTCCGCTCGGTTTGAAGTGGGAAATCTCTTTATCCCTTCTTCAAAGGGAATTCGACAAGCCGCAAAACCACTTTTAGCAATAAAACGATATCCCACATTAAGAAAATCAAGATCACTCATACTATCAATTCGGTCTTCCCAGCCTCGAATCCAACGATCAAGCCGTCTAGGTTCATCAGCATCGAAAAGAACTTCGAGCACCTCTCCCCAAAGACGAGGTGATTTCCGAAAAATTTTTCGGTGGCGATGGAGAAGGTTAGAACGAAAATTAGCATCCGGTTGATCCTTTCCCGTGCTTGCGATCAAACGCACCCAAGCTGACTCCTTTTCCTGTAAAGAAAGTTTAGAACGTTGAACTCTATAGTGGCATTTTCGCCACGCGATACCCCAACTTGCGCGCTTTGGAAGGTTCTCCCTTACCCATAAACTCAGAACCTGACCTGAACGATCTTCCTGAACGGCAATCTTAAGCCGCGCTCTCCATCTTTTCCGCCAAGCTGGTGATGCTTTTTGCACAACATGATAGAGATACTCAAAAGCTTCTCCATCCGTATTGTAATACTTAACCAAAAAATTATCCGCAAATTTGAAGGCCTCTTCTTCTTTACCAGCCGATAATTCGAGATCTATTGCATCCACTGCGGTAAAAGGTGAGGCCCCATAGTGTTCAACCTCAGCAAGAATCTCGCGAGCACGATCAAACTGCTGATCGACAGCGTACAATTCAATTAACTCTCGTCCTGCATAACTGTATTCTGGATCAAGCCGCCACGCCTTTTCGAGCGCAAATCGTTGATCGTCTTTTTTCTCTAAAGCTCCTGCCGCCTCAGCCGAATAGCCCCAAGCTAGAGCACTCTTCGGCTCAAGACGAACAAGCTTCTTCGAGGTAGCGTACACCTTCTCCCAATCTCCCACCCCTCGATACCAGCGAAGGAGAGTTTGATGACCCCAAACATAGTCAACCTCCTTCTCAAGAAGAGACTCCATTTCAGAAACCGCTTCCTCCGCAAAACCGCGTTGCATCGTCACCCAAGACTTACGCCCTTGCAACGCCACTGGAAGAGTTCCCTTCCATCCTTTAAATTCGCACGCCTCGCCAGCTTCATCTAGCTTCCCAATCTCGACCAAACGATTGACATGAAAATCCATAATCTCAGGATCAAAAGGAAACCTTTCTCGAGCATTCTTCAACACCTCGTCAGCCTTCTGGATTTCTCCTAGTTCATATAAGTTTTCATAGTAAGTCATCCACCACTTCGAATTGTAGCTATACGCTTGATGCATTTCCTGAAGAAGCTCGACCACTTCCCCTTCTCGCTGCCACTCCTTTCCAAAATAAGCAAGTTGCCTCCACCCCCACGAATAAGAGACGTTTGCCTTCACACTTTGAACAAATGCTTGAAAGGCCTTCTCACGCTCCCCCTTCATCTCCCACAGCCGCCCGGCCATTCCGTGATTACCCGGTTCCGAAGGCAACGCCACTCGCTGGCGCTCTAACAATTCAAGTGCTTCATCACTTCTTTCAAGACGCTCATAAGCGTCAGCCAACTGCCGCACAACTACCCCCCAAGCCGGGGAAAGAGACATCGCTTTCTCCAATTCTCGTGCCTCATCCTCTATTCGCCCTGCCCTTTGAGCTACTTGCGCTCTTTCGTAGTAAGTTCTAGGTAAAAGGGGAAAACGTTTACTCAGCTCATCAACCGCTCTTTGAGCTCCGACAAAATCCTCCATATCCAACGATTGCAAGGACAACGCACTCCAGGTCTGCCAAAGATCAGGACGAACTTCACAAAACCCTTCCAAATCGCGTTGCAACTCATCCGGTTCAATCAACGGATAAACTAATTCTCGATAATTGAACACTGCGTCTCCTGCAGAGACTTGCTTTTCAAGTTCAGTTCGAACGAAAGACAACCCCTCCGCCACAGCTCCCTGCTTTTTCGCAAGAAGAATAACTCCTTCCATCGCAGCATGATAATCGACGTTCTCTTTTAACGCTTGGCGCAATCGCTCCTCTGCTTCGAGATACTTTCCCTGCTTTTTGAGGAAATTTCCATAAAGGGACTGACTGACTTCATCATGAGGAGCTTGTTCACAGGTCAACCGAAATACCTCTTCAGCCTCTTCAATACGACCCGCTTCCTCCAATCGCAATGCTTGTTCCCTCTGAGCCCAAGGCCAAATAGAATACATTCTTAGCGCTCGTTCAAGAGCCTCCAATGCCTCTTCGTTCTCTTCCTTTTGGTAACCACACCTCTCAATAAACAAGCTCAAAAGCGATGGATTGTGAGGATGCTTTTGCGTCACTTCTCGTAACAACTTCAATCCTGCGCCTGATTCCTCTTCATCAAGCATTTCGGCTAATCGAGCTACACTGTTTGCAGCTTGTGGGTTCAGCTCATAAAGGTATTGCCAACAGGCCTTCGCCTCCTCTCGCTCACCGAGAAAACTATATATAGAAGCAGCATTATGAAACCAATCCTGCTCGGAAACATGAGTTTTTGCCTGTTGTAGACATTTCTTCGCACGATCAATCTCACCCCATTGAGAAAGCAAATGACCTGCCTCTAAAAGAAGACTTCCTTCTTCCGGATATTTTGTAAGTGCCTGTTGTAAAACATCTCGTGCCTTTGCTAGTTGCCCAAGATGCACTTCTGCCCTCACCCAGGTCAACCATCTTGCGCCTCCAAAAGAACCAGTATCATCCGTCCGGCTTGCAAGAAAAGTCAACCCCTCCTCTCGCTCTCCCTTTCTTACCAACGCGAGAAAATAACTCCAAGCATACCCCTCAAAAGAAGGCTCCAACATTGTCGCTATCCGACGCTGAAAAAGAGAGTCTCCTTTCTCTCCCTGCTCTTCTAGTAAATCTGCACAACTCGAATAGTAACGCCCATTCGTAGGTTCCCACTGCAAAGCCTTGCGATAGAAGAATCTTGCTAAATTAACTTGGCGAGCATCTTCCGAATACCAATCTGCTAACTCTGCGAAAAAGACCGCCTCCTTTCCTTTACCACCTGCCAAAGGTTTAAGGACAGTATACTTCTCCTCTCTGCGTCCGAGGCGTTGCAACAAACTAAGACGAGCAAGATGCAATTTATTCACCTTAGGAAACTCAGAAAGTAGCTGCTCAACACAAGCTAACTCTTGCTCTTTATTACCATCGTAACTCGCCAACTGCATCTGAACAAAAAGAACAAATGGATAATCCTTACCACCTGCACTCACTAATTCCCCAAACGCTTGACCCATTCTCACTCGGTCGGCCTCATCACGCGCGAGACAAAATTCGTAGTATTTCTGGTAAAGAAAATCATCTTCAAATGTAACACCTTCCAGCAAATTGGCTTTTGCTTTCGGCAAAAAGAGAAAACCCCTTGGGCCTTCGTAAGGATGATTCTCACCAAGATGGCCCCACAACATCTCCACAGAATGAGGAAAAGTAGGATCACGAATAACAAATGCCTTTTGGAGCTCATCATATCCAACCAAGGCTTGCAAATGAGCTCCCGTGGTCCACGAGGTCCCAAGAGAAAATGGAACTCCTCGATCAATCAACTGCTTAGTTATTTCTGGAGTTACCTTAAACTCTTTAACCAATAAATCCCTCTTCTCAGCCCAACCGCGTTCACGATGCCAAGGAGTGCCGTCATAGCAGATCTCCTCGACAATCTCCTCATGAGAGCAAGGGATTTTCCAATACTCCGCTAAAGAAGCAATCGTAGCTGGAGCACACGTTAAGCGATGCTGCTGCACAAAAGCCACCGGCAACACTTTCCGCACACGCTCTCCACCTCCTTCTCCCTCCTGAATGTTCTTTGCGACTTTACGCTGAAAACTCTTCTTAGCGGTCAACTCCACCTGAGTAAAAAATGCCGGATAGTTTCCCTCTCTCAGCTCAATATCCGCTCGTCTTGCTGCCACCCACTCCTTACCAGGTCTATCGATTAGCGGACTCAATCGCTCATACTCCTGCAAAGCCCAGCGAGCATCGCTCCAACGTTCTTGTTCATCAAAAAGGCCTACCAGAAGAGCCGCCGCATCAGCGACATCCGATTGAGCCAAAACTTCGCGCAAAAAAGCCTCTCCTTCCTCTTGCCTGCGACTGGACAATAATAAACGATACCTACGAGAAACAGCAGGACGATAATTCGGCTGAATTCGAAGTGCCTCTCCAATTGATTGCAGTGCTTCCTCTCGCCGATCAGCCAATTCATAAATTTCCGCCTCTTGAACGAACGGCCAACTTTTCGTCGGATTAAGCGATCTTGCTTTCGCTACCGCTTCATAAGCTGGCGCAAAATCGTGCCAACGGGCAAACAACCATCCCTTCATACAAAGCAAATCGCTTTCATTTTCCGGATCCAGCCCTCCTTGCTGCAGCAACTGATTCACTGTATCATAAACCTCCAGAAAGCGACCTCTTCCCAAACGCCCAAACTGGGCCTGATACTGAAAGCGCACATTCTCAGGGAAAGCCTTTGCATTCCTCCAAGCTAAAACCTCTGCTAAACGTCCTGCGCCCAGTCGCGAACTCAAACGCACTGCTAGCTGGCGGTTCTCTCCTGCTTCCCAGTTTTCGAAAGCTCCAAAACCCCTCACCTTCTCATAAGCAGTGAGACTTTTCTCTTTATCAAGAAGGTTCCAAAGCTCCTTCAATTGCGCTTCGGGCAATGATACGAGAGGGCCCTTCCCTACAGTCAAAAGTTCGTTCATTCGCAGAGTACCTAACACAAGGACACCTCACAGAAAAACGTATTTCGCCCCGTGAATCGAAAATTACCCCTTCTCCTCCCACTTGCTAAAAACTGCTACAAAGAAGGATTTTTCTCACAAATTTCGCTGCTAGTCTTCTCTCACAACTTCACTCCTTTTTCTATTGAAAGTCCTGCAAATCCTTCCCGAACTGAACTCCGGTGGTGTTGAGCGAGGCACTCTTGAGTTGGCCAGATATCTCGTTAACCAAGGAGATGATTCATGGGTCCTTTCAAATGGAGGACATCTAGTCTCATCTTTAGAACAAGAAGGAACCACGCATGTAAGCCTTCCCGTTCATAAAAAATCTTTGCAGTCGCTACGGCATGTCCCTTCGCTTCGCGCTCTCCTCGAAAAAGAACGCTTTGACATCGTTCATCTCCGCTCACGGTTACCAGCTTGGCTAGTTTTCTTAGCACTTCGCAAGATTCCCCCCCAAAAAAAACCACGAGTCGTCACGACAGTTCATGGTCTCTACTCAGTCTCACGTTATTCAGAGGTCATGACCAAAGGAGAAAAAGTCATTTGCGTCTCAGAGGCTACGAAAAACTACGTTTTAGAAAATTACCCGCGAGTAAAAAAAGAACGCTTGACCGTTATTCCTCGAGGCATCGAGCCCGATGATTATCACCACGGATATCGACCGACTCAAAGTTGGATCGAAAATTTCGAGACCGATTTTCCTGATACTCGAGGGAAAACGTTGGTTACCCTCCCCGGCCGTATCACCCGACTAAAAGGACACCATGAATTTTTCGAAATAGTATCTAAACTCCCAACAAATTTTCACGGACTTGTTGCAGGAGGGCATGATCCTAAAAAAGAAAGCTATTATCAAGAACTACAAAATAGTCTCCGTAGCCGAAATCTCACCGACCGTATTTCCTTCTTAGGACATCGTTCAGATCTTCGCGACGTGCTTGCTCACTCACATCTCGTCTATTCCCTTTCAACAAAGCCTGAATCATTTGGTCGCACCACTCTAGAAGCGCTGTCTCTCGGCACGCCAGTCGTAGGATACGACCATGGCGGCGTTGGCGAAATTCTAGCAACCTGCTTCTCGCAAGGAATTTGCCCACTAAAAGACACTTCCACCGCAATTCAACTCACCCAAGAAATCCTTACTCAGAAAAAACCCATCAAAGCTCCGGGACAGTTCACCCTCAAGCACATGCTTGACGGAACATACCAAGCTTACCAAAAATTACTCTCTGAGAAATTGCCATCCTCCCCCTAATTCGACACACTCGCTTCAAAGGATACCTTCTAACCTTTTCTTTTCCGAAAAACACCTTTCCTAGTAGTGGCATTATGTTTCACGCGTAATTCTTCCCTTGCTTTATCGAGATCTCCCTCCGCTCCGATCTTGCCCCAAAAATCGACAAAACCAGACTCGATGCTCTCGAGCTCAATCACCATCTTCTTTGGTTTATCCTTCAAAAAGCATTCAATATTTGCGGTCACAGTTTCCACATAATCTGCGCAGATTTCTGACATCTGTGCACTCTGGCCTGTTCGAGTTAAAATCCCCTTTTGGTAGGCTTTAATAATACCTCGTCCCGCCCGAGCTTCGAAACTCCTGATAGTTGCATTTCTATCTCGTAACAAGTGAACGTAAAATGCCTCAGAACCAAATTTCTGCTCAAGGCGCCCTAGAAACCAGCTCAAACGATTATCCGCTTCGATATGATTTTCTGAGTAACCCAGCCGAGCATCAAGAACCTGACTCGACATCGTCTCATGACCCGAAGTGTAATTCGTAATATGATGACACGCCTTGATAAAAGTGCTCGAACCACAACGGCCAGTATTAAGAATAAAAACATTCATATCTGGTATCCTTCTCGCTACTTTTCTTCCTCACTGGTCAGTCGGAAAATTCCATTCATCCGAGTCCGCTCAGCTTTATGATACCCTACTTGCTCAAGCAGCTGCGAACCAGGACTCGACGCCCCCTTTTCCAAGTCCTCACAAATAACTAACTTCGGCCATTTCTCTTTTGCAACCGATTCAAAAAAATCTTCCAAAACTTCTACTTCATAACCTTCCACATCAATCTTCATCGCTTGAACATCATCCCACCCTTCTTCCGAAAAAATACTAGCCAACCGACGCATCGGAACCACAACTCCCTCTTCCTTATTTCCCACTCGATTTTGCCCGAGATTATCCGAGTTACTTTGCAACTTCGTTTCTCCATCCATTCTTCCCAGAGCGCAATTCCAAACATTCACCCTACTGAGCTTATTTTCCTGAAGATTCCAATCAAGTCGCTCGCGTAGATTTGAATCTGGCTCAAATGCCTCAACCACTGTCTTGGCATGGCCTAACGAAGCAACCCATAAGGAATACAACCCCGCATTTGCCCCCACATCCAGAAAACGGCCACCACTCGAAAGCTCTTTAGCAAGTATTTGCCGCTCACGAGAATCAACATGCTGAGGCAGAAAAAGCATGCGTTGCTCAGAAAGATTGCCAGTGCTCATTAAACGAAGTCGCAGCCCCCAAATCTCAGTATCTACATACCCTGAAAGAGAATTCTTTAGCGGACTTCTCACCCAAATACCCAAACGCTTAAATGGCACTTTCTGGCTTAAATTTAAAATCCAACGCCGTAGACCAGTCAAAGAATATTGCCCCCAAGCAGGTCCTTCATTCCATTTCACATCTTTAATAGCCAAAGGATTCGATTCTCAAAACGCAAATTCAAGGCCTAAATATGTTCACCAAGTAGCTACCTTCGAAAAATTCACACTCATTTCTCATATTTTTTAATTTTCGTCTCTGACTTCTGTTGTCAAAACACGCTAGAAGAAACTGCTGACAAACTGAGTAGCTATTCCGTCTCAAAAATATGAACTTCACTCGATATCCCCTCATACTGCTAACCTCCGCTATCTCTGCTTTCGCCGATCCCGAGAGTCCAGACAATCTCAAGCTAGTTGAAACAATCCGAGAGACCATCATCGAGAAGAGCTCTTCGACAAAAGAAGAAGAGATGAAAAACTACTCCTCGACGATTCCTTCCACAGGCGTGAGCTTCGAAATGATCGCTCTTCAAGGAGGTGAATTTAAGATGGGAAGTGTTGAAACGGAGAAAGGACGCAAGGAAGACGAAGGCCCTATCCGCAAGATCGCTATTGCTCCCTTCTGGATGGGAAAATGTGAGATCACTTGGGACGAATACCAGCCTTTCATGATCACTCAGGATTCTAGAAAAAAGGATGGCTCCCTCTCGATTATCCCGAAAGATGCTCCTCCTACTCTTCTCGTCTCCCAGCCCACCTCACCCTATGTCCCCATGGATTTTGGGATGGGAATCAAAGGGTTTCCAGCCATCAGCATGACCCAACACGCCGCACTCAAATACTGCGAATGGCTCTCTGCCCAAACAGGCCACTTCTATCGCCTCCCTACCGAAGCCGAGTGGGAATATGCTTGCCGCGCCGGGACTGAGACTACCTATAGCTGGGGAAATGAATCTAGTGAGGCCGACGAATATGGTTGGTTCTATGACAATAGTAATGGAAAGTCTCAGCCAGTAGGAAAAAAGAAACCGAATCCATGGGGTCTACACGACATGCATGGTAATGTTCTCGAATGGACTCTTGATGGCTATGCCTCTTATCCCAAAGGAAAAGAAAACTCTCTCCTACAAAACCCTCTTCAAAAGCCTACTGCCAACCTCTATCCTAGAGTCACCCGAGGAGGCAGTTGGTATGACGATCCCCCAGCTCTGCGCAGCGCTGCACGCTTCAAAAGCTCGCCTGCTTGGAAGGTAGCCGATCCACAAATCCCTAAATCTATCTGGTATCACACAAGCGCTCTCTGGCTGGGATTTCGCATCGTTCGTCCTCTCGAAACACCTTCTGCTGAAGAAATGCATGCGATCTGGAACAGCGGTCGCGGCTTAGAGAATGAGTTATAAGCAACTAACTCACCTTTAGACCTACCTGGCCTATTTCGAAATCCAAAAAGGATTCCCCTCATCATAGGCGATCTCTAACAAACGGCAAAGTCGCCGGATTTTCCGGTTCAATTTAAGCCTTCTTAGCAATCGTGAAGAATAATATAAAGGCAACAGATCGACGGCCCCCAAGCCATCAACAATTACAAGCCGTCGTTGATCTTGAACTAGCACGTTTTTGGGGTGCAAATCTCCCACCACATAGTCATTTTCAAGACAAGTATGGAAAAAGTCGCGCACCAATGATTTAATCATCGAATCTGATAGTTCCTCTCGACACGCACGCAAAGTCGAACAAAGAGAGCCATCTTCATTGCGTATCAATTCAAAAAGATACCCAGTCCCTAAATTCGTTTCTTCAATTCCAAGAAAGCCTGACAGAATAGCCGAAGACTGCTCTCTCTTAAAAACTCTCCGGTGAGCCTTCACTTCAACCATCGCCTCTTTTTGCGAAAGACTACTTGGCTGCAAATCTACTTTGACACATACCTCATCCCTTTTGGGATGACGATAACACGCTCTCTTCTTCCCTTCCGCGAATCGAAGTTCTGGTATGAGTTCGAGCATTTCAGATTCTCCTCTTTCTTCCACCGACACTAACCGCAATTTCATCACCGGATAAGGAAAGTCAAGCCCTTACCTCTTCTTCCCTCCTCGCAATTTTGTTTTTCTCTCCGCAGATTTCGTCAACCCAGTATCTCCTCAAAATACACGTCATCTGGAACCTCGATCGTGGTAAAGAGAACAAGCTTTAAGTAAATAACCCCCTCTAAGTTAGTTCAACATGGACGTATCCTCCTCCAAACAAATTCCTTCAAACGAGGAAAGCGAGCTTCAACGTATTCTCGATCTTCATCGCGAACGACTTCTTGATCTCACTCTTCGAAACTCCCTTCTCAACTTTCGAGAAACCGGAGCCAAGGTAGTGCCAATCCTCCACGAGCAACCGAATATCCTCTACCAAATCTTAGTCGAAAAATCTAAGACGATGTCCCTTGATATCCTCCCCGATCCAGTCGAGGAACAATCAAAAGGCTTCTCCAAATTCATCTCCTCTTCCCTTCCGGCTTCTCTTCTTGGCAAGAAAAACAAATACTCTCTCCACGCAGCGCCTCCCAAAGAACAGGTTGCTCCCGAATTCACGGACTCTCGTATTCAAACAAGCCTTCCGGCCAGAGAATACCGAAAACGCTTGAGCAATGTTCGTTCCGAATACCAACAATTTATCGATTCTACTGGCTCAAACTTCCTCTATCTATCCCTAGGTTTTCTCAAATGGCATCACCCAACGAGCAGCCCAGAAAAAGCACGATTGGCTCCGCTCCTACTCGTTCCGTTAAAAATTGAACGCAAAGCTGAAACGATCACTCTTCTTGACGAGGAAGGAAACCCCTTCGAGACAAAACATTGGAGCTACCAAGTCTCATACAGTGGTGAAGAACTGAGTGACAATTACACTCTTCGTAAAAAACTCGAAACTACCCCAGAACTCCCCCCTATTAATTGGCCAACTTTCAACGGACTAACTGACGACTTCACTCCCGAACAGTACCTCGCACAATTCTCATCTCTCATCGCCTCCTTTCCCAAATTAAAAACCATGGGATGGAGTGTAGAGCGAAAACTCGCCATCACCTTTTTTGCTTCAGGAAAAGAAGTTCTCTACCGCGATCTTGAACCTGCACGTTGGTCTAAGAAATCACCTCTGACCAACAAACCTCTCATCAAAGCCGCTCTCGGCTTTGGAGAAAATAAACCACCAGACCAAAAAAACGACCCCAACGCTCCACCTGACACAAACATTTACTACATCGATCCAATCCCTAACGTCTTGGAAATCGATAGCACCCAGTTGAAAGCGGTAGAAAAATGCCTCAGAGGGCAATCTATGGTGATTCAAGGACCTCCTGGAACGGGAAAATCACAAACGATTACCAACCTCATTGCTGCTGCGATCGGAACAGGCAAAACTGTTCTTTTTATGGCGGAAAAACCTGAGGCTCTCAAAGTCGTTGGTCGCCGCTTAGCTGATGTTGGCTTGGAACCCTACTGTCTCGAACTCCACTCCGACAAGGCCACCACTGCGGACTTTCAATCCCAACTCAAAAGCCGACTTGCTTGTAAAAAACCTCGCAAACCAAAAACTCGTGAAGACGACTTAGCTTCGTTAGAAACACTACGATCCTATCTAGATAACTATGGGGCTGTTCTCAAAACTCCTCTCACTAATGAAACTTCACCTCAGATTTTTCAAATTTTCTGGAAACGTGAACAAGCCTATCAGGATCTCAAAAACACTTGGAAAGAACATAATCTCGCTGACTTCAGCCCTCCTTCCATAGAACCTGACCTTTTTCGAAACGAAAAGCATTTTCATGACCTTCTAGCCCTCTCGAGGATGATCAGTAAATCTTGGCAAGAGGGAATCTTGGAGCTCGAAAAGGTGTGGGGAAACTTTCGGCCGCCCAATCGCCTCTTTGAAAACGACGTTTCCGAAATCAGGGACAATTTCAAAAAAGGAGAATCTGCAATTCTCGCACTTTGCAAAACCGCCGAAAATCCCTTCTTCGCAGAACGCCAAACTCTAACTCTACCGCAATGGAAGAAACTTTTCGATAGTCTATCAAAGCTCCCCAAGCCTCCGTCCGAATGGCAAAAAAATAACGCTGCCGAGTTTGGAAAAACCATCGCGACGCAGACCTTGCCAATTTGGTCAGAACAGGCCGCAGATGCGAATCGGAATCTCTCGAAAATCGTCGCTACTGAGAACGAACTTGCTTACACCCTCTTCAAAAAGAGCAAGGCGACTTTCCCAGAAAACAACGAAGAACTTTTCCAACAATGCCATCAAATCTCGCTCACTGCCTGCGAAGAGAAAGACCTTTTCGGAACAAACCTCATCGCGAGTCAAGACAACGTCACCGCCTTGAACGAACTCACCGACTCCCTCAAGCACGTTATTGTAACGGTTTCAACTCTCCGAGAGAAGATTGACTCAAGTAACACCACCAACACTCTAACTGGAGCCTACTCGACTCAAAAATTCGCTCAACTCCTCACCTCGCAACCAAGCACAAGAATTGCTAATCTTCGCCCGAGCCTCTTTGAGCAAGCCAAGACGAACTTAGCAATAGCAAAAGCCAAAGCCCTTGCCGAGAAGCTACGCTATGAGCAAGACCCTCTCGATCAGATACTCAATTTACGAGAGCTTGAGCGCTTAGAAAACCCACAGGAATTCCTTACCCATCTCCGTGGTCTCTCCCTCCGTTGGTGGAAATTTCCATTCTTTGGCCCTTTCGCAAAAGCAAAAAGAGCGGCCAAAATCATTCGCTCAAATAAGGACATTCAAGTTCTTTCCAACGAATTCTTTCAAGCAATCGAAGATGCTCTCGCCTATATCCCAAGGCGCAATTCTTTCCAAGCAGACTCACTCTTCACCGAACAGCTTGGGCCTGTCTTTGATGGCATCGACACAGACTGGAAAGAATTGGACAAAAGCCTTCAGTGCTGCGCTCATATTTCTGACCATGAAGGAGAAGCCGCTCCGACCTTCCTAGAGAACCTCCAGCAAGCATCCACAAAAAAAAATGAAATTCCAACCGCATTGCTTGCCTTCGAAACCGCTCTCGCCCCTCTCGCTGAGAATCCTAACTTGCTCATACTCGGTCACCACGAGCCGAAGCAAGAAAGCATCCCTTTTCTCCTCGAAGAAATCGCTAACAAAAGAGCTAAACTCACCACTTCCATCACTCTTGCTGAGTCCTTTGAACTTTCCAAAGAAACTCCCTATAAAGAACTGCATCAACAATTCAATAATGCGGTCGAACTATCCGAGGCCCACGACAAACTTTTGACTTCTGCAAAGAATGTCAGCTCAAACTTTTTCGCCTCCTGTAAAAGCCTAAATCTCCCTCATTCGCTCACCCTCTCCAAGACTATCGACTGGATCTTAGCGATAGAAAAGAAAGGGCTCAATGAAGCGGAGATTCAAAAACTCCTAACTGATGACGATCCAGCCAAACAACTCAACTCACTCGGAGTCCTCGCAGAGGAATTTTCAGCGGCTCGCGCTGAACAACTGGCTGCCCTAACAACTCTGGAGAAAAAAGCGACTCTGCGATCCAACAGCTCTTGGAGCAAAAATCCTGAAAACAAACCTCTTCTCGGCCTCAAGCAAGACTGGCACCTCTCAGCTCCAACCTATAGCACCCTTATCCGTTGGAGCGATTACACCGCCCTGGAGCAGAAACTCAATCAAGAAGGTTTCGTCCCACTTCTTAACTACTGCAAGAACCACAACCTGAACGCTCAATCCCCTGAACAAACCCTGTCCTACCTCTACTGGAATGAGCTCGCCAGTCAGATTTTCTCTAACCAAAGTAGCGATGAGGCCATCAATCTTTCCTTGCAAAATATCGTCTCACTTGTTCTCAATAATCCGGAAGGCTTGGCCTCGATTGGTCGCGAAGAATTAGAAGAACGAATCGCCCGCTTCTGCAAAGAAGACGTGGCACTCGCAAAACTGAACCAGCGACATATTCTCTCTGAAACTTTTGTAGCAAAGGACAAGCTGCCGACGGGCAATCGCCAGGGCAGCGTCAGCACCTATACGGAAATGGGGCTCTTGGAGCACGAAGCTGGCAAACGCAGACGCCTTCGTCCTGTTCGAGAACAAATCGAACGCGCGCCACTCGCCATCAAAGAACTCTTCCCCTGCGCTTTAATGAATCCCGGCGCAATCGCCAAATTCCTCCCTCCCGACTCAATCGAATTCGATCTCATCATCATTGATGAAGCCTCTCAAGTTCGCCCAGAAGACGCCCTAGGAGCTCTCGCTCGCGCCCATCAAGCAGTCGTTGTCGGTGATAACAAACAAATGGCACCTTCCAACTTCTTTCAAGCCACTCGCATTTCCCCTGCCGAGAACGAAGAAGACATAGACGACCATGAAGCAGCGGAATCAATTCTCGAAGTGGCCGAAAGAAAATCCTATTTCAAAAAGGAATTTCTCCAATGGCACTATCGCAGTCAGCACCAATCGCTCATCGCTTTTTCCAACGAGCGCTACTACAACAACAACCTCATCATTCCGCCTTCTAGCTACGAGAAAAACCCTAAACTTGGAGTGGAATGGAACCACATACCGGAAGGAAACTTCAAAAAAGGCCTTAATAGAACGGAGGCTGATGCCCTCTTCTCGGCCTACACCGCTTTCATTGAAGAACAAGCCTATGCATCTCCGGATACTCGCGAAAGCATCGGATTAGTTGTCATGAACTCGCAGCAAGCTAGCTTGATTCAAGACAAAGTGGACCGATTGCTTCTCGACGATCCTCGCTTTTCGAAGTGCTACGACCTTTATCACAAAGATGACTTCCCTCCCGCCTTCATCCGCAACCTCGAACGTGTTCAAGGAGATGAACGAGATGTCATCATGGTCGGCTTCACCTATGGTCCAGATCCGGAAACCGGCAAAATCGCCAAACGATTTTCAAACTTATATGGAATCTCAGGAGCACGTCGCTTAAATGTTCTCATCACTCGAGCCAAAAAATCGATGCGGATCTATGCGAGTATGAAATGTGAACAACTCACAGGCGGCACCCCACTCAAGGGCGGAGTGCGCGACATGACCGATTTCCTAGCTTTTGTCGAAAATGAGGGAGAAACAAGAGAACTCGGTATTCAGCGAGATCAGAGCGCCAATACTCCCTTCGAAGCCTCTGTCGCCGCCGTAATTTCGACTCTAGGCTTCGAAGTCGATTTTCAGGTCGGAGTTTCGGGCTTTTTTGTCGATATTGGAGTCCGAAAACCAGGTGAAAATCGCTACCTCTGTGGTATCGAATGTGATGGCACCACCTATCAGGCTCACCCCATCACTCGTGACCGCGAACGACTCCGGCAAGATATTCTGGCGGCGAGAGGCTGGAAAATCCATCGCCTCTGGTCCACGGACTGGTTTCGCAACCGAAATTCGGAAATCGAGCGCCTCAAAAGTGCTTTAGATTGCATCACTTCCGATAAAATCTAGCCCTCCCCGATGGCTCAAAAAACCTCGAATGGCAGGAGATCCCTCCTGAAATCGCCGAAATAACGCGAGAGCATGGGTAAACATCGATAAAAACCTCATTTTAAACACGTCGAAAGCTGGACAGAACGGGTTGTCTCGGCGAAATTCTTCCCCAGAATGAAAGAAGCCACCGCTCAAATTCGCGATTTTCTCCAGTATATTGCCCTCACCTTCATCGAACATCCCGATCAGGCGCAATTGCGCGTGGGACAGCCAAAAGACAATCAATTGAGCTTCCGACTCATTCTGGCTCACGAAGATGTCGCTCAACTCATCGGCCGAAATGGATTTACCGCCAGCGCCATTCGCAATGTCGTTAATTCCGTTGCCGCACGCGAAGATATCAAAGTCACCTTGCGCATCCACTCGGTAGAAGAAGAGCAAGAGCGTGTCGCCGAGATGGAATCCTAGCAGCTTGTTTGCGCTCTGCTTGAAAAAAGCAATAGGTTTGGAAAAGCTAAAAACTCTCTTTGGATAGCTGCTCCCTAAAAAACAACTTCTGAAATTATTTTAGAAGTTTCTTAACAACTTTTTCAGAGTCTCACGGTTTCTTTAATTGCAGGCCAACGGCACAGGTCAAGTTGGCTGAACCAAATTAAAAGATCATGAAAAAGACACTTATTTTAACTGCCGCTTTGCTTGCTCCTCTCAGCCTAATGGCACAAGATTCTCCTGAAGGTAAAAAAGGTCGCGAACGCGGAGGAAGAGGCCGTGGGCCTATTCCCAAAGAACTCGTAGCAGAATTCGACACTGATGGCGACGGAGAGCTTAGCAAAGAAGAACGCAAAGCTGCTTACGAAGCGATCAGAGCCAAAAGGCTTGCCGAGTTCGACGCTGATGGAGACGGAGAACTCAGCAAAGAAGAACGCAAAGCTGCTCGCGAAGCGGCAATGCTCAAGCGTTTCGACAAAGATGGCGACGGAGTACTAAGCGAAACCGAAAAAGCTGAAGCCGAAGCCGCACGTGGACGCCGCGGCGGCCGTGGTGGAGCTGAAGGTAAGGGCGAAGGCAAAGGTCGTGGCGGACGCGGCGGCGAAGGCAAGAAGCCTCGCCCCGAAAAAGAAGCCACCGCAGAGTAAAACTCTTTAGTTTCTCTATTATAATTTGAATCAAGGGCCCATTGCCCTCTCAAACTAAAAACCTTCGCTTCCTGCGAAGGTTTTTTCACACTTACAAGTGGGACTACCTTTTTGATTGAAACTCTCGATAACTTTACTCTTCAAAATAATGAAATTGTTCAACCTCCTTGAAGGGTCAACAGTTGATTACTCTTTCCAATTTGAAAATTTTTTGATAGAATTCAAGGAATGCTAGCATTCCTTCCTAATCTAGGCGGTCCAGAAATTCTCATCATTTTTTTAGTGGTTCTCTTTCTATTTGGATCGAAGAAAATACCCGATCTCGCGAGAGGGTTAGGAAAAACAAAAGGAGAATTCGAAAAGGCTCGTAGAGAATTCGAACGGGAACTCGGACTTACTGCACCTAAGAAATCAGCAGCTAAGAAAGCAGCGGTAAACAAAGAGCTAGCGCCAGCCGAACCAAATCAATCCGACACAACGCCTCCTTCTGCCACTAGTAAATCAGCAGTGAACACAGAGCAATTACCGGCTGAGCCAAATCAACCCAATACAACGCCTCCCTCTGCCATCAAGGAGCTAGGAAATAGTTAGAAGAGACAGTAGAGCTTGAAAAAGCTCATACATCCCAATTATCGACGATTTTTGTGCAAAGTACCTCTCAAAAGTTTGTTCGCCTATTGTATTTTTGAATCACCTTCCTCTGAAAAAAGTTTAGCCATTTCCGCAGATTTTGCTGATAATTGCGTTATTCGTCGGTCATTAGCCCCGAACAACTTCCTCCTCACGCCGCAAAATTTACTATTTTTTTCATTCTACAAACTCAGCCCCCACTACATCCGAGCATTCTGCGAGGTGAGCGCAATCATAGCATTGTGGACTCTTGCGACGTCTTACTAGGATTTCTCAAAACCATTATTCCCGCCACCACCAGCAATACTCCTAAAACACAATAAAGCCATAATAACGAATGAGTTTCTTGAATTGAACTTTCTTGACTCTCACCCTAGTAAAATTACTAGGCCACCCCGAACATCAAATCGCTTTTCTGCTAAAGCTTCATACCGCTTCATACCTTTCTCTACGTCTCACCAACAATTGAGGTTTTTCGAAGACTCTCCCGACACTCTAAGTCGCTTCAAAGTATATCCGTATTCTTTGAAAAATTGATTCTACAATAGCAGGAGCTTCCAACTTATCGAGCGTACTTTGCTGGCCACCTAGAAAGAAATGCGAGCACTCCGGCCGATTAGAGGTCGCCTGCAGAACTTCGAGCATCAGCGATGGCCCATACACACGATCGTAAAGCTTGTGCTCACCCTTTAACCTCGTGTTCATTGCCCACACCAAAGGCATGCCATCAGGCAGAATAAGATCAAACTTCTATCACCCCCTAAATTCGGATCGATGCATACTGAGAGCAGCAACATGAGTGTTGGCAGCTTCGACCGCAGTCACCAGATGATGGTTGACCGCACGATTGAGAATCCAATCCGTGGCGTTTGAGTAATCAGTGCATGCCAAACGCAGGCCGATTATATCAACTGTTTTCATGTTTGTGCGTGTTTTGAGGGGTCAATTCGACAACCAAATCGATTATCACGGGAAGAATACGACTGTAATTAGGTTGGTCAAATATGTTTTCCATATTTTTCATTATTTAAGAGCGGTAATTGAGAGTGTTTATTATATTTTACATAATTTTCGTTGTTATCAAACCAAGTGAACCTATTTTATCTCTTGGTTGTGGAAATTAGACTGAATATGTCAGTTTAAATTGCCTCAATTAGGAATTTTATTATAAATGTGATGAATAAGATTGTTTGGGTCACTGGAGCCTTTGGATTTATTGGTCGCCATCTGTGTAAGTCTCTCAATGAAGCAGGCTATTCAGTGGCCGGAATTGGGCACGGCAACTGGGCTGATTGGGATTCTCAAGGCTCTTCAGCCTGGGGCCTGGATCATCAGAAGGCCGAGTCGATTGGATTCCCCCAAAGATCGAGTTTAGAGATGGTATCCGCGACTATTCCAATTGGTTCGTTGACGAACAAGTAAACTATGAATACGCCTAAATCCCCGCTTAAAGTACTAGCGGTCATCGTTATTCCACCGCACCTCTCAGCAAGTGGTGCGGTGACTGCCGGAAAGAACCTGAGTCGATCCCTGGCAGCGCATTGTCAGGTCGAGGTCGCGATCATGGCGACCGAAAAGTTCTCGGAAACAGTCGATGGTATATTTTACTCCAGATGCCGTTCGACAACTCCATTCGCCCCATTACTCGACCGTTTGCCGAACAAATTTCGATCACCGCTGTATCGTTCCAGTATACCGGCGAAGATCCTCAATGGCGATTATGATTTAATCCATATACACAATCCTCTACCGACTCTGGAGATGGAACGGGTCGCGGAGGCCGCCATCCAGCGAGATATACCTTATGTGGTCTCAACCCATGGTTTTGTCGAAGTTACCTCTGGAGGTGCTGCCTACTCGCTCGGCCTGGTGGGCAAGATCGCATGGCGACATCTAATTACCAAACCACTTCAATTTGTCGTCGATAACGCTGCCCTGATGCTACCTACATCGCCTCATGATTGTGAGATTCTAAAAAGTCTCGGTGTCAGTGCCGATCGAATGGAATTGGTTACCAATGGAGTCAACCCTGACTACTACACGCCAGTCGATGAGAAGATTAGCCGCAAACTAATCGCTAAGTGGGATCAATCGGCAAAGGTCGCCTTCGACGCATTTCAAAAATTGCCGCAACTGGATGAATGCTGCTTCTAATTTCCCACGACGACATATGATATTGAGTTTGCGGATTCTAGGTGTAGCTCTCTTGAGCATGGCGATCGCAGAGCCCTCATCTACTGCAGAAATCACTATCACCGATTTTGGCGCAACCAGTGCCGATAATACTGACGATATAGCGGCCATACACGCTGCGATTGCATCGGCAGCGCCCGGCGATACCGTCCTGATACCAGCAGGAACCTGGAACATTTCTGATTCAATTTCGGTGGATAAGAGCTTGGTGCTATTGGGTGCTGGGAACGATCTGACCTCAATTGTATTTAGCGGTCAACAAGAGCGCCCATTGATCGATCTTGGCGGTGACGGGCCAGTAACCATAGCTAAACTGACCTTAGACGGTAATAACCATACTCAATGCACTCAGGGCGTTGAGGCTGCTTCGATTCGAGGAGTTTGGATTAACCATGTCAGAGTGAAAAATCTGGTCAGTGCAGGTCCTGACGCATTTGGCCCCCACGGTATCTATTTCGCAGCTGAGGTTCTGGATAGCAAAATCACTAACTGTGAGTTAATCAATATCGGCGTCGATTCAATATGGGGTGCCGGGATTCGATTATCTAATCAATCCGCAAGAGTCGAGGTAACGGGCAACACCATCCGTGATACTGGACGCGGTGGCATTCTATTAAACAATGGTGTCGTCGACTCGATTATTCGCAACAACCAGATAACCAACATCGGGCTATATTCCAATGGTGACGATGAAGGTCCAGGACTGGGCATTGAATTGTTTAGTGAATGCGACCGGTCAATCGTCGAAGACAACGTGCTTGATCATTGGCTCAGCCTCGATAACTCCGACTATGTGGCAGTAAGACGCAACACGATTGGCGGCGATGATCTCACCAGTCTAAAATTTGCCAGTCTTGAAGCTGCCGGTCAGTGTGAGTTTTGTGTTTTCGCTGATAATCAAACCGGAAAGGGTAATCAAATCGGAATCTCTGTTTCTAACGACGATGAAAAACGCCACATCCTATGGCTGAGAAATCGCATTACCAATGCGGGAACATGGGGGGCTCAAATCCAAGGCGGCGAAGATGGTGCATTTAGAATGTATTTTCGTCAGAATCAGTTTTCAAATTCATTGAATACTACCACCAGTCTTTTCAATGCGGGCGGTCACGGTTTCCGAATCAATGAGAATGTCCGGCAGATGGTTTTTGATCAAAATATATTTTCCGACAACCAGGAAGTGGGCATGCAAATATTTGATGGTTCGGATTCTGTGATCGGAGTCGATGAACTGACCTTTATCGGAAACACCTTTTCTGGAAATCAATCCGATTCGATCGAGTTAGATCCAGAAGCTACTCTGCAGGATATAGATTGGACTAATAATACGGTTACCGGCAACAACCCGAATTTTTCCCTGACACCAACTGGCTTTACTAACAACCCAGTTCCAAATGTCACGATCACTGCTCCGGCTTCGGTAGGCACAGGGCAGCCCGTCCCATTTTCCTTCACTTATCAAGGTGCGGGCACGGTAACCACATCACTATGGGACTTTGGCAGTCAGATCCCCTCAAGTCTGGCCAATCCAAACCTGACTTTCGATACTCCCGGACAATATCGAGTATCACTGGTGGTATGGAACAACCTCGGTCGTGCGGCGTTTGCCGAAACCGTTCTCGAAGTCGTTGCGCTGCCATCGGTGCAATATGAGATTTTCGAAGACGGCGACGAGAGCTATCTGACGTTGGCCTATCCACGGCCAACCAATGGCGAGGTGGTGATTAATACCAATGCCTATCAGACTGCAGAATTCATTTATCTGGTTCAGGATTCGATCGACCTGGTCCAATGGAATAATGGACCTAACGCCATCATTCCATCGGCACATTTACCCGCTTTACCTTCAGGTTTTGAATGGGGTCAATATTGTTTTCCAACCCCGGTTAGTGCTACGGATAAAGCCTATATGCGTTTATTGATCGATCTTATACCAAGTGGTGCTTAGTTTAGGTTTCGGCGGATGCATACCTCTCAGGGACTGAGATAACGACTGCCTGCTATTCGGATCAGCTCTAACTGCGAAAAATCAACTGACTGGTTCCATCGGGTTGCTTCTCGACCGAAATTTACTTCCTGCGAGTCCCTTCGTACTTCGTA
>CAYUHN010000001.1:0-68393 GCA_964444495.1 uncultured Roseibacillus sp. | reverse complement strand
TCTCTTATTGGGAGCTCTCGTGACACTCAATCGCTTCCTCCATCCAAAAAATAAAAATCACTCTAACTCAACTACTACAAATCAATAAATCATGACTGACATTCCAACCCCTCCCGAAATTCCTACTAAAAATAAGGTAGAAAAATCACCTGCCATCACCGTAGACTCCTTCACAAGTGCGATCGAAGCTCTACTCAGAAGCCCCATAGCACTTTTGCAAGCCCTCCCCAAACAACCAAAAATCATTCCTAGTCTGATCGCTCTTTTAATCACGAGCACCCTTTGCTTTGGAATCGTACTTGGCAGCTTCTCAGGTGAAATACAATTCCTTGCCGTTCCTCTAAAAATCGCGGGAGGAATCATGGTCGCCGCCATCATTTGTTTCCCTAGCCTGTATGTCTTTAGCTGTCTCGCAAACACACCTCTTCGTTTGCCTGGAATCGCCTCGGCCTACCTCTGCTTCCTCTCCTTACTAGCCCTTCTTCTAGTAGCTTTCACTCCTATCCTTTGGATCTTTACTCTATCCTCTAATTCGCTTCCTTTCGTCGGCTCTCTAGCTCTCATCGTTTGGTTTCTATCTTTTCTCCTCGCGGGCGGACTACTGAGAAAACTCAACGGAGGCAAACAAGCACCGTGGCAAGTGGGTCTTTGGCTTACGATTTTCTTCATCGTAACCCTCCAGATCTCAACCGCACTTCGCCCTCTCCTCGGCACCGCTACTACTCACTTCCCCACTGAGAAAAAATTCTTCCTCGCTCATTGGAGTGAAGAAATCGACAGAAGCCTTCGAGCAACTAGAAATAGCACCTCTTCCATGGAAGAGGAAAAAATTGAACTCGCACCAACGCAGTAGTCAAAATTTTTCACGGTTGATCTCAACCTAACTGGGCTAAGAACACTTATCTCAAGAGCATTTAATTACTTTTAGATGCTCTAAAACATCTTCTTTACTGCGCCTTCTAACGCTGCCTCTACCAAGAGATTTTCATGCACGTAGCGGTAGTGACCGATGATCGGATAAGAAAATAGCTCATTCTCCCAAAGAGGTCCGGAACCATTATTGTGCACAATCCACTTATCATCCCCGAGCTTCCCTGGTCCGGGAACAACAATTCCAATATGACCGCCCAAAGCAATCGATTGCTCAGGAAGATGCCAAACCACAATATCACCGAAATTATAATCCTCCGCCGAATTACTGGGTGGGATTGACTCCCCATTTCGCACAAAAAAGCGCTGTAAATTCGGAGTGCAACGATGGTCGATATTGGAATCGGGCTCCTTCAAACCTGATAATCTAGGATATTCGCGAAAATTAGCAGTCATATCGTCATTCACAAGAAGCTGTAAATCCGCTCCCAGCGAACGATAAGCTCGAATAATCACATCCTCGGCCTGCCCGCGATCTGAAGGGACATCACCCCCAGGAAACTCAATCACACGGTATGAGCGATCATAAACAACTTCATACTTGGTTCGCTCAAGAGCTGCCGCAGCAAGCTTGGACCCATAACTACCGCCGCTCAACAGCGATTTTCGCGCTTCCTCTAAGTTGGTTGCATTGGGCTGACTTCGCTGCGCCTGCACCAACTGGACAAACGGCTTCGCTAGAAAGAAAGAGAGTAGAGCCACAAAAGCAATGAGGAACCAGCCGCTTGCTGACTTCTTAGGCTTTTTGGGGGTCGGTGCAGCACCGATGTACTCAATTGGTTTTAGCTTCACAGCCTTTTTGTTTAAAGATGTTTTAAGTGTATTGATCTTCATTACTTTTCTCCACTCTATTCTGCGTTTTCTTAAAAAAAAAATTGAGGATTTTTGTCATAACGAGTTTGACAGAAAATCAAAACACTTCGGGAAAAAACCTCCCTCTCTTCTCCCAAGCATGACCTCCTTTGTTTCATGCCTCATTTTTCTCCTGTTTTTACTGACAAATTTCTCGGCAGAAGTTTCCAAAAATAAAGAATAACGAAAAAATCGGCAAAAGTCTTCATTTTTTCACCAAAGAAAATTGAGAGACACCCGTTTCATAAGCCAACAGACAGTGAATTTGCTAAACTTCGAAAATTCCTGAGTTCTTTTCTTTACTCGCTCTTTCGACTTAGCAAACTCCCGGTCCAAAAATTTTTAATATTAGTAATTGAAATGATTGTGAAATCCCGTCGTCGCCTTGCGTCCCTCGCTACCTCCGCGCCCCTTATTCTCCTCGCTTCTTCTGGCAACCTTCTTGCCCAAGGAGGAGGCAGCTCCAACATGCTTCAGAAGTACATCCTTGCTGGTGGTTGGACCATGATTCCCATCGGCCTCGCGGTCCTTGCTCTCATTGCCTTGATTGTTTTCAACTTCATCAATCTCACCAAAGCGAAGTTTTGCCCTGATCCTCTTCGCGGCGCCCTTCTTGAGAACATGGCTGCCTGTAAGGCACGGAGCGCCATCGATCTCGGGGCGGCTGACCCTTCTTATCTTGGACGGATGGTTGCTTACTCTCTTCCAAACATCGACGCTACTCAGCCTGAAACACTTGGCCGGGATAAAATCGAAGACGCCATGGCCGATTTCTCAATCAATGAAGCCCGTAAGAACATGACTTGGATCAACTACATTTCTCTCGTTGCTCAAGCTGCTCCTATGCTTGGTCTTCTTGGTACTGTTATTGGTATGGTCAGCGCCTTCGACGTTCTTGGAGAAACTGGAGAAGCCGAGCCTTCGGTACTAGCTGGACAAATTTCCGTAGCTCTCCTAACTACAATGTGGGGACTTATCACCGCTATCCCAGCACTTCTCTTCTACTTCTTCTTCAAGAACAAACTCAACAACCTTGTTTCAGAAGCCCATCGCACTGGTGAAGAAATGCTGAACGCCTCTCTTCAAACTATCAATGCAGATGCTTATCTCATGAAGATTCCTGAAGGAGTTGCGGTATAGCCCCTTTCTTACGGCCCTTCTTAACAGGCTCACGGCTGTAAAACCGTAGCCTGCAAACCTTACTTTACCTATTTTTAAAGACTTCTCTAATGGCTACTTCCAAACTTCGCTCCCAGCTGCGGGGCTCAGATGAAGACCTCAAGGTCGATATGTCGCCCATGATCGACATGGTTTTTCTTCTGCTCATCTTTTTCATCGTGACCGCAAACCTCAAGGTCATTGAAATGGATAAGCGAGTCGAAGTTCCTGTAGCAGAGTCAGCCGAGGTCCAAGAGAATTCTATTAACCGAATTGTTGTCAATGTCTATAACTACCCTGCAAACGAAGCAGATTATGATGACCCAACCAAAATACCAAAAGCTCGTTATAGCAAAGTTGGCGGCAAAGAAGATGATTGGTTGTATGACGACGCTGCTATTTCCGATTTCATCACTACAACAGCAAGAGAAATGGATGCTACGGTCACTCCTCAGCTTCACCTTCGAGGACATCGAGGGACCCAATTCAAACACGTGCGCCGCATCATCGGCATCGCTGCAGAAGCCGGAGTAAGCAATGTTGTTTTTGTCAGTTACGGCACGACCAAAGCCTACAAGTAAATCTCCTTTTAGAACAAACTTCCTCTTCCCATGGCACGACATAAACGAGCAACAGGACTCGAACAAGATGAACCCGGTTTAGAGATCTCATCTCTCATCGATATCTGCTTTCTTCTTCTTATCTATTTCTTGGTGACTACCACACTACAACGTAGCGAAATGGACTCAACAATGAGCATTCCTTCAAGTGAACCTTCAGAGACACCATCAGACATCAAACCGATGTTTATCCGAGTGGCCGGGGATGATGTGATTTATACCGGCACGGGAAGCTCCGAACAAGCCCTTGATCGAAATGATCCGAGTGATCCCAATGTTCGTAATGTCCCTCTTCTTGACCAACGCGTAGACTCCTACAAAACAGGTTTCGCCGTCTCAGGCAAAGACCCTGTCGTCCAGCTTTATATTGAAGGTGACGCTAGCTATCAGCGAACGGTTGATGTCATCAACTGTCTGCGCAAGCACGCAATTAAGAACGTGGCTTTCACGGATCTTACAAATAACTAGGTCCATCCTAGCCATCTCCTAATCCTCCCTATTCTAAAGCTTTTTGACATTGGAATCGGTTACTTAGGAAATAAAATAATCTTTCTCTCTTCTAATTACCTAGAAACATATCCCGCTCAAATTTCGCTATGAAAACCACCCTGCGTCGTACTCTACAAGTCTTTCTCATCTTAACCTTGAGCTGGCTTCCAATCTCGGGCCAGACCATTGGAGAACTCTTCAACAATGCCAATGCGGCCATGAAGGCTGCGGAAAGTGCTGGTATGCCCGCTGGTGCCGCTAAGTGGAACGAAGCTCTTGGTTTACTGAAAGCGGCCACTGACAATTACGATAAGCGCGCCGATGCTCTTTACGGCCCTGAATTCGGATACTTCTGGTATTGGCAGGGCTATAGTAACCTCAAGCTCGAGAAATACGGAGAAGCGACCAAATGCTTTGAAGGTTGCCGCAAATACAAAAACGCAGACGGAGCTAAGAGCAAAAACATCTTCTACAATCAGGCTTTATTACGTCTAGGCGAAGCCTCAAAAGGAGCTGAAGACTGGGAACAAGCCATCAAATACTTTAAGCAGTTCCTCGCAGAATATGACAAAGATGACCCTGTCGACAAATTCGAGCCAGGCCCTCTCAATGTCAACATGGCCATCTGCTACTTCAATAGTGGAAAACTTGCCGCCGGGATGGAACCCTTTGAGCGAGCACTCAAGTTCAAAGACGAGTATCCTACCCCTCCAAATGCAATCGTTGCGGGATTTCAAGCTTTCTGCAACAAAGCCATTGAAAATAAGGATCAAAAAGCCATCGCGAACTTCCTCAAAAAACACCGCGCCGATGTCCTCTTCGAACCGTGGGAAGTGGAGCCTTACCTTGGCATCTACCTCAATCTTGCTGGTGCAGCGATGGAAACCGAAATGCACCCCACCGCCTTTAGTCTTTTTTCTCTTGTCCCCGATTCCATCACAGCCACTGAAAGTACTAAGGCTTTGCTTTCGCAACTGGGAGCCTTTGAACAAGTCACTAATGATGGGAGCCAGATATTAAACCGGACGACAACCAAAACATTTCTTGAATCCATCGAAGAGCGCGATGGCAGAGGTGGGAGCGTCGAGATCTCTATCCTCTTAAACACGGGTATCGTCCACCTTCAGAAAGGTAATATTCGAGGAGCCTACGCCGCTTTTGACCTTCTTGAGGGCTATCACGATAATGCGCCTCAGGAACAACGTGAGGTCTTCCTTTATCACCTAGCCTATACCGCATCCCTAATTGGCCGTATTCATGAGACCGAGAAGTACGGTCAACGCTACCTTGATACTTACCCAGGAGGGCAATTCGAAAATGACGTTCGTAGACTCATGCTCTCAGGACTCTTCTATGATGGAGAATACGAAACCTGCCTCGAAATCGCTACCGATATGGAGCCTCAGCTTAGTGAAAACACCGAGCCACACGATATCTGCCTCCATGTCTTAGGAGGAAGCCTTTTCAATCTCGGAAGATTTGACGAAGCATCGGAGCCTCTCAAAAGGCACAAGGAGATGTATCCTGACAGTGAGTTCAAAGTCGCAACCTCTTACTTTGGAGCCGCTAATCTTGTCTTTCTTGAAGAATATGTGCGAGGCGGAATCGCCATGGATCGGTTCATCAACGATTACCCCAATCCTCAAGACAACGTCTATCTCCCTTTTGCTCTCTTTGATCGAGCAACCTGCTTCTATGCTCAAAACGAATATGAAGAAGCTCTGATTCGTCTCAACCGAATTGAAGCCGAATTCCAGAATCCCGATAACATCGAACAAGTCTACAACCTGAAAGGGAACGTCCTCGCTGGTCTCGACAAAGATGCTGAAGCTCGTGAATACTACGAGAAGGGGCTCGCTATTGCCGAACAGAAAGACAACGACGAAATTGCGGGAGAGTCTCTGTTCTCTCTTATCGCCCTTCTCGCCCCTCAAGAGGGAGAATTATCTGCAGAAGCTCTGCCTTACTACGATAAGTTCTGGGAAGAATATGGCGCCGAGAGTCGTCACCAAGCGGAAGTCGCGGTTTCTGCTATGCCAGCTCTTAAGAAAGCCAATCGCACCGATGAAGGTATTGCCAATCTTCAAGGAGTCATCTCCCGCCTCGCAAAGCTTCCAGGAGCACCTGGATTGGAAGGAGCTATCAACTCCTTTACCGAGTTCTACCTCGAATCTCACAGTGAAGAAGAGCTCAAGGAACTCTACTACAATTTCCCGGATATCTCGCCACAAGACCGAGCTGCTCAGGCTCTTCTCCGCATTGCCTTAATTGGAGTCTATGAGGAAAGAGCCAATCAGGAACAGACGGACGAGAATGAAGCAGAAGTGCGTAAAGCTCGTTCCAATGTGAAGGTTCTCTTCACTGACCTTCGCGAAGACTTCGACCTCCCAAGTCTCTCGAACTACATTCTGGTAAGCGTAGGAGACTATCTTCGCGAAAAAACTAGCTCTCCTAAAGAAGCAGCCCCCTACTATCAGGAAGTCTTGGGCCGGCCAGATGTCTCTTACCGCTTTGATGCTCGCTTTGGTCTCGCTGATGTCTATGGACGCTCTTCCAACGAAAAAGAACAACGTAAAGCAGTTGATGAACTCCTCGCAATTTACGCCAATTCCGAAGAGAATTCTCAAAAAGAACAGGGACTCTACCGCGTAGTGGAAATTCTCACCTCGATGGAAGCTTGGGACGAAGTGAAAACGCAAGCATCCGAGTATCTCAATCCAGCAGTGAACCAAGACGAAAACGATGCAAACAACCTCAACTTTCGTCAATACGATGACCGAGTGGCCTATTTGAAGGCTTTCGCTCATGACCAATTAGGAGAATCTGAAGATGCCTACATCGCCTACCTTCAAGTCGCTAGTGCTTATGAAGGAAACGCCATTGTCTCTGCCCCTTCTGTGAAACGTATGCTTGAAATCCTCTGGACTCGAAACCAAAAGGGCGGTGGTAAGACTCCAGCTGATAGGCAATTCGCCTACGATTATGGAGCTGGTTTCAACAGTCGAACCCGGAATTTCCTCAGTAACCCGAACGTTCCAGAAGACACCAAAGAAGTCCTACGTGAACTGATTGAAATGGTAGCCCGCTACAAGGCCCATCCTGATGTTAAAGCTGCTGCAGAATAATCTTACTTCCTCGCTTAGAAACCTAACCTCCCACAACTTTAATTTTCCATGAAAGCCATAACCATCATTTCACTCCTTGGCTCGCTCTCTCTCGCCTCTTCTCTCTCTGCACAGACTCTCGCTCCCGCGTACGTCTTTGACCGTGATGGTGAGAAAGAAACTGTTTTTGTCGAAGCTGCTAGCGAAAAAACCGTGCGCTACCGAAGAAGTGAGCGCTCCACCAATCGAATCGATACTCGCCTCAATTCCATCACTATCAAATTTCTCAAGCCAAAGGAATTTGCTATCGCGGAAGCTCTTTATGAGAATGGTCGTTTTGAAGACGCTTTGGCAGAATTCACCAAAACTCGTGAAAAATACGAATTCAGCGAAGATGTTCCTGGCAATTACTCCACCCTAGCAGGTTTTTATGAAATGGAGTGCGCTCGTAAGCTCGGAAACTACACCAAACTTGCTGAGTTAAGACGCCAATTCCAACCAGAGCCTCTGCTACTCGAATCTGATAAAGAAAAATACCGTATCGGCGAATGCTATGAAGCAGTCGAAGCAAAGAGCTGGTCCCGTCTCACCAATTTAGCAAAAGGCTGGGTAGACAAGAAACTTTCTCCTCCTCTCCGAGCCGAAATCTCTTACCTTCTCGGCCTCGGTTACAAGGGCGAGGAGAAATACGAAGATGCTCTCGTTGAGTTCAATCGTGCCATTGTATCAAATGCAGGCAGCGACCTCGTTCAAACCAAAAACGCGGTCATGGCTTGTTTCGAAATTTTTGAGACATATCCCATCGTAGTAGAGGCTCGTCGAGTGCACGGCACTCCAGCCGAGGAACCCAATTCCCCAGGAAACGCTCTCCTTGGAGAAGCTGCAGCTCTTGTTACCGTCTGGGAACAAGTTCACACCAACGGTGAAAAATTACCTAGCAAGTATCGCGAATACCTCAAATACGCTACGGCTGAACCTGAGCCAGTAGCCGAGGAGAAGAAGGACGAAAAGAAATAGCTGCCTAGGATCGAAATACTCCTAATAACATCAGAAGGCAGTCTCCAGCAAACTGCCTTCGATCTTCCCAAGGTTTTTTAGGTCGTAAAATACGCCATCCTTCTGCTTCTACTCGAGACGCGTATTCCCCTTCGGGATGAATAGCGACCACTCGCTGGCAACCTTCCAACATGGGTAAATCAACTTTGCTATCCGAATACCCTTCACTGTTTGGATAAGGTTGGCTCAACGACAATTCCTCTTCCAGGCGCTCAACTTTACGAGCGCCTTTATTATTTCCTCCCTCAAAGCGAGGACGCCAAGGGACATAGGACAGCTCTTTCCCCTTTCCATTGACGAAGGAAATCACGGTTCCAAAGCTCTTCTCAAAACCATAACGACGTCCAATCGGAGCCACATAAACTTCTGGGCTCGCCGAGACGAGAATACGCTCTCTTCCTTCTCTCCCGTGACGCTCACATTCGGCCAAAACATCCGGATAAGTATATTCAGTCACCACCATTTCAGCAAATTCCTCTCCCAAAGTTTCCAACTCCTCGCGCGGCATTCGCCAGAGTAAGCAAAGAAAGGTCCGCTTCATCGCCTCAGAACCAAGGACTTTTGCCAGAGGAAGAGTTGCTACAAACGGAAGCAATAACACCCGCCTCCATCCCTCACGCTTCAAAACGAAATCACAAAAAAGAAGCTGTAAATCATAGGGCACAAGAGTTTGATCGAGATCAAACAAAGCCCATCCCTGCTCATTGGCTTTTGCTTTAATCGCAGCTGATTCTTCTGACACCTCTATATCCTCTGAAGCCTTCATCGCCTTGAGCTAGCCAAGCAACGCTTTCACAGGCAAGTCGCGACTCTGCGGCAGAGCGCTTTTTCTTCCTCAGTTGGGAATCTCCCGTCGACTTTCATAACCTCCCGCGATAGGCTTTCAGACGTTAAATGAAATTTTTCCAATTTTTCACAACTTTCCTCTTCCTGTTATCAGCAGGGCATTCTCTAGCTCAAAATGTCCATGCGATCGTAACGGTTCAGTTCCAGAGCGGCGGCTTCCCAGAAGCCCGTTTCGCTATTAGGCTCAATGAAGAGCACGCTCCTCGAAGCGTATCGGCCTTCATGCTCCTCGCACGCCCTGAAGTAAGCTTTTACGTTAGCCAAAACCCACTCACTCCGAGAGGAAACTATCTTTTGGCCGATGAAGACGGAAACCGATTCATCCCTCAATCGATAGAATTTGAAATGCTTGCTGATGACCCTCTCAATCCCACGACTCTTCAACTGATCACGCCGAACACTGGAATTGGCTCTGGCGGAGGAGTTTTACTAGCGACCTTCACCGCAGATGGCCCTCGCTGGGAATCCGACAACCCTCATTTCTCCTTCCAAAATAGTTCTCCCTCAAATTCAGGATTTTTTCTCACAATCGATAGTAGCCTATCCTACGTCAACGAACTCGAGCAAACGATCACCGAAGAAGCTTTCTACGATGGAAATAATGTTGAGCATATCGGCGGCAATTTCCCTGTTGCTTCCTTAATAGGTCCAAACGGCACCGACCTCTCCGCCTTAGGTTGGTTAATACAAAACGAAATGGTGGATATCACTATTAGCGATCCTTTTAATTCGTTCACTGGACCATGGGGCAATCAGTTCGCCAATCAATTCGGAACTGTTCTGAATAACAACCGTTTCGCAGTGGCTTTCGCCAACACTAGCCTCTCTTCTCCGAACACGGGAAACGGTGAAGTCATCCTCACTGGACTACTCGGCAATCCCAATTTCCGAGGCCGACACACTCACCTTGGAACAATCGAAAACAACTTTTTTGACTCCTCGGTAGGAGCAGTCAATGGAGGCAACACTGTTGTTCAACTACTCGTCGACGGAGAAGCTGCCCAGGTAATTGATATTCAGTTTGTTAATAACTCAATCAGCTTCAATCCTCTAATCTATTTAGCCACGAATCCCGCAATCGCCAGCTTCCCCTCCATTCGAGAAATCGATGTTGATCTCACAATCAATGACTCCGCCACCCCCCCTCGCATCGAGTCTGGCCTCTCCCCAGGTGAAACGGCCATCCTAACTGGTTCAACCGACCTTCAATCTTGGAATGAATTAGCTCAACTCTCCCACCCCATCAACGCTACGGAAGCCCCCTCCTTCGATTTCGAACAAATTCTTGCCAACAATGATCAAGCCTTCTTTCGCCTTAAAGGAGCGGTGGTGACCTACCCGGTATGGCCCTCTGAAGCCTTTGCCGACACTTACCTTGGTGAGACCATTGGATTTAGAGGAGCCGACACAGACACCGATGATGCCAACATTGTCCTCAACGTCTTTGATGTGCTTTTTTCAGAAGCCGAGCCAACCGGGATTCTGTTTGGTGAGCCCACAGGAGTGAATGGCGCCGCAACAGATCTCGGAGGAACTCACCTCCTTCAAAACATCACCTACGACGTTACTGGCCCATATGAAGGAGTGCTCACTATGGAAGGAGAAACTCTTCCGGAAACTCTGAGACTTCGCCTCTACTTCGACTCCCACAAATTCGACGAATCCCCTCCACTCATCGAACGCTATCACCGCCTCACCACCCAAGTCGTATCAACCCCTTTCGGAGACTTTGTTTTCGATGCCGTCTCCGAATTTGGTATCTTCGAAAATCCTGTCGAATAGTATTTGAACGACCAACACAAATTTACTACGGTCACGCTGAAAATGTGACGCTATAAGCTCAGGAGTGCTTAACACCCATCGAAATCAACGGCGCACTTTCTGTTCAAGGAAACCGGGTATCCCAAATATTGGGATAAGCTCTCAAACCCTTCCCGACGAGAATCCAGAAGAAGACTATTTAGTCGTCGAATTCGACATAACCCCCCTCGCTCAGAATGTAGAGTATCGCTTCGAAAGCAGCGCAGACTTAACTAACTGGCAATCCACACAAGGAGTAGGAGGCTTCGAACTTTTGGAACAAGAAGAGCTCTCCAGCGGAATGCTTAAGATCAAATTAAGATCAACAACTCCCCTCACCACGCTTGGCACGACCCATTTTACTCGTATGTCGTTACGAGGTTGAGTAGTTTGAGTTTTATTGTGGATTCAGATCTTGTGGTGGAGCACCTCAGCTTACCCCAGAAACTTCATTGCAATCTGAATCGCTTTGCTATGCCCTAGGTTCGCGGCGCGGTCGCTCATTTTACCCGCGAAGGAAACAAACTCTTCTAATTCTTTCATCTGTTGATGAAAGGCTTTTGCTTCTTCGGTATCGAGACCCTCAGATTCTTCTTTGCATCGAGTCAGAACCGCTAAAGCCGGATCAATTTCACGGCGCTTACGCTCCTGAGTGATGCGACGAAACATTTCCCAAACATCCTTTTCCGCCTCAAAGTATTCTTTGCGCTCCCCCTTCTTAGTAATGATGCGTAGTAGTCCCCAGCTTACGAGTTCTTTGAGGTTCGTATGAGCGTTCCCCCGACTCACATCAAGCGCAGCCATGACCTCATCCGTACTCAGTGGTTCCACTGAAGTCATCAAAAGCGCGTGAATCTGAGCCATCGTTCGATTGATACCCCATTGAGTGCCCATCACCCCCCACTGAGAGATAAAGTTCTCACGCGTTTCTTCGAACGCTTTGTTGTCTTGAGGCATGTTTCAGAATTTCCTGAAAATTTCGAGTCAGTCAACGCTATTCCTTTAATCTTAAAAAAACTTCCCCGAATCTGTTCTCTTTTCAATTTTACTCGAAAGCAAAACTGCTAGCCTCCTGACATGCCTCCTCTTTCCGTCGGAATCGACTTTGGTGGGACCAGTATCAAGATGGGTGTGGTCTCCGGTTCACAACTCGTTTCCAAAGCCGAACCCATTGTCACCGCTGATTTTCCAAAGGTCACCGATCTCATCGATCAAATCGCCTCCAATGTAGAAGCCTTTCGCAAAGAACACTCCGAAATTAGCGCTATTGGGGTCGGAGTACCTGGCTTTGTCGATTTCAAAGAAGGCCGGATTCACCGCCTCACCAACGTTCCTGGCTGGGAAAACATTTACCTACGCACCGAACTCGAAAAGCGCCTGAACCTTCCCACCGTTATTGAGAATGACGCCAATGCCATGGCCTATGCGGAATGGAAACTCGGAAGCGGGCTCGGACTTTCACACCTCATCGCACTCACCCTAGGGACTGGAGTAGGCGGCGGACTCATCATTGATGGCCATCTAGCTCGTGGAGCTCATTCCGTCGGAGGTGAACTGGGCCATATTTCGATCGACTACCAAGGACTACGGGGACCCTACAACAACCCTGGAGGACTCGAAGAATATCTTGGCAACCGAGAATTTACAGCCAGAGCAAAGAAGCAATACCAAGACGCAGGCAAAACGCCCCCGGAAGAAGAGCTCAATCCAAAAGTCCTCGCCCAAGCGGCTACCGAAGGGGACGAAGTGGCCCTACAACTATGGGATGACTTTGCCACTTTCCTAGCCTGCGCTCTCACTTCCAGTGTATTTCTACTTAATCCAGAGGCCATTATCCTCGGGGGAGGAGTCGCTCAAGCCGGACCTCTCCTGTTTGAGCCGCTTAAAGAAAAGCTCTTTTCACAAATTGGAAAACCGTTTCGTGAAAACCTCCAAGTTCTCCCTGCTGCCTTTGGTAACGAAGCAGGCATTCTCGGCTGTGCCGCCCTCGCAATCGAAAATGCCCAAAATCAAAGATAAATTCGATAAAATACATCTTTGAAGAATTTTCCGTTCGCTAGTTCTGTTCTCGCTGCTAGCGTCCGCCCAGCGCATCCCGCTCAATAACAACATGTTTTTCCTAAAAAAACTTTTCGAAATTCGTGACGGAGGTAATCCCGAGGCCGAAAAGCCTTTTCTTGATCATCTTGATGATTTGCGTGTTACGATCACTCGAATCATCCTCACCTTACTGATCGGAATGATCGTTTGCTACGCCTTCCGCAACCAGCTCATGAAAATCATCCGCCATCCGGTGGAGAGCGTTTGGCTAGACACCCAAAAGAGCTCGCTCAAAAAACTCGACCCCAAACCTTCAGTCGAAACCTGGGAAGACGCCCTTCGCGTTGCCAACGCCTCGATCGGGCTCTCCAACGAACAGCGGGCTCACCTGATCAAATCAGCTGAACACAAAGACCCAATATTTGCTTTTCACGTCGAGTCAGCCTTCCACTTTCGGGCAGCCCAAGCCATTGATGATGAAAAAAAACAACTCGCCTATATTTCCGGCTTACCCGGAATCTCTGACGAGCTTCGCAAGCAACTCAAAGCTCTTGTCAAAGGTGATCCCAATTCCTCCATCGAGGCGAAGGGACGCATGGTCATTATGCAATCTCTCAACCCCACAGAAGGCTTTATGCTTTCTATCAAGCTCTCGTTCTTTGCGGCTCTTGTTCTCACCTTCCCGCTTTTACTCTACTTTATCCTTCAGTTTATCCTTCCAGGGATGTTGGAAAAGGAACAGAAAGCCCTTTTCCCAGCTCTTGGCATCGGATTTGTTCTCTTTCTCTCCGGGGTCCTCTTCGCCTACTTTATTATTCTGAAGAACGTCCTCGCCTTCTTCTACGGCTACTCGCTTGATATGGGCATTCAGAACGACTGGCGAATCGGCTACTATATCAGTTTTGCCACTCAATTCGTTCTCATCTTTGGCCTCGCTTTTGAACTCCCAGTTGTCGTGATGACGCTAGTAAAACTTGAGCTACTGAGCTACGACACCATGAAGTCGACTCGCTCCTACGCTATCCTCGCCATCGTCGTAATTGCGGCCCTCATTACCCCTACCCCAGATGCTCTTACCCTCGGGCTCTTAGCTGGCCCAATGTATATCCTCTACGAAAGCTGCATCTGGCTCACCTTACTCCTCGAAAGAAAGAAACGCAAAGCGGCAAAAAACTCTGACCACTCTGACGATAGCGAAGTCACTCCCGAACCGGAGCCACGCGTCATCTCTGCTCCCGGAACCTCCGCTGCCCACAGCGACGAGCTTCTAGACAAAGATGAAAATGAAGACTGGCATAAGGATCATGATGATGACCTCTATCACGAGCAAAAATCTCGTGAAGAAGATCCTCACTTTGACCCGCTCGAAGATGAAGAGGACGATCATAAAAAGGATTCAAACGAACCTGATCCTGAGTAATGACCGCTCCTTTGGAACAACGACGAGCCTCCTTCCAATAAGCCAGTCATGTTTCAACGCTGGTCTGACCCTTCTCTTTCTCCATTGGAAATTCGACCCAGATCTGCTCTCCACTACTCTTCCCGCCAGGCTCACTCTCGATACCTTTGAAAGGGATGCCTTTCTTGGAGCCGTTCCCTTCTTCATGGAAAAGATCGGCCTCGCTTCTGTCCCCCGCTCCCTGGAATTCCATGGTTTCTTGAACTCAATCTTCGAACCTGCGTTTACAATGAACATGGCGCCCTGGAGTCTGGTTCTACTCGCTAGATTGCAACCAACCCCTCGCTCGCAAGCTCTTTCACCCCTTACGAACACGCTCGTATGTCGGCAAAAAAAGCCGAAAACTTCATCCGCTACCCGCTCCCACCCAAGGAGGCTAAATGGCAACAAAAAGTAAAATACGAATATCGTTGTAATACAAAAACACTTCAAACTGCTAAAAAAGGAAGTCTCGAATTCTTCCTTCTCGAACGTTACCTACTCACAGAAGATATCTGTGTTAAAAAAATCAAGGCTGTCAAAACGGAATAAATCGAGGCACAACTCTTTCGCTCAGACCCGACCCCTTCCTCGTGAACATCCCTTCTCTTCAAACCCAGTTCTGCCATCTCAGCACCTTCACCGTGGCAGCAGGAATGGAATTGCGCGACGCCACTATTGCCTATGAACAATATGGTAAACTGAATTCGGAAGGCTCCAATGCCATTCTTCTCTTCCATGCGCTCTCCGGCTCACACCACGCTTACGGCCTCAACCCTTCCATTCCCGACCTCGATAACTGGACCGAAGAAATGCATCAAGGCTGGTGGCAAGACTTCATTGGACCCGGTAAAGCTCTCGACACCGATCGCTTTTGTATCATCACTCTCAATTACCTTGGAGGGTGTTACGGCTCCACTGGTCCCTCCTCAATTGAGCCTGACACCAAACGGCCCTACGGTTCACGCTTTCCTCGCGTTTCTGTCGGCGATCAAGCTCGTTTCGCCGCTCGCCTGTTAAACGAGATCGGCATCGAAAAACTTCAAAGCGTGATCGGACCATCCGTCGGCGGCCTCTGTGCTCTCACCTTTGCCAATCTCTTTCCCGAACGAGTCTCTAAAGTTGTCTCGCTCGCTTCTTCCTACAAGAATACCATTCTCAATCGACTTCTTCTTTTCGAGCAAATCCTCTCGATCGAAAACGACCCTCACTTCTCTGGCGGTGACTACTACGACAAGCAACCTCCGAGCCTTGGACTCGCCATCGCTAGAATGATTTCGCATAAAACCTTCGTTCACATCGATGCCTTTGAACGTCGAGCTCGTCGCGAAATTTCCGAAGAATCGGAGTTACTCTCCTGGTACAAAGTCACCGACCCCTTTCAGTCCTACATGCTGCATCAGGGAAAAAAGTTCACCCACCGTTTCGACGCGAATACCTACTTGCGCATTATCGATATGTGGTCTTCCTACAATGCTCTCAGGGAGGCCAACGCTGCAGATGAAAAAGAGCTCTTCGCTCCTTCTCGCGAACATAACCACCACTATCTCGTCTTCTCCATCGACTCCGACTTCTGCTTCTACCCAGAAGAACAAGCCGAGCTAGTCAGAGACCTCGAAAGTTGCTCAGTTCCCGTCACCCACCTAACGGTTCACTCGGACAAAGGTCACGATTCCTTTCTTCTCGAACCGCACCTCTTCGCTCCTCAGATGAAATATCATCTCGAGTCTTAAATAGCCGGAGAATACTCAACAAGCGGCTAACCGAGCTCGGCTGCTAGCCACTCTCGGACCTGACCGAGAGCACGCCCGCGATGGCTCATAGCATTTTTCACTTCCAGCCCGAGTTCAGCAAAAGTCTCCACGTATTCTTCTGGAACGAAGTATGGGTCGTATCCAAAGCCTTCTTCTCCTCTTGGCTCAGAAATCAACTCACCTTCCACTACCCCAGCAAACTCCGCCCTCACTTTTCCATCTTTTGCCAAGACCATCACACAACGAAAACGCCCTTTACGCTCTGCCGCCTCAAGAGACATCAATTCGAGAGAGAGACGTTGGTTATTTCTCAAATGATTTCCCTCTTCCCCACCATAGCTAGAAGAATAAACACCCGGCTCACCGCCCAGGCCATCGACTTCGAGCCCAGAATCGTCAGCCAAGACCCACCCTTCGACCTCCCGGCTAATTCCAACCGCTTTTAAAGTGGCATTTTCACTAAAGGTCGTCCCTGTTTCCTCAATTTCAGGGAGTTTTTTTCCTGTAGCTTCAAGCTCGGTCACATCCAGCACGTCCAGATAGCCTTTCAGCATCCCTCTGATCTCTACCGTCTTTTTCTGATTTCTAGTGGCTACAAGGAGCTTTTCCTTACTCATCTCAGAAAAGAAAAACAAAGAGGGCAATTTTTTGGAAATATATTCCTAATCCGAACGTCTTATTAATCGATGAAAACATTATTCGCTGTGTTCGCCTTTGCCCTCACTTCACTTATCGCCAATGCCGCTAGCGGTTGGTCAACTGATGTTGAGGCTGCTTTGAAAAAGGCCAAAGCCGAAAACAAAAACGTCCTTCTGCAGTTTACAGGTTCAGACTGGTGCCCACCATGTCAATACATGCACAAGAACGTCTTCACCAAGAGCGAATTCACTTCTACTGCCTCTAAAGACTTTATCCTTGTTGAACTCGACTTTCCACGAGGAGACAAGAAGGTTTCCAAAGCAAACGAGCCTTACGCTAAAACCTACAGCATCGAAGCTTTCCCGACTGTAGTTCTCCTCAATTCTAAAGGAAAAGAATACGAGCGCTTCACCGCAACAACCTACCGTACCGTCGATACTTTCCTCGCTCATCTCGCCGAGGTGAAGAAATAAAGAATTTTTTCAGGAATTTATTTTCTGAAATAAAAACAAAGCCCCGCCGGACTATTGGTGCTGTCCGACGGGGCTTTTGTATTTTAACGGCCTTGCCATCAAAGCTCTCCTCCACAGAATAGGTAAAAAAGATTGAATATTGCCCCCCCACAAATCCGTTTTACCTTCGAACACTATGAAAAGATCTCTAATTTTACTCTCGGCACTAGCCACCCTCTTAGCTCTCCCCTCCTGCGTCGTTCCCGGCGGTTACGGATATTCTGGAGTCGCCGCATCTAGTGGAGTCGGATTTGGCGGAGTCGGGGTTGGCGGAGTCCGAAGCAGCTCGGTAGCTGGTATCATCGCCACCAGTGACCCTCGCTGGGGATACAGCCCTTTCTACCGCTCTTACTATGACTACAGCCTAGGCCGATATTACAACCTCTCCTCTGGCGCCTATTACAGATCGCTTCCACGTCGCTACAACACTGCTTTTTACCCAACAGGCTATGTTTCTGGCCGTGTCCTATCAGCCCCTTCTCGCCTACCTCACCTCGGAACTAGGTATCGTAGAACCAATAACCGAACCATCAACAATCGTAGGACTAACGCTCAGCGTCGTCCACAGCCGAACACCAATCGGGGGACTAATCGTGGAACCAACCGCGACCGCGATACCCGCCGCCCTCAGCGCTCAAGTCAACCCCGTCCTTCGACTACTAACCGGACCTTCACTGGCGCACAACGTCAGTCACAAAGGCCCCAGTCACAGAGACCTCAGTCGCAAAGATCACCTCAATCGCGAAGTAATCGCACGAGAGTTTCAAACCAAAACCAAAATTTTCGCTCCACTCCTAGCCGCCAACAGGCCCCCAGACAACAAAGTATTGCACGACAACGAACCACTACTCGCCAACAACAGCAGAGTATTCAATCTCGCCAATCGTTTTCACCTAATCAGAAGCAATACAGCCGAAGCAGTAGCACTCGCAGAAGTAGCAACAACACTCGAAATTACAATTCCCGTGGAAGTAGCAGAAGCAGCAACAGTCGCTCCTCCTCGAACCAGCGCAGCTCCTCACGCGGCCGTAGCGGTGGCCGCGGTGGCCGCCAAGTTCTTTAATTTTCTTTAAAGAAACCGTTCCTAAATTCTAGAGATCCAGACCGCCTCTCAAAATCGGGAGGCGGTTTTTTATTTTGTCTTCGAATCAAAGAAATTTAAGTTCATTTTTCCAGAATCGGATCACTGAAGATGCCCTGCATTGATAAAGTCTGGAGCCTCACTGACTTTTTTGCTTGGGTCGCCTCATCATGTCCGAAGCGACCTCCGCACCCTTTCCTTTTTCCGATTTCGAACCCCGCTGGCAAAAACGCTGGGCTGACGAAAAGACGTACCGTACGCCAAATCCTGGCGATTCCGATTTCGATTCCTCTAAGCCGAAATATTACGTCCTCGACATGTTCCCTTACCCATCAGGAGCGGGTCTCCATGTTGGGCATCCCGAGGGCTACACCGCCACCGATATCATTGGGCGCTACAAGCGCATGAACGGATTCAACGTTCTTCACCCCATGGGCTGGGACGCTTTTGGACTCCCCGCCGAGCAATATGCCATCAAAACCGGTCAACATCCCCGCGTTACCACCGAGGCCAACATCAATAACTTCCGCCGCCAACTCCAAGCTCTCGGCTTCGCTTACGATTGGGATCGCGAAGTCAATACCACCGACCCAGGCTACGTCAAATGGACCCAGTGGATTTTCATCCAGCTCTACAACTCTTACTTCTGCGAAGAGTGTCAGAAAGCCAAACCCGTCTCAGAACTCGAAGCCAAAGGCTGGACTCGTGAACAAATCGACGAAGTCCGACTCGCTTTTATCCATGAAGCGCCCGTCAACTGGTCTCCCACCTTGGGCACCGTTCTCGCCAACGAAGAAGTTGAAGAATGGAAGGCCAAAGGCGAAACCGTCGAACGCCGTCCTCTCCGCCAATGGATGCTCCGTATCACCAAATACGCTCAACGCTTAATCGACGAACTCGAACCACTCGACTGGCCTGAATCCATCAAAGCTCTTCAGCGCAACTGGATTGGTCGTAGCGAAGGAGCAGAAGTCGATTTCACGATCAATGGCGAAACGGTTACTGTCTTCACCACTCGACCCGATACCCTCTTCGGGGCCACCTATATGGTCCTCGCTCCCGAGCACCCTCTCGTCGATCAGATCACGACTCCCGAGCAAGCCGAAGCAGTCAAAGCCTACAAAGAGACCTGCGCTTCCAAGTCTGACCTCGAGCGTACCGAGCTTAACAAAGACAAAACCGGCGAACCTACTGGAGCCTTTGCCATCAACCCCGCCAATGGTGAAGAAATCCCAGTCTGGATTTCTGACTACGTAATGATGGGCTACGGCACCGGTGCGATTATGGCCGTTCCTGCCCATGATGAACGCGACTTCGAATTTGCTCAAAAATTCGAAATTTCGGTCGTGCAAGTGGTCCAACCAAAAGATGATTCCGACTGGCAAGGTTACACAGCCCCCGGAACCGCAATCAATTCAGGCTTCCTTGATGGCCTTCCCACTGCTGAAGCCAAAGCTAAAATGATCGATTGGCTCGAAGCAGAAAAAAAAGGCGAACGACGTATCAACTATAAACTCCGTGACTGGCTCTTCTCTCGCCAGCGCTACTGGGGCGAACCCTTTCCTCTTCTCTGGGACAAAAACACTGGCGGACATGCCGCTTTACCCGAATCTGAACTCCCTCTCCTCCAACCCGAGATGGAGGACTTCAAACCTACTGGCGACCCTCGCGGCCCCCTTCTCAAAGCAACGGACTGGATCAACTACTCCGAAGAATTCGAACGTGAAACCAACACAATGCCTCAGTGGGCTGGTTCCTGTTGGTATTTCTTACGATACTGTGATCCCAGCAATGAAAATGCCTTCATTGGTTCAGAAATCGAAGACTACTGGTCCAATGAAGATGCCTTTGTAGACTTTTATGTGGGAGGCAAAGAACACGCTGTCCTTCACCTCCTATACTCTCGCTTCTGGCACAAGGTCCTCCATGACCTCGGCCATCTCAAGTCGAACGAACCTTTTAAGAAGTACTTTGCCCCAGGGCTCATCATGGGTGAAGACGGGCAAAAAATGTCCAAGTCCCTCGGCAATGTCGTCAACCCCGACGATGTCGTCGAACAGTACGGAGCGGACAGCCTTCGCCTCTACGAAATGTTCATGGGGCCTTTAGAACAGGTCAAACCTTGGTCCATGAAAGGCGTAGAAGGCGTCTTCCGCTTCTTGGCCAAAGTCTGGCGTCTACGCGACAAAGTGAATGAGGAATCCTCATCCACTGACCTTGCTAAAATCACCCACGCTACCATCAAGAAAGTAGGCGAAGACATCGAAGGCCTCCGTTTCAACACTGCCATCTCCTCCATGATGGAATGCGTGAACGCCTACAACAAAGCGCCAGAAATCCCGCAAGACCTCTTCTTCGATTTCCTTAGAATCCTGAACCCCTTCGCTCCTCATTTAAGCGAGGAACTCAACAGCCTTCTTGGTCAAACCGAACTCCTCAGCGAACAAGGATGGCCAAAATTCGACGAATCCCTTCTCGTCGAATCGGAAATCACTGTCATTGTTCAAGTCAATGGAAAGCTTCGCGCGAAGCTACAGGTTCCTGCAGAAATATCAAAAGACGACCTAGAAGCTCAAGCGCAAGCTGATCCCTCGGTCCAACAACACACCGAAGGAAAAACTATTCGCAAGATTATCGTCGTCCCTGGGAAACTGGTCAACATCGTGGCAAACTGAACCCACCACCTAAATTCTACTCCTTAGGAGTTGTTCATGAATGAAGAAAGCGCGAGACTACAAAAACACCTCTCCACCCTTATGAATTTGAGGAGGTGGGAGGAGGTCCTCCCACTTAGCTACGAGATCCTAGCAATTGATCCTGAATCTTCCTATGCTCATCAAAGGGGAAACCATCTCATTTTCATAGACTAGGACCTTTTGATCCATACAAATGGCCACTCCCTTTGAGACTCTTCGCCTTTGTCGTTATTTTTTGCTGCTCGCTTTTCTTCCTAATAACACTCATCGACCTCAGTAAAATAGTGATTCCAATGCTCTGTGTCTGTCTGGGAGTTCTTCTTCTTTACTATTTAGTACTCATAGGCGCTTTTCTTCTTGGTGTTTACGAAACTTTTAAACCATACAGCAAATCATGACCGTCTCCGAACTGAAAAAACTCCTCAACCAACACCCTGACCTTCCCCTCGAGCTTCAACTTCCGAACGGCGAAACCGTTCCTCCTCACTTCCATGTCACCGAAGTCGCTTTTTCGAAAAAGGACTTCATCGACTGCGGAGGCACCATCCGCCACGAGGAGAAATGCCTTCTGCAAATTTGGGTCGCTAACGATGTCGAGCATCGCGTCAACTCCACCACGCTCGCCAATATTCTCGTTCACGGAGCACCCGTCCTACCCACAGAAGCTCTCCCCATCGAAATCGAATACATGATGCCTGGCCTCACGCTCCTTCCCCTCATAGAAGCCAAAGCCGAAGGAGGAAAAGTCATTCTTCGCTTCGAACACCGAAACACCGATTGCCTCGCCAAAGACGTTTGTGGAATCACTCCAGAGAATGATGCTTGCGCACCTGGGTCAGGCTGCTGTTAAGCTTATCCCACCTCGTGAAAAGCCCCCTATCTCTCCTCCTCGCTGTCCTCCTCATCTTCCTCAACTCTTGCGGAAACACCTCCAACCCCCAGTCCGCTCTCTACAGCTCCGAAGGACCAACCTCCTCTAATGCAAAAGTAGAGGCAGAGATTCGCGTCGCCGTGAATCGCTATCGTGCTAGTGTCGGTCTTTCTTCTCTTCAAGTTCACTCAGGGCTCGATGAACTCGCGGCTGATCATTCGCGCGCCATGACCCGTAAACTCAAAGCTAGTCACGATGGGCTCCGCGGTCGTCAACGCTCTGCCTCCCAACGCTACGGGCTCAACGGAGTAGCAGAAAATGTCCATGAATCGATTAACCTCCCTTTAACTGGTGCTCAAATCGTAGAATCTTGGATCAATTCCTCAGGCCACAAGCGGAACATGGAAGGACGTTTCGCTCATCAGGGGATTTCGGTCGTGCAGCGAGGAGATTACGTCTACACCACCCTCCTGCTCGGCACCTCTTCGGTCAATGCCTCTACCTTATTAGGGCCAGATAGTGGACTCGTCTTCTAAAAAAGAGGCTCTCGACAGCTCTCCCACAAGCTTCCTCTCCTTTCCTCTTGTCAGTAGATAAATTCCCGCTCCATTCTTGGATATGGCCTATCTCGACCAAGACTTTCTCCTCCTCTCCCCCACTGCTCAACGCCTCTATCACGAAGTTGCAGCCAAAGAGCCTATTCTCGACTATCATACTCACCTCCCTCCCGTAGAAGTCCGCAACGACCACCGCTGGAAAAACATCACCGAAGTCTGGCTTACTCACGACCACTACAAATGGCGTGCCATGCGCGCAAACGGCATCCCTGAGAGCCATATCACTGGCGATGCTAGCGACCGCGAAAAATTCGACGCTTGGGCCGCAACCGTCCCCCACACTCTCCGAAATCCACTCTACGATTGGACTCATCTGGAGCTCAATCGAGCCTTTGGAATTGATACCCTTCTCTCACCCGAGACCGCTGATGAAATTTGGGAACAAGCAAATGCTCGTATCCAAGAAGAAGACTTTTCAGCTCAAGGACTCCTCAAAAAATTTAAAGTCAACGCGGTAGGAACTACAGATGATCCTACCGACACTCTTGAACATCACGCAGCTCACAACAGCAGCGATCACCCAACCAAGATTTTCCCCACTTTTCGACCCGACAAAGCCCTCGCCGTTGACCGGCCTCAATTTTTTCAAGACTGGCTCAATGCCTTCTCGACCCAACAAGGAACAACGATATCTACTGTAGATGAACTCCTTGGCGAACTCAAAAAAAGCCACGACACCTTTCACGAAGGCCAATGCCGCCTCTCTGACCACGGCCTCAACTCCATTCATGGCCACCCCTGCTCTCACGCAGAAGCCGACACGATTCTCACTCGAGCCCTCGCAGGTCAAGCGGCTTCACCCACCGAACAAGCCGCCTTCGCAGCCCTCATCATGCAGCATGTCGGAAGCTGGAACGCGGAACGTAAGTGGACAATGCAGCTCCACCTCAATCCTCATCGCAACCCCAATACTCGTCGCTTCCAAGAGCTCGGCCCAGATAGTGGTTACGATACGATTGGCAATGCATCTCAGGGAGACCTCCTCTCCTTTCTCGACCTTCTTGATCGAGAAGAAAAGCTTCCAAAAACTATTCTTTATACCCTAAACCCGCGCGAAAACCCTTTCTTCGCTGCTGCCACTGGCTCCTTCTGCGAAGCTCCAACTCCTGGAAAAATCCAATTCGGAGCCGCTTGGTGGTTTAATGATACCAAACAAGGCATCCTCGCTCACCTCGACGCCCTTTCCTCCCTCGGCCTCCTCTCCCACTTCCTCGGGTTCCTCACCGATAGCCGCAGCTTCCTATCCTATCCGAGACACGAGTACTTTCGTCGTATCCTCTGCAACCTCATCGGACAGGAGGTCGAAAATGGCGAACTCCCTAACGACGAAACACTCCTCAATTCTCTCATCTCAAACCTCTGCTACCAAAATTGCCGTAATTACCTACAACTCCCGGGATTGTAGATCGCACACGGAGTTGAGTCCGCGAAAGCCCCTTTGACGCTTTTCTTTACTGACCAAGTGATGGTGAAAATGCCGGCTAAAAAGTGAGTAAAATTGACCAAATTAGGTTAAGCTAGCTCCACAACCTTCACCACTACGCGGAAGCTATCAGCTGAGACGATTTCCAACTGAGCTCCTTCTGAAACAAAGGCATTATCGGCAGTGACGTCGACTTGCGTCCCTCCAAAATTTGCTAATCCGGCAGGACGTAGATCCGTGACCGCCTTTCCCAAAGCCCCGACCTTCAGATTTTCTTCAGAAAGAGCGCTCCCCCCCGAAGCGGTCCCTTCAGCCGTAACCATACCCGTTCCTTTCTCCAAAGACGCTGGTAATAAGAAACGTTGGAAAAATGGAATTTCGGGAAAAAAGCGTAGCATCAAAGCAAATAGCACCGTGGCCCCAATAAAGGCCCAAGTCAGAGTAATAGCAGGATTTAAGAGAGCATCCCCAAGATTCACGGAAGCTCCTTCGAACTGCCAACTTTTCCAACTCACTTCGTCGACCATTGCAAAAAAGAGCGAACCCACCGCCATCAAAGCTCCTACTGTTCCTAGGATAAACGTTCCCGGCAAAATAAATACATCTAACAGCACCAAACCAATTCCCAACACAAAAATCACCACGTGCTCATATCCCGCCAAATTACCTGCCACCGAATTCCCAAAGAAGAAAACCCCAAAAGCAATCACTGCGAGTAATGCTCCCAGACCAAATCCGGGGGTCTTCATTTCAATGTAACCCGCAGCAAACCCAACAAGTAGTATCAGCCCTCCAAAACGCTCAATCCAACTCGCAAAACGCTCAAATCCAGTCGGCTCGGCTTCGAGCACCTCTTTATCCCCCAAGCCCTCTTTTTCTAAAATTTCTTCTATAGATCCTACGATCCCCACTGCTAGCAAAGGCTTCCCTTTGTAATCCGCAATCGCTTCTTGTGCGGTTAAATTTAGAAGCTCGTCTTTCCCCACCGACGTCACCTCAAAGTCCACTTCTTTATCCATCATCATCATCGCCTCAACCACCTCATAGTTATGGCCTTTTTTCTCAGCCACATTGCGCACAACCGAACCGAGATGCCCTTCAATCTTAGCTCGCATCACCTTCTCGATCTCCTCACCCGTGCCATTCACAACTGCAGCCGAACCGATAGTTGATAGCTCTGACATATAAATTTTGTCTGTCGACACTGCGATTAAGGCACCTGCAGAACTAGCCTCGTTATTCACATAAGAAAAAGAAGGCACAGACAATACCGCTAAGTCATCAACCATTAGCTCTGTCGTCTCATGAGCCAGCCCTCCCGGAGTATCCAATTCAAAAACCACGGCTGCAGCCTTCTCATTTTCTACTCGTTCCAATGTACGGCGAAAAAACTTAAATGCCTTCCGACTAGAAAGCTCGTTTCGCCCCACCTTTACCACCACCACCTTATCTCGATAGCTTTCCTCTCGAGATTTCCCAAAAGCGCGAACATCTTTCTCCTCACTCTCAACCGCCAGAAGAGGCGAAGCTATGCCAAACACCCCCAAACAAACAAACAGCACCAATCTCCAACGATTGAGCCAAAAACCTCGACAATTCATCATGCCGAGACCCTAGCATATTTTCACACATACGTGAAGCCAGTCTTCGCGGTTAGAAACGATTACCTTACTCCGCCCAATCAAAGCGGAAAGAAGTTTTCAGCACCTCATCCTCCATCCGCTGATACCAGGTCATCTTCCCAAAACGTCCAAACCACTCGCTCAAGTCCTCTCCCAAATCGATCCCTGCTTCGTCTAACCCTCGCTCTGCCTGTCCCAAAGGCAAGACCGCCGAATCTGAAATCTCATTTAAGTGGAGAGTGTAATCTATAAACTGCTTAATATCAAATTCAAAGAATGAACCCGCCTGTTGCACCCCATCTAAAACTGCCCGCTTCTCTTCAAACTCTTTAGTTAAATTCTTCGAAGTTCCAAAGTAAGCCATTTGCTCATTTGCCGCAGAATGTAAAAAAAAATCCTCGTCCGCAAACGGGTGCATCATGAGAGAAAATTTCAACCCTGCCTCCTCACTGGATATCAAGCTCGGCAGTGGAACTGTTTGCTCCATCTCTCTTGTAATTTTATTTACGAGCGAAACCGTATCATCCCATATTTTTTTTCGACTCATGAGCACCTGACTCATATCATTCACTCCTTGAGCATAAAGCAAACGAGGAAACTTACCCTCTTCCTTAACATTATAAGGAATCTTCGGCAAGGGAGGAACCTTCCCATTCAGATCAACGATTAAGGCCCGCTCTCCCCCAAGACCTTCCATCGTAAGAGCCCGACTCTGCTCTTGCATCGTCTCCAACCACCCCACAGCCGAGTCCCTAATAAGCTCGTCGGACACAGGTAGCATTCCATCCATATAGAAGGTCTTAATCGCATCCGAAAGTAACTCCACGAACACTGCACTCTGATCGTAGACTAATCCTTGCCATCTCGGATCAATAACAGAATGGGCCCTCACTACCGGCGAAAAATCTTTCGCAACCGCTCCAAGAGCCCAAGAAGTCTCATAGTCCAACCAAGGTCGCTTCAATCCTCCTTCCATTTCCAGTCGCAGACCTTTTTCCCAGTAACCCAGACCGTACCACGGCCCCGTAAGCTCTAACTCTGCGATCGATTTTCGGATCGGAGCTAGCCGAGAAGCAGCCTTGGACAGATCTTTCTGCATCGGAAAGAATTCCTCGCCTGCAAGAGATTCACCAAGTGCCTGAAAAAGCTGCGAATCATCCAGTAACGCTGGCACCATTTCCTGCATAGATTCCGAAACACGCCATACTACCGAAATTTTCTTATCATCGGCCGTCTCCATAAGACGGCGAAAACTCTCGTCACTAGAGACGCTCAGCCCCTTATCCTCCAACAAATTGAATCTCTCCACACCATTCCCACAGTACGTAACCACCCAGCCATCAACTTCTACGAGCAGTATCGTAAAGTGAAAGCCCTTAAGCGCCTCTTCGAGACTCTCTTTCAGCTCAATAAGCTCTTCTGAGACCTCTTCCTCTCCTGTAAGATTTTCCGCAATATCGGAAAAAAATTCATTCTCATACTGCACCCCAAATCCTTCGTAAGGACTTCCTTCCAAGGTCACCATAGTCATGCCCTCTTCAATCTTCTCTTCCCATTCTCTCTTAGCCTTCGCAAACATTTCATTCTTCGCCCCAGGCTTCGGACGAAAAGCAAAGTAGAAGGAAGGAACCCGTAAAACCCCATCTTCTACTGTCGCTTCAATCAATTCGAGCACCTGTTCTTCCGTAAAATAAGCCCAAGGATCTTCAACTTCCTCTGTTCCATTTTCCCTGAATCCCTCAGCCAAAGCTCTCACTATCGTTGCTTGCAAGCTTTGATAAGTTTCGATCAGCTCACGCCCGAAGCCATTAGCTTCTCCTCCAATAGCTAGACAAACATGACTCCCAAGGGACGAGATATCAAAATTACCATCAACCTCTGGCAACTCGATCTCATCTTGGATCGCCTCTAGCGGATTTTCTTCCTCTAAGTAATCCTCTGCATTCTCAACAGCCTCGTCAAAAGCTTCGGAAATCTCTTCAGGTGGCTCGAACCCATTCTCGCTGTAGACCTCCAGAAAGACGGCGCAATCTTTGGGAAGATAATCAGCAAAGGTCTCCCGTTCTCCTCGAACGTCCAAAATTCCGAACCACACAAAAAATACAAAAATTGCACTCCTCATCACAGACCCAAGAGTAACAGTCCTCTCTATTCGAAACAAGAAAGCATCAGAGTTTTCGCAATGTTCGGCAATCTCATCTTCGACCTTGCCACCCCAAAAGACATTCTTCAGTCTCTTCGACGAAGAGTAATCGTCGCGATCCGTCGCTCGATCTTCAAAGACCTTCACGAAAATTCCATATGTCCAATAGCAACACGGCTTCGTCCAACTTCCGCTTTGCCTTCGCAACGGTCACATCCCTCTTCTTTATGTGGGGATTTATAACCTGCTTGAATGACCTGCTCACTCCGAAGTTTAAAACTGATTTCGATCTCAATCAGTTTCAGGCGAATACGGTTCAATTTGCATTTTTTGGGGCTTATTTCTTGATCTCCCTCGTCTATTTCATCATTTCCAGCACCAAGGGAGATCCTATCAATAAAATCGGGTATAAAAACGGGCTCATTCTTGGCCTCGTTGTCGCCGGAATCGGATGCGCTCTATTCTATCCTGCGGCTCAAACTGCACAGTTCCCCTTTTTCCTCTTTGCTTTGGGCGTCTTGGGCGCCGGAGTGACTATTATTCAGATAGCGGCCAACCCCTACGTCACCATCCTCGGCCCTGAAAAAAGTGGAACCTCGCGGCTTAATCTTGCCCAAGGATTCAATTCTCTTGGCTACGTTATCGCACCATTTATTGGCGGGATTCTTATCTTCGGCTCCGAAGTGTTTGATTCTCCAAAGGTAGAAGAATCCATCGCAACCGAAACAATCCTACATGTCGGCAAGTTCATGGAAGAATCCTCAAAAATCGAGGTACTCGGTGATGATATCAAAAAGACTATCGGTGAAAGCCAAGAAACATTAGCTGCAGCCTCGAACGCAGGCCTCAAAATGGAAGAGGCCTCTAGCCTTCGTGGGAAAGCAAAAACGATTCTTGCCGCAGTAACTGAAAAAGATGCAATGACTCCAGCTTTGAAAGAATCTTTCGAAAACATTGATAAAGTCGTTCGTCCCCTTCAACTCGCAGAGCTCAATACTCTGAAAGCTCCCTATCTTGGGCTCGCAGTACTGTTCTTTCTGGTGGCCATCATCTTCAAGTTCATCTCCCTCCCAACTTTCACTCAAAGTGGGGTCATCGAACCTGGAATCTCAGTCTTCAAACACAAACACTTTGTCTGGGGTTGTCTCGCAATTTTCTTTTATGTTGGTAGTGAGGTCACAATTGGAAATATTCTTGTCAATTACCTTGGACACCCCTCCGTTGCCAACTTACCCGAAAAAGAGGCCGATAAATATCTCTCATTCTGTTGGGGAGGTGTCATGATAGGACGCCTTCTAGGTGCGATTTCTCTTGGTGAGATGAAGCAGTCAAAGAAATTCCCTGCAATGATCGTTGCGGCAGTTCTCTCAACCCTCATCATCTACGCTTGCGCCACATTCAAGCAGAAGTTGAGTGTCAACGAGCATATTAACCCCCTCGATATTCTCCCTTTCATTGGATTGATTGTTCTCAACTTTGTCTTCTTCAAACTGGGTCAATCAAGTGCCGGCCGTATGGTCGGAATTTTCGCTATTGTCGCTGCAGCCCTCACAATTTTCTCCATGTGCACCAAGGACAACTTTGCCCTTTGGTCAATTCTAGGAATCGGCCTCTTCAACTCGATCATGTGGTCTAACATCTTCAGCCTTTCCATTAAAGGCTTGGGTAAAGATACCAGTCAGGGAAGTTCTCTTCTTGTGATGATGATTGTAGGTGGAGCGCTCATGCCTCTTGGCCAAGGATGGCTCACCGATAGTTTTGGAATCAGAGCTTCACTCGGAATCGTTCTTCTCGGTTATCTTTATCTCGCATGGTTCGGATTTTTTGCTCCCAAAGCAAAGGAGCAACCCGAGGACCAATTGGCCGCCGCCTAACGATCTTAATCCACTAACTCGGACCTTATCATGTCCCTCGCCAGCGCTGACGACCCTCGTACGGTCATGACCCTCGATGCGGGGGGAACGAGCTTCAAGTTTTCCGCCATGCGCGGCAACGAACTTGTGATCGAGCCCTTCGCTCTCCCCTCAAACACTCACTCACTCGACGCCTGCTTGCAGACCCTCGTCGACGGCTTTGAGCGAGTCCGCTCCGAACTACCAGAGGCCCCAATAGCAATAAGCTTCGCCTTCCCGGGCCCCTGTGACTATCGCAACGGCATTGTAGGAGACCTTCCCAACCTGCCCTGCTTTCGGGGAGGAGTTGCACTCACTGCCTATCTTGAAAATCACTTCAAAATCCCCGCCTTCATCAACAACGATGGCGACCTCTTTGTCTATGGGGAATCCATGGCTGGCCTATTGCCTGAAATCAACGAACGCCTCGCTAACGCCGGAAGCCCAAAACAATATCGAAACCTTTGCGGTGTCACTCTGGGCACCGGATTTGGTGGCGGCTTGGTCATCGATGGCAAACTTCTTCGCGGCGACAGCGTCTCGGGCGGAGAAGTCTGGTTAATGCGCAATAAACTCGAACCATCGACCAATGCCGAAGAAGGAGCCTGCATCCGTGCCGTACAACGAAGCTATTGCGAAAAAGCTAACCTCACTATCGAGAAGGCTCCTTCACCAAAAGAAATCGGAGAAATCGCTACTGGCGAAATCTCTGGAGACTCAGAAGCCGCTCTCCACGCCTACCGTAAATTAGGAGAAAACGTCGGCGACACTCTTTCCCAACTCGTCACCCTCACCGATGGACTTGTCGTCATCGGCGGCGGTCTCTCTGGGGCAAGCGAACTATTCCTCCCTGCTCTCCTAGCAGAAATGAATGGCTCCTATCTTTCTCCCACAGGCGAACCCTTTCCACGCCTCGTTCAAAAAGCTTTTAGCTTGGAAGATAAAAATCAACTAGCTGAATTCTGCCGTGGTGAATCTCGAGAAATCACCATTCCAGGTACAACCGAAACTCTCAACTACGATCCTCTTCCCCGCACGGGGGTAGGAATCTCCCGCCTAGGAACCAGCAAGGCAGTGGCCATTGGAGCCTACGCCTACGCTCTCGATCAACTCTCTCCAAACAGTTAATGAAACTCCTCATCTCACTTCTCTCTATCACACTCGGAGCTCTCAATGCCCAAATCAAACCAGTCGATTGGGTTAAGCCTGAGATTGACACAAAAAAACCACGCTTCTTCTACTTCAGCTCAGCCAGCCGACCCTTCGGCCTAGTCAACCTTAGTCCCGACACCAAAACCGACTCCACCTGGGACTCTGGCTATCGTTACTACGACGATAAAATTCAATGCTTCAGCCATATTCACGGATGGCAAATCGCAGCCCTCCCAGTCATGCCAGTTGCCGAAAGCTCTGACCATGATGCATATGCCTCCAAATTTTCCCATGAGGGAGAGGTCATTAAAGCTGGCTACCACAAAGTCCACCTCGATGACCACAATATCACAGCAGAGCTCACCTCTACTACACGAGTAGGGTTTCATCGCTACACCTATCACAAAGATGAAGAAGCACACGTCATCTTCGACCTCGGGCGTAAGCTCATGGATCACAAAATGGAAGAACCCGTGATCACTCTGAACGAAGACAATAGAAGCATCATCGGTTCAACGACAATGGGCCCCAGTGGCCGTCGCAAAAAGCCCTTCACTGTCTACTACTATGCAGAATTCAGTGAGCCTTTCTCTCTTCCAGCAAATTCCAACAAGGGAAAGACTACCTTCAATTTTGGCAAACTAGACAAACCCCTTCTAATGAAAGTTGGCCTCTCCTATACCAGCGAGGAAGGAGCCCGCAATAACATGAAAGAAGAAGTCCCCCACTGGAATTTCGATCAAGTAACGCAAGAATCCTTTGACCATTGGAACGAATGGTTGGGCCGCATCCAAGTCGAAGGAGGAACCGATACCCAAAAGACCAAATTCTACACTGACCTCTGGCACGCCAATCTCGGCCGCCGTATCGTCAGTGATGCTGATGGCAAATATACCGACAATTCTGGACGTGGAACCGTAGTCAGACAAAGCGAACACCCCCATTACAACTTCGATGCGCTTTGGGGCGCGCAGTGGTCTCTCAACGTTCTCTGGCCCCTCGCATGGCCAGAGCTCATGGACGATTTTGCTAACACCATGGTGGAAATGTACCTAAATGGAGGACTCATCCCACGCGGCCCCTCTGGAGGAAACTACACCTACGTCATGATTGGGGACCCCGCGACCTCTTTCTTCGCAGCTGCTTATAACAAACGAATTCGCAACTGGGATAAAAACGCCGCCTTCGCTGGACTAATGAGAAACGCCTTTCCAGGGGGTATTCGAGACCATGCTGGTTACGAAACGCAAACCTATTCTAATGGCGGAGGAATGCCCTACTACTTGAACCGTGGATACATCCCCCTTGAGATTCCAAAATCAAAAGGAAACCACCGTCAAGGTGCCGCACAAACCCTAGAATACTGCTACCAAGACTGGTGCCTCGAACAATTTGCGAAAGCTCTCGATCGAAAAGAAGAAGCGACTCTTCTCTCCAAACGAACCGATAATTACAAAAACATCTGGGACCCTGAAATCAAATGGATGCGTCCACGCAAAATGGATGGCTCATGGTATGAACCGTTCTCCCCCATCAACGATCAAGGATTCACTTCGCCCGGCTTTGTCGAATCGGCTTCTGCCATCTACAGCTTCTACGTCCCTCATGACCTCAAGGGCTTAGCTAAGTTATTCGGCGGTGAAGATGCCATGACCGAAAGACTCAACAGCAACTTCGAGAAAGCGGCCCCCGTTCGCTTCATTGCCGAACATGGCAACCACGCCATTTCTTGGGTCGACTACCAAAACCAGCCTTCAACCGGCATGGCCCATATCTTTTCTCACATTGGAAAACCGTGGCTCACCCAACACTGGACAAGAGAAGTATACACTCAAACATTCTCCGACATCTCAACCGACGGCGGGTATAACGGCGATGAAGATCAGGGACAAATGGGTGCACTCAGCGCACTTCTTGCTATGGGACTCTTTGATATGAGCGGCGGTGCCGCTCTCAAACCAGTCTATGACATCACTACCCCCATCTTCGACAAAATCACTATCGCGCTCGATTCCGACTACTATGAAGGGAAAAAATTCGTGATTTCCTGTAAGAATCAAGGCCCTGAAAACCGCTACATCCAAAGCGCCACTCTAAAAGGCGACGAATGGAATAGCTTCCAATTCCCACACAGTGAATTTGCCGAAGGAGGTGAGCTAGTTCTCACCCTTGGTCCAGAACCCAATCAAGAGTGGGGAGGCGAATTATTCAAACCGAAGAAAAAAGAAAAGTAAGCGCGCTCACCTGCTCTTGAAAATTGAAGCGAACGCGCCCGTTCATACCCGGTTCCCGGATGAAGCTAATCTTAGCTAATTTGGAAACTAAGGAGCGATTAAGGTCCCTACCACTTGGAAGAAGACACGCTCCACCTCTTCACTCGCTGCCGCGGTGACCGTTGTATTCGAGCCCTCGGTATTTGACGAAATGGCCACGGTGACTCCGTTTGCAGGGCCGTCAACGCCATCACCAGCATACCAGTTGACAAGATCAAGTGACCATTCGTAGGAACCGCTCACGTCCATAACTGGATTCTCATTATGAGGATGGGAGAAAATTGAGGTCGAACCATCGACACTTAACCCAATTAAACCTGAGCTGAATTCCAAAGGATTGGAGCCGAAGAAGGCTTCTAAGCCGTTGGGTAAACCGTCCCTGTCTGGGTCGTCAGCAAAATCAATTTCCTCAGGATTAAGGTCGAAGCTTGCGATCCAGTTGGAATACTCAATCAGAGGCGTCAATTCCAAGCCATTAATTGGAAAGGCAAAGGTATTACCGTTATTTTGATTATCGTACGATAAGGTGATCTCAGTGCTTCCATTTGAACGAACTGTAGTAGTAAACTGCGATGACTCTGTGGGCTCGGCTGTCCCAAATCCACTTGAAACATTAATTGCGGGCCGTTGGCCATCTGCATCAGTCAAGGTAAGCACGGCATCTGCTGCAGAGTCTCGACTCGATTCATGGTGATAGAGCGTGAGATCGAAAGTTCCTACTGGAAGCGTCAACTCTAATACTCCGACTGTATCAATTGATGGACCACCAAAGTCAATTAGGAGATCATTCAACGGTCCATCTATGGCATCTCGAACCCTCCATCGATCTCCGCTTAACCTCACCGTTGCGTCCAAGTCTGGGCCAAAGGCATCTTCAAAATCATTCGACACATCAGCGGGGCTATTAAATCCACCCAAAAATGATTGATATCCAGCTTGCGTAAATCCTGAACCAGTATCTCTAGTAATATCTACAAACAAAGTTTGCGCAACGAAAGGTGCCGAAGGATCTACCGGCTCAAGCCCCAAATCACCTTGTGGCGAACTTAGGTTATTCACCGTCGAATCAAAGGTTAATTCAGCAATACCAATGGCCTCCTCGCCTCGGCCCGAATACAAAAGATAAAGACGATCGTCTGATAAATCAGCAGTCCCCATGGTGTCTTCAAAGATATATGGATCGCGCAATTGACGCACGCCTACTGCAGATCCATTTTCCGAAGCTTCAAGAGGAAGATCTCCCCCCTCCCAAATTTCTTCAGGCTCCAGGATAACGCGTTGGCCAATGGTTGACCAATCAGCTGGATCAGTGCTACCCCCATCAGTGTCGAGAACGGTTAAAAAGATACTCTCTGGAGTATCTCCTCGTGCGGTGTAGAAGACGTAGACGTTTGTATCACTTGGGTCACGGTGTGCCCGAGTGTAAGTACCAAAATGCCGAGGATCATTGATATCTTGTCCGTTATCAAGATAAAGAGACTCAATGGGGTTATCATTTAAGCCGATCTGCTCCCACCAGAGCGCTTCAGGAGGCGAGTGAGCAGCATTTGGATTCCATAGCCCTCCCTCACTATCAGCATTAGCAATGGTATTGATTTCTCCCGCGTCATTAGTCGCCGGAGCACGCCAGAATTCAGCAAGATTGGAATAGCCAAAAAATCTTCCACTAACTTGGAAGTTTCGTAGATAGAACTCCGCTACAATCGAATCACGCATCCCTTGCCCATCCTCTCCTCCCAAATGAACCGGATTAAAATTCAACCCAAAGTTAGAAGTCGCAACAAAAGTTGTCTGCACGCCGCGGTGGTTGTTGTTACCATGAAAGTACATCACGATGCGCTGGTTGACATCATCCACAATGACATCAGGCGATGCGATATGACCCCAGATTCCGATAACGTTACGATCTGCGGTTTCCCCATTAGGAACTGGTACTCCGGTCAGAGAACGTCCAATGCTTGCAAAGGAAGGCCCGAGATTAAGATCGATCACTCCATTTCCAGGAGTTTGGGTACCTGTATTATTTCCTCCTACTCCCCAAGCACGGTCTGGCGCGTTGCCACGGTTAAATAGAGTCCATGTTCCGGTAAGGGAATCAGACCAAGCCAGACGAATATCCCGTCCTGCATGGTGAGCAAAATACAGATAGTAGACAGCAGAAGGATGAATTCGCTCTTCAACAGGAATCCAATCTGGTATCCGAATCACGCAAGGGCCATCGATATTATCACTACTATTACTTCCTATCGCATTAGCCGCACCAAAAGTAGAAACATCGATCAAAGGGTCTGCAATATCAGGAGTCGCTGGTCGACCATCGATCCGAGTCGCATTAAAGGTCTGAGCAACAAGAGGCAAAGCACCAAGCAAGCCAGACAACATTGAAGTACTAATAACTGCTTGGAGCCTATTGGGTAGAGGTTGAAAGAAAGGATATTTCATGGTTTTTTTTACAATCAGGTTGCAGACGCGTTTTTTAAAAGGGGTTTAATCAAGTCTAAGGTCATATGAAACGCCTAGCAAATTACATTCCACTTCATTGTATTACTTCTCAAAATATTATTTTACGACAAAAAAACATCACGCCTTTTTCAAAGGCGTGATGGAGTTAATAAAAATTCAGAATAGAAATATATAAATTTTACAGCCTAATTTTCACTTTCGACGACGTAAAAGACCTAGACCAGCGAGACCGAGCAACGCTACCGAAGAAGGCTCAGGAACGAGCGTGCCAGTCACCTCAAGAGAACCAAAATCCCCATCGTCGCTACCATTATCGCTCTGGATATCACGAATAAAGCCATCTGCGCCTTAGTGGAAATTCCAGAAAATTAGTTTCGTTTCGGTGCGCACCTCTTTCCTCCGATATATTCCTCTAAAAGCTTATTCATAGCAGCAATTTTATCAGGGTAATCCTTCGCCACATTCTTAGACTGCCGAGGATCTCCTCTAAGATTAAACAAAAGCATCTTTGTCTCTTTGGAATAAGTCTCTAAGCCGAAATGCTCGAGGTAAGTCTCACCCTCCTTTTGTGAAGCTCCCGTAAATGAATTGATAAACACCCAATCACCTTGTCGCAACGCATAAACTTTCGCCGAAGTATTCTGCACCGTAGCCACTCGTAGCGGACTCTCGTAATCCTTACCGGTCCAGACTGGTAGAAGACTATAGCTATCAATCGCTTCCTCATTACTCAGGGCATATCCAGTGATCTCCGCAAGGGTCGCAGCCAAGTCAACCTGGCTCACCACCTCGTCCGAACTGGAACCCGCCGCAATCCTTTCAGGCCAACTTACAATGAAAGGCACACGGTGACCGCCCTCGTAGACGTCTCGCTTAAGACCTCGAAAGTCTCCAGAGCTCCAGTGGTCAAATTTTTCCAAGCGGCTGAAGGCTAAAGTCTCCGCTCCATTATCGGCGGTGAAAATCACAATTGTATTATCCAACAAGCCCTTTTTTTCTAGCGCAGCGATCACCTTCCCCACCATAGCGTCGGTCTCAATCATGAAATCTCCATAGTACCCAGCCTGCGATTTCCCATGAAACTCTTCATTCGGAACAATTGGATAGTGCGGTGAATTGAAAGCGAGATAGGCAAAAAAAGGCTTCTCTCCCTGTCCTTCAATCCACTCTACTGCCTTTTCAGTGATCGTAGGAAGAACATCTGAGGGATTCCAGTCTTCGGCCATAGGCCCAGGCCGAAAGCTCCCTCCCCCTGCGAGGGGTCTCGATTTCATTACAGGCTTAGTAGGAATCGTTGCAAAACGATCATTGTCGATCCAACAATAAGGAGGAAAGTTAATCGTCCCGTCGCCAAAGTAACGATCGAACCCTTGATCAAGAGGACCTTTAGGGAAGGGCTTACTCCAATCATAAGCCTCGGCCTCCGGAGCCCTTGCTTTCTCCCCAGGCTTTCGAATCGCATTCCAATCCCAACCAAGATGCCACTTCCCAAAACAACCCGTACGATAACCTTGCTTCTTCAACATACGAGCAATCGTGAACTCATCTGGCTCAAAAACTGATTTCCCAAAAGCATTCACGATACCATGAAAGCGGCGCCAATGATGCTGCCCCGTCAAAAGCGCAAAACGACTAGGAGTGCAGATTCCAGACGAACTGTGTCCGTCGCTAAAGGTCATTCCTCGCTCGGCCAAACGATCAATGTTCGGCGTTTGAATCTTAGCTTCCGGATTACCATAAGAAACATCCGCTACCCCCATATCATCGGCATAGAGAATTACCACATTGGGACAAACCGTGGACTCTGCAGACGAAAACAAGGCCGCAGAAAAAGAGAACAAGAGGAAAAATCGGATCATCATCGCAAAAGGGAGCTTCCGACTTTCCCAAAGAAAGGCGATTTCAATCTTAGCTAAAATGAAAAAAATCCCCAAGTTATCGCTCACGCACCTCACCAGAGCGATAATCTTGTAGCAATTGATTCAGCAATTCCAATTGAGCCTCGATATCTTCACCCTCATTGGTATCAGCGATGATCCGCTCGGACTCATGCTCGCGTAAGGTTCGCAACTTCGGAATCATATCATCATCGCACTCTAGAAAATGCTCAACCGAATCGAAATGTGAATGCTCAGCCAAACGAATTCCTTGAGGTCCCATTACTAAAGTATATCCTCGGTCACCATAGGCTTCCGAAAAAGCGCCATCGATAGTCACCGCATTCCCCCCCTTCTTCACTGGATCTTCGCCTTTTTCCACTTTCACAGGAACATGACCGTTCACGATTAAGACATCATCACCAACTCCAAACTCTCTTCCTACTCGCTTGCAAAAATCAGCATCATGAATCTTTGAGAAATAAGGATCCTTCACCTCTACATGAGTCTCTTTCTCTTCCAAAAAATAGCGTTCGAAAGTAGTCATCTGCTCCTTCCCAAACAAAGGAGAATCACCGTGAACCCACAGCCAGTAGTAGAAATCTAAGTCATCGTTTACCGTATGAGCCCCTTCGCGATAAGTTCGGTGCACAATTTGCTCCAATTCAAAGAAAAGTTTCCCTCCGCTGAAACATTGCTCCCCGACCTGCACTTCGCGAAAACTTCCATCTTCATTGGTTGGAACACAGGCATGAAAAATAAGAGCCTCCTCCCGCTGTAGCCACAACCCTCCCTGCCTCACTAGAAACAGCATATGCTCCCACAATTTTTGACTGGCCACAAACGATTGACGAAGCCGATCCATACAAGCTCTCTCTTCAGACGTGAGAGCGTAAGGATCCTTTGGATCAATTGTAGGAAAGTAGGAGTCCGTTAACTGATAGACTTTACCATTCAATTCGATTATTCCCGACTCGTAGTCAATCCGATGTAAATGCTGTCGATTCTCCATCTTCCACTCTGGGTGGCGTTCAATCACAGGATGAGCCAACTTAAATTCTAGTATCGCAATCGCCTTGTGCATTCTCGCCACTAAGTCCTGATCAAGAAAATCCGAACTTCGTTTGGGGAAAAAGCAAGTCGCCGGATCATCGTGATAGATCGTCTTAGCTAACTTCGCTAGAGGAGAAAGTAAGATTCCATAACCTTCTTCCAACTGCCACAGTCGTAAATAGCGGAGCGAAATTCTGAGCACGGTGGCAATAAGAACCTCTGAACCTAAGGTAGCTCCCATCCAGGTGATATCGTGATTACCCCAAGTAAAACTTACTTTCGGTTGGTTGCGAAGATAGTGAATCACTCGATCCCCTCGCTCTCCTCGGTCAAATAAATCACCCGCTACCACCACTTCCGACACCACAAGATTTCTCACCAAACGTGAAGCCTCATGCAAAGCCACAATATCCTGATCATAGTCACCCAAAGCTTGCAGCATCGAATCAACATAGTCAGGATCGCGACCAAACGAGACTTCATCTAGCACCGCGATGTAGAGTACTTTAAACTCCTCTTTCATTAACGCTAGAAGCTGCTCTTTGGTCACAGTCTTCGCTAACACTCTCACCAGCTTAAACTGAAGCCGCAGCAGCTTCTTGGTTTTATCAATGCGCCACTCACGATCATGTAAACGTTCACCATAAGAACGTATTTTCTCCACGGGGTAATAAAGAAAAGCTAACAAAACACTCTTCTCCTCTTTAGACAACTCGTCGCAGAACACTCGATCCACCAAACTGCTTAGTCCACCTGAGGCATTGTTTACGACATGTCGCAGTTTACGATCATCGCCATGAACATCGCTTATCACATGGATTCTTCCCTGAGAAAGGGTCAGCTTAGCTTGCAAGCGAGAGACCTCCGACATCACCGAAGAAGCGGTTGGAAACTGCTTCGCCAAGAGCCCCAAGGCCGCTTTTTTTCTGTATAAATTCTCATTCATGTCTGTGGATCTTCTCAGTAGCTAATAAAATAAAGTGTCCCGAGTAGCTCGGCATTCTTGAACCATAAAAAAGAATCTTCGAACAGAGCAAACCACCAAACCTTCAATTTCATGATTAAGCTTGAGAGCAAGAGACTCTTCCATATCACAGAACATTTAGGTTTCTTGCGAAAATTCAACCACATCGCCTGCAGCTCCAATATCGTATACCTTCCCCATCCCCGGAAATATCGATCACTTGGACTAAAGGACAGCTTGTCGCTTCGATAGCAGAGACAAAAGCCTCCGCTGTAGCTGCATCCAATCGACCCCCATTTTGGTTCGAAAGCAGCCAATAGCGGATCGCCACGGCCACAATGGCCCCTCCCCGAATCAACTACTCTTCCTTTTTCAATTCCTCAATCCAAGGAGGAATGCCACAACCCATGCTATCAGCCATCGCTCGGAGAAGTTCAGCTTCGCGGCTGGTAAGCTTTCCATCGCCAGCGACAGTTCGAGCACATCCTTCCAAGAGTTCTTTCTTGAGATTCGGCGCCGCTAGCTCGTGCGCTTTTAATGCCTCATCAATCTCCTTCAAAGAAAGTTGATTCTGCTTCATCAGCTTAACACCCGCAGGCAACCACCCTTCGCGCCCTTTCTCAAAGACCGCTTCGGCATCTTCGCTGAAGTAGGCAAAAGCTGAGAGCAATAAAACACCCTCTCTCTCCAATTCCGAGACCTCATAGTAACGAATTTTGGACCTTCTCTGGCGACTAAAATGAACGTCGAGATGATGCTCTAACAGACGCTGTAACATGAACTCAAACACATCAAGTCGCCCATCGCTCGTTATCAAGGCACGTGTCACCCCAAGGAAACGATCATACTCTAGGCGCGAAAGACGTCGCAAAGTCGGAATCGCTAAATCGATAAGTGCGATCTTATGAGCAGAATGAGACTTACCTAGCTCATTTTGCCACTTGAGAGCGAGCTCTGCCGCGCGAGGCCCGACATCACTTCTCAAGCTAGCCACTTCCTCTTCGCGCATCTTTTTGTCCTGCGCTAATAGCAACCCAAAGACGAGCGCTTGAGCTTCATCGCGGTTGTGAACGGCTTCCTTCCAAGCAATCGGCAAACTAAGTAGTAAGTGACGACCAAAGGGAACATTCACACGCGAAGACTCCGAGATATTTCCTTTGCCGTCAGACAAAGCAGATGAACTTTTCGCTCCTTTTGCTGCGGTCGAAGTTTCTCCTCCGGCAAGACCGCTGACTCGTCCATCGATTCGGCTCTTGGTAGAAGCTCCACTTCCAATCGCGGGAAGGTTGGCTTCACTAAATTCCCCATCCCAACTTTTTTGAATTCTACCAATACGAAGCTTAAGAGGCGGATGAGTAGCAAGTCCGAAAGCGAACAAACCACCATCCGCAAAAAAGCAGTGACTAGCTTCCGACGCCTTTGCGCTTTGAATCTTCGAACTCATCCCGCCAATCTTCTTCAACGCTCCTGCAATTCCATCTGGCTCTCGCGTAAACTGCACGGCGGAAGCATCCGCAAGGAATTCACGCTGCCGAGAAACCGCAGCTTGTAGAAGGCGAGCAAAAAAGACGCCAATCCCTCCGATCACCATAAGCCCCACCGCCAACACAACGATGACCAACAAGAGAGCTGCGCCTCCCCCATTATCATCTCGACTTCGCCCACCACTCACTCGCACGAAGCGCAAGCTATGCAAAAGACCACGACCAATCATACTGACCATCACGAGCCCAAAAATCCATCCAATGAGCCGCATGTTCAGCCGCATATCACCATTCAAAATATGAGAAAACTCGTGAGCAATCACTCCCTGAAGCTCCGAACGTGATAGCCGGAGAAGACAGCCTCGCGTGACCCCAATGGCGGCATTACCGGGCTCGGTCCCAGCCGCAAAAGCATTAATCCCCTCCTCATCGTCCATCACATAGACCTGAGGAACAGGAGTCCCCGAAGCGATTGCCATTTCCTCAACGACATTCACTAAACGCTTTTCATAAGTATCCCTAGTAGAAGAATCAACAAGACGCCCTCCTAGATCGCGAGCAACAACTCCACCGCCAGCCTTCAGCTGCATTCCTTTCCCCAAGCTAGCTAACAACATCACCGCGGCAACACCTCCCCCTACGAGCAAGTAACGCCCAATACCAGCCACCCCTGCCACCGAAGTTCCGAGAAGCTGAGTATCAACAAACCAAGCCAACCCGGTCAGAGCCACTGCAACACCCACGAGACAGAGCAAAAAGATCACGAGAAGCATCCGTGTCTTCTTCCTAGCTTCTTCCTGTGCTTGAAAAAAATCCATTTCGTTTTTGGTAGAGGTCCTGAATAAAAATCCTAGCAGTCATAAAGAAGCCCGAGCCTGTTACCAGACCGGGCTCGTCTTTTTAGCTTTGCTTAAAAAATTCCCAAGAGAACGTATTGTTAGTCAAATTTGACCTTCACAGTTTCTCGTTCCGCTTCATCCGCCACCTCGAAGAGATTAGCTGCATTGAAGTTAAACATATTTGCAAAGAAGCTAGTCGGAAACGTTTCCCGCTTGGTGTTGTAAGTCGTCACCGCATCGTTATAAGCTTGGCGAGAGAAGCCCACTTTATTCTCCGTACTCGTAAGCTCCTCCTGCACCTGAAGCATATTCTGATTCGACTTCAAGTCGGGGTAACTTTCACTCAAAGCGAAAAGACGACCCAAGCTACTTCCAAGTCCCGCCTCAGCCTGACTCAGCGCTGCTACTGCCTCCGCACTCTCAGGATTTGCTCCCGAACGGGCACTCGAGGCCGCATTACGCGCCTGAATCACCGCTTCCAAAGTCTCCTTCTCGTGCTTCATGAAACCTTTCGCAGTCTCAACCAAATTCGGGATCAAATCGTGGCGACGCTTTAACTGCACATCAATTTGAGCAAAGGCGTTCCGATACTGATTCCTCGATTTCACGAGACCGTTATACATACCCATCGCCGCGAAACCGACAAACACCACCAGAGCCACAAGCAATAACAAAATTATCACCAAAACTGTCGTCAATCCTCCTAAAATCATCGAATCCATGGTGAGGAGCCTACCGAAAATTGATTTCTTGGCGATTACAAAGCGAGTAACATTTTTGCAATACTAAGCCCCACAAGTTCGCCATTTCCGAAGAATCCTCATTCATCGATTATATCAATAATTTTATTTATATTATCAATTTCATAAAATCCAGATCCTTCGCATTCTAGCCCTTTCCCAATGCACGAAGCAACTGAACCGAAAAAAGATCTGCTAAAAGCCCCCTCTTTAGCCGCGCTCATTCCCCCACTAGTGGTTCCCCTTATTGGCTCTCTTTTTTACTTTGTCTGGCTTCCTGGCAACGGGGCTGGCCAAGTTGGCTACACTCTCACCAAACTCTTCACTCTCATCTACCCTCTCTGCTTCGCAGGTTGGTGGCACATCATTCGCCAGCGGCCCCAAGTTTCATTGAAACCCATCTTTCTCTGGGGAATTGGAAGCGGACTCTTCATCTCGCTCGCTGGCTTTGCCCTGTGGTCCTCCCCGCTGGGAAATATTGTAAGAGAGAACGCAGATAGCATCTTGGCGAAGGGCAATCAGCTTGGATTCAAAGAACATTTCTTCTTCTTTGCCTTCTTCATCTGTATTTTCCACTCGGCGCTGGAGGAATTTTACTGGCGAGGCTTTGTCTTCGGAAATCTCCGGAAACGACTTGGGAAAGTACCGAGCCATTTACTTGCAGCGATAGGATTTGCCGCGCATCACTTTGTCCTGACCTGCGTTTATTTTGGTCCCGTCTTCGCTCTCTTTCTTTCCCTCGCTGTAGCGACTGGAGGTCTCATCTGGTCAATACTCTACCAAAAACAAGGAAGCCTTCTTGGTTGCTGGATCAGCCACCTACTCGTCGATGCCTTCCTGATGTTCATCACCTATCAGTTGATGTTTTAGTGAACCTCGCGGGCCTCCCTCCACCCCATAATTTGGGCCTTCCCATCGCGAGGGGTTTCACTCGCCCAACAAAACAATGAAATTCGGAATTATCGGAGCTGGAATGATCGCTCGCTTTCATGCCCAAGCGATTAAAGACATGTCGGAAGGAACCCTTCATTCGATCTATGCTCCCAATGAAGAACGGGTGAAGAATTTGGAGCAAAATCTTACTCCAAGCTCGACGAGTTTCTTGCTGATCCAGAACTCGAAATCGTCACCGTAGGCACTCCTAGCGGAGCCCACCTCGAACCGACTTCTGCCGCTCTGCAAGCGGGCAAACATGCCATCGTGGAAAAACCCCTCGAAGTCACCACCGAACGCATCGACGAGTTAATTTCGGTTACGGAAATACTGCTCTCCTCGCCCATGAGCGCGTCGAGGTCGAAGACCACTGCGTCGCTCTTCTCGAATTGTCAATGGGGCCCGTGGAGTCATCGAAGCCTCCACTTGTAGCTGGTCCAAAGACGGCCACCCCGCCCGAGTACAACTCTGCGGCACCGAAGGCTCCGTCTTTCTGGCCGACGAAGCCTTCGAGGTTTGGGACTTCGCATCGGAACAACCCATCGATGAGGACATCCACAAGAACCACATGAAAGGGCAAGAAGCAGGCCTCGGCGCGAATGACCTCAAAGCCATCAACACCTATCAACATCAACGCAACTTTGAAGAAGTCGCCGCCGCCATCAAAGAAGGACGCGAACCCACCACCTCCTCATCCGAAGCCCGCAAATCCGTAGAACTCATCGAAGCCATTTACGAAAGCGCTCGTAATAATGGGGAAAAAATTAAACTCGTCTGAACAAGATTTTTTTCCGAATAGTTGATTTCGCGACGAAGCGCTCTTCCATTCAGCGCGCTACTCACTTCGCACTTCTTTATCTAGGTATTTATCAGCTACCTGCGTACCTACCTTCTTTAAATCATCGAGTATCGCGTCAGAATTCACATCGACTACCTCTTCGGCTGCGATCTTCATAATTTCCTGAAACACAATCGACTCTTTCTTTAAAATAGTTTGCCCATGCTCAGTTCGAAAGAAAGCAACAAGAGCAGAAATTTCCTCAGACGTATACTCTTCTTCGTATATATCTATCATTTCGGGAATTCTTTTCCGAATCCCACTATGCTTCAGTAACACTTCATCATACGCGAGGGCGAGTTCATCAACACCCTCCTGAGAAATTCCTATCTCAAAAAACATTGATTCATGCTTTTCCCAAAAGGGCAAACTCTTATGCGCTCCATATGAAGCTACAGTCGACACTTTTAGCTCAGCGAGATCGGCAGCACTGTATTCTTCATCAGCCTGTTCGCAGCCATTTAGAAGCAAAACCAGCATCAAGGTTCTCAAGAGAAATTTCATAACTACAAGAATCTGGTCCCGTGATACGCCGCCCCCCTTTGCGTCAATATGAAAGCACTAGAAGCTTGAACTTTTCAAAAAACCCAGAAAATAATTGCTAGCCTCCCTCACTATGATTGCCGCCTTTCTTCTTGCACTTCTTTTCCTCCCACTCATTGAAACAACTCTTCAAAAGAAGGAGAAATTCATCATGGTCATCACCTATCAGTTGATGTTCTAGCATAAACAGAATTTCGCCCTTTTCATGTTCACCACTAAAGGCTTCATTTCCGGAGAAACTATGAAATTCGGAATTATTGGTGCTGGGATGATCGCTCGCTTTCATGCTCAAGCCATCAAGGACATGTCGCAGGGAACCCTTCATTCAGTCTACGCACCAAATGAAGAACGAGCTCAGAAATTCGGAGAAAAATTTGGAGCACGCTCCTATTCCGACCTCAATGCTTTTCTTGCTGATCCAGAGCTTGAGATCGTCACCGTGGGCACCCCTAGTGGCGCCCACCTTGATCCCACTTCCGCCGCTCTCCAAGCAGGCAAACACGCTATCGTTGAGAAACCTCTCGAAGTGACTACCGAACGCATAGATCGATTAATTGCAACAGCAGAGGCGAGCGGCAAAACTCTTGCCGCTATTCTCAACCGTCGCTTTCACCCCGGAATGGACGCCTTCAAAGCAGCTACTGAGCAAGGCCGCTTTGGCAAACTGACCTCTGCTTCTGCTTATATCAAATGGTATCGCGACCAAGACTACTATGACTCTGGTGCTTGGCGCGGGACCTGGGAACTGGATGGTGGGGGCGCTCTCATGAACCAATCCATTCACACCGTCGACGCCCTTTTGCATCTCGCCGGACCAGTCAAAAGCGTGCAAGCAAGTACAGCCCTACTCGCACATGAACGAATCGAAGTGGAAGACCACTGCGTCGCTCTGCTAGAGTTTGTAAATGGAGCACGTGGAGTCATCGAAGCCTCCACCTGCAGCTGGTCCAAAGACGGACACCCCGCCCGAGTTCAACTTTGCGGCACCGAGGGCTCGGTCTTCCTCGCTGACGAAGTCTTCGAGGTCTGGGACTTCGCATCGAAACAAGCTATTGATGAGGAGATCCACCAAAACTTCATGAAAGGTCAAGAAGCGGGCCTAGGAGCGAACGACCCCAAGGCAATCAATACCTATCAACATCAGCGCAACTTCGAAGATGTGGTCACCTCCATCAAAAATGGGAACAACCCTGCAACCTCATCTGCTGAAGCTCGTAAATCGGTCGCCCTCATCGAATCCATCTACGAAAGCGCTCGTAATGACGGCAAAAAAATCAACCTGCTTGAATGAGTTAAACACTGAAACTTTCTGCACTCAAACCACTGAGCATAGCCAAGCTATGCTCTTTTCTCTCGCGTAGAAAATCGCGCCAAAGATATTTTGTGTTACATTTATTCGTAAATGAAAGGGCACCAATTACGAATGGGAGGATTTTGGGCTTGCTGGCTCCTGATGGCGTATTCTTGCGCCCCTAATATCGAACAAATGAAATTTCCAGACCACGATAGCTTTCTAAGCCCCTCCGACACCAAAAAGCTTCTCGTCGCCTGGCAAGCCGAAGGGCAACCAGAGACTCTGGCCGATCGCCCACTCCGCATCATTAATCGACACCCTCATTTAGAAAAATTAGAAAGCTTTAAGCTCACTCCTTCCTTCTCTCTTCCCACAAGAATACATCAAGCCACTTCCTGTCTGGGCTTAGCGACTTTACTCAATAGCGAGCAGAAACCTCCTATCACTCCCATCAACGAACACGCCTGGTTCATCACTCCTCAACCGGGCACTCTCGCTATCCACTCCAGCGTTAATAAAGGCCTCACACTTTATATCTTCGATCCCCGAAGTGAGCCGAACTACCAAGGAACCACCCTAGCTTCTAACCTTCTCGCTCCGTTTGAGCATCAACGCTCAAAAGACCTTCGCTTGCCTACGGGATTTTCCGCGCTTCTTAGACCCGAACAATTCGCCTCGCAACGTGGCTTCTATCTCGCGACAAAATACGATCCTTCCAAGATACCTCTTATCTTTGTCCACGGTCTGCTCGCTACACCTTTCGACTTCGAAGAACTTGCCAGCACTCTTGCTGCAGAGCCGGAAATTTGGGAAAAATATCAATTTTGGTTCTACTTCTATCCTACCGGAGAACACTGGCTAAAAACCGCCGCAGACTTTAGAACTGACTTTCGCTCCCTCGTCTTTAAGCTCGATCCTTATCGCCGAGATCAACCCCTTCAGAAAAAAACAACCATCATCGCTCACTCCATGGGTGGCCTCATCACCCGACTCTCTCTTTCACAGCCCTCTTCAACACTCATTGATCGCTATCTAGCTCCTGAACTTGTTGCCGAGCATGACCTTTCCAAAGAAGAACAAGCCTTCCTTGAAAAACGACTTCGTTTTCAGCCTCTTGCTCAACCTGCAACCCTCTTTACCGTAGCAACTCCTCATCAAGGTTCTGGTTGGGCACGTGGACCACTCCGATGGTTAGCCCAAAATGTCATCAACTTCCCTGGAAGCCCTGATTCAAAACAATCCTCTTCTCGTCAACGCCCCCCCTGGGACACCACTCACGCTACCGATCAAGCTCATCCCTTCCTTTCGAGACGCGACAGCTCCATCAACGGCCTCCATCCCGAGAATCTCGCTCTTGCCGCTCTCAATGAAATGCCTCTACGCGATGGGCTAATAGTGCACAACATCATCGCCACCGTTACTGGCACCCCTCGAGGAGGCGGTGATTGGGTCGTTCCTTACGACTCCGCTCACTTTCCTCTTGCCACAAGCGAAACCATTGTCCGTTCCGGCCATTGGCTACTTCGTTCTTCTGAGACTGCCGAGGCTATCACCTTAAAACTCAAAGAATAACACCCTTTTTCTCGGAGACACCCACAAAACATCTCAGGTTATTCTTGAAATCGAGATAAAAGCGGTTAGCGTCTCCCATCAACCGAAACCTTATAAACTTTATCATTTTAGTAAAGTATGATTCCTGAGCATAGCCCTCTTTCTTCTGAACAGCGTCAGGCCCTTACGGGGATCCTTGCCGGATTGAACGCAGAACAGCGTTTCTGGCTGGGAGGTTTTCTCTCTGCCGGAGCAGCTGGCGCCTCCGTAGCAGCCGCTCCAGCGGCTAAAACACCTTTGACTATCCTTTACGGGACAGAATCAGGAAACTCGGAAGCTCTCGCCGATCAAACGGCTAAAGCAGCCAAGAAAAAAGGTCTCAAGCCTGTAATGCTGAACATGTCCGAATGCACTCCGAGTGAGCTAGCTAAGGTGGAAAATCTCTTGGTTATTGTCAGCACTTGGGGTGATGGCGATCCTCCGGAAGCAGCAGAAGAGTTCCATAAAGCTCTCATGGGCGACAAAGTCGATTTTTCTAAAACCAAATTCTCCGTATGCGCTCTTGGCGACACCTCATACGAACAATTTTGCGAAACAGGTAAGCAAGTAGATGCTCGCCTCGAAGCACTCGGCGCTAAACGAGTGGCCGACCGCACAGATTGTGATGTCGACTATGAAGAATCGTACAACAAATGGGCAAAAGCAGCCATCGCAGCTCTCGCACCCAAAGCACAGGCGCAAGCCACAGTTCCAACGACCCCCTCAGCGCCAATCGAATCTCAATACGGAAAGAAGAATCCTTTTCCAGCAGAACTTCTTGAGCGCGTTGTTCTAAATGGCAAAGGAACCAAGAAGGAAACTTGGCACTACGAATTATCCCTCGAAGGTTCTGGTCTATCCTACGAGCCTGGAGACGTGCTCGCGGTCGTTCCGACCAATGCTCCCGACATGGTCGAAGGTATCATTAATGCGAGCCAATTAGTTGGAACTGAGGAAATCGAACTCAAAGGTGGGGAAAAGAAACTTCTTGCTGATGCTCTTCGCGAAAACCTCGAAGTCACTTCTCTTTCTCGCACTATTCTTAAGAAACTTCAGGAAGCCTCCCCCTCTGAAAAACTCGCGAACCTACTTAGTGATTCCGCTAAGGCGGATCTCAAAGACTACGTCTGGGGCCGTTGGATCGGAGATGCCATTCGTGATTTCGCTCCAGATGGCCTAAAAGCTAATCAGCTCGCAGGAATTTTGCGTAAGCTCCCTCCCCGCCTCTACTCAATCGCTTCCAGCCCTCTAGCCCACGAGGATGAAGTACACCTGACAGTGGCATCGGTTCGATACGAATCACATGGCCAGCAGCGGAAAGGAGTCGCTTCCACCTACTTGGCTGACTTGGTTAAAAAAGGAGACACTGTCCCTGTCTACACTCAGCCAAACAAGAACTTCCGCCTCCCCGAATCGGGTGACACTCCTATCATCATGGTAGGCCCCGGCACAGGAATCGCTCCCTTCCGCTCTTTCGTCGAACATCGTGCCGAACTTGGTGTAAAGGGACAAAGCTGGCTCTTCTTCGGAGACCAACACTATTCCTATGACTTCCTCTATCAACTAGAATGGCAAGAACACCTTAAGAACGGAGCATTAAGTAAACTTGACGTTGCTTTTTCACGCGACCAACCAGAGAAAGTCTACGTTCAAAACAAAATATGTGAAAAGGCGAAAGAACTCTACGCCTGGCTTCAAGAAGGAGCTCATTTTTATGTTTGTGGAGATGCTAACCGAATGGCCAACGATGTTCATGAAGCCCTCCTCACTGTAATCGAAAAAGAAGGCGCTCTGTCACGCGAAGCGGCAGAAGAATACGTGGCAGGAATGAAAAAAGAAAAACGCTACCAGCGTGATGTTTACTAAAAATAATTTGTTATGAGCGAAGAAAAATTGTCAGCGAACGAAGGAATCAAAACGCGTTCAAATTACCTACGAGGAACTTTGACTGAAGGCCTCCAGGACCTCTCTACAGGTTCGTTAAGCGAAGATGATCAACAACTGCTCAAATTCCATGGAACCTATCAGCAGGACGACCGCGACATCCGGGCCGGACGGCGAGCAAATAAATTAGAAAAGGCTTTTTCTTTCATGATTCGCATTCGCGTTCCTGGCGGAGTCACCACTCCTCAGCAATGGATCGAAGTCGATCGCATGGCAGATGAATTCGCCAACGGAACCATCAAGCTTACGACACGCCAAGCCTATCAACTTCATGGAATTATTAAGTCCAACCTAAAGCGGACAATCAAAGAAATCAATGATACCGCGATGGATACCATCGCAGCTTGCGGCGACGTAAACAGGAATGTGATGTGCTACCCCAATCCCTTCCTCTCACAAGTTCACGCCGACGTTCTAAAAATCTCGCAAGAAATCTCAGACCACTTAACTCCTCAAACTCGCGCTTATCATGAGATTTGGCTCGATGGTGAAAAAGTAGAAACTAGCGAAGAGGAAATTGAGCCCATTTACGGAAAAACATACTTACCGCGTAAGTTTAAAATTGCGGTTGCCCTTCCTCCTTCAAACGATGTCGATATTTACGCAAATGATTTATCCTTCATCGCCATCGTAGAAAACGAGAAAGTCGTAGGTTACAACGTCGCGGTCGGAGGCGGCTTGGGAATGACTCATGGCGACGAAAAGACCTTTCCTCGAGCCGCTAATGTTATCGGCTTTTGCAAACCAGAGCAAGTTGTTGATGTCGCCGAGAAAGTCGTCCTCGTGCAAAAAGACTATGGCGACCGAACCAATCGAAAGCACGCACGCTTCAAATACACGGTAGAAGACCGAGGAGAGGAATGGATAAAAAGCGAACTCAATAAATACCTCGGTTATGATCTAGAGCCTGTTCGTGATTTCACCTTTGAGGACAATGGGGATCGCTTTGGCTGGATGGAAGATGATCGAGGACACTCTCACTACACGATGTTTGTCCAGGGAGGTCGAGTCCTAGACACCGAGGACTACCCTATGCGAACCGGCTTGCGCGAAATTGCCAAGATTCATGAAGGCGACTTCCGCCTCACAGCAAATCAGAACCTCGTAATCGCAGATATCGCTCCCAACAAGAAAGCGGCCATCGTAGCTCTTTTGAAACAGTATGGTATCGCCGACAGCCATGAAAAAAGCGGACTTCGCCTCTCCTCTATCGCTTGCGTCGCTCTCCCTACCTGTGCCCTTGCTCTCGCAGAAGCCGAAAGGGGCTTACCTGGAGTTATCGACTCTTTGGAAGAAAAACTAGAAGAAGTCGGACTCCGTCACGACGCGATTACCATTCGCATGACCGGATGCCCCAATGGCTGCGGACGCCCTTTTCTGGCTGAGATCGCGTTTGTTGGGAGAGGTCCAGGCCGCTACAACCTCTATCTTGGAGGAGGCCATAACGGAATGCGTCTCAATAAACTCTACCGCCAAGATCTCAAGCAAGAGAATATCCGGAAGACGCTCGACCCCATTCTTGAACGCTACTCCAAAGACCGTAACGAAAAAGAAACTTTCGGAGACTTCGTCATTCGAGCCGGCTATGTCAATGAGACCAAATGGGGGGGAGACTTTCACGAAAACATTAAAGAAGAAGCCTACGATACCTCTCAGTCCCAGTGATCACTAATACTCCAAATACCGTTGCAGAGCTTTCTGCAACCATGGCGGAATTGTCGGCTGGAGAACGAATCCGATTACTAGCTGACCACTTCCCAGGTGAAATTGTTGCCAGCACGAGCTATGGTCTACAAGCAGCAGTCATGCTAAAACTGCTCAAAGAGTTCGCGCCCGAGATTCCGATCGTCTTTATTGATACCGGATACCTTTTTCCTGAAACCTATCAATACGCAGTTCAACTCGAAGGTTTACTTGATTTTAAGGCGCAAATATATCGACCTGGATGGAGCCCCGCTTGGCAAGAGGCGGTCTACGGCAAACTCTGGGAACAAGGTGAGGAGGGAAACGAAAAATACGCTCTCCTTAACAAGGTCGAACCCATGAACCGCGCCCTCAAGGAAACAGGCGCAAAGGTCTGGCTAAGTGGACTACGTCACTGCCAAAGCAAAACCCGCAAGGGCCGTTGCTTCGCTGAGCAGCAAGCTCAGACCCTGAAAGCCTACCCCATTCTTGATTGGAAAGATCAAGTCGTCGAAGAATTTCTAGCGAAAGAAAATCTCCCTAAACATCCACTGGCGAGCGAGTATGTTACAATGGGAGACTGGCACTCTACCAAAAAACGCTCCGAGGCCGAAAGTAACGAAGAGACTCGCTTCGGAGGCGAAAAATACGAGTGCGGCCTCCACCAAAAATCGGGCTATCAAGATTTTCAAATCTGAGTTCCTACTACTCTATACAAAAAGCCAGTTCCTCAAAAAAGGAATTAGCCCCCAGCCCCTACGGCCTTTATCCACTATTTCTCAAGTATTCTTTCCGGGCAGCTATAGACATTAAAATTAGGGGGGCGCAAAAACCCTACCAAGGTCTGGTTATTGACCCGCGCAAATTGCACCGCCAGTGAAGATGGTGCCGAAATCGCGGAAATAAACGATAATCCAACCGCGAGAGCCTTTTGCATCACCTCAAAAGAAACCCGTCCCGACACCTGTAAGATGAGATCCTCGAAGGCCAAATCCTGGCACAAAGCCCAGCCAATCACCTTATCGATAGCATTGTGTCGCCCCACATCCTCTCTCACCACCAGACACCGACCCTCAGCAGAAATCAAGGCAGCGGCATGAATGCCTCCTGTTGCCTCGAAGGCACGTTGCGCCTCTCTCATCTGATCTGGTAGCGTCAAAAGAGCCTCTGCAGAAACGACTAAGCCTCCCTCGACAGGCGGATAGTCCTTCTGCAAAGCCTCAATAGAGGCGGTTCCACAGATTCCACACGAAGAAGCGCTAAACAGATTTCGGCTCAAACGAGCCGCATCAAAAACAACCCCGTCTGCCAAAAAAACGAGCGCGTGGTTATCTTTAAAATCGGTATCTATTCTTGCCACCTCACTCAGCTCCCGCACCAAACCTTCCGTCTTTAAAAATCCCCTTACCAATTCCTCATCAACACCTGGAGTGCGCATCACGACCGCCACTGGATGGCCATCTACTGTTATTTGTAGAGGCTCTTCGCCCGCTAGAACATCTTCGACCTCCCTGCCCTCACCCGCACGGTAATGAACCACCAGCTCACGCTTATTACGAGATTCCCCCTGTGTCTTATCCTTCTCCATGAGGCGCAATCTGATGAAGGTTATTCAGCCCGTCTTTCGAAAAATGCTCCCAGTAACGCTGCTGGACGGGCAACACCACTTTTTGCCGCTCCTCTTCGCTCAACGCCAGATAGATGCTCTCTCCCATTTCTTTAGCAACATCACGTTCACCAAGGCGAAAAGCCAATTCCTCCCAAAAAACCTCGTTACGCATTTCCTCCAGACACTCCTGAATTACAGAACTCAGTTGATAATCTTCAGTCACCCGATGGCGCTGAGTCTCAAGATCTAGCTCAATAATCTCGCTAAATCCTTCTCCAGCAGCCCTTTCCAAAATGCGATCCTCTAGGGCGGCAAACCGCTCCAATTGAATCTGACTATTCGGTTTGTGATTGAGCGCCGAGACCTCCGCTGCCAAACTCACCATATCGATGAGGGTAGCTAACTCATCCCCTGTTATTCTCAAATGCATTCGTATCGTTAGAAAAAGCTAGCACTCACAAAAAACTAATCTCGAAACAATACAAGCATGTCCCTTCATTCAAACTGCTCGACCCAAAACTGGCAATCATGGTTAGCTCTGCTATTAGCAGGTCTTTTCGCTCTTAGCCTCAACTCCTGTGGCCCAGCCGAAGTGGAGCAACCTTCCCTTCCTTGGACCTATCCCATTCAAGATTATGATATTATCAAATCACAAGCTGCCCGCCGTGATGGGAACGAAACCCGCCTCGTAGGGTGGGACAAAAGCTCCTATTTCTTTGATTGGTCCAGAAATAATGAGGTTATTCGACGCATGACGGGACGAATTGAACGAAAAGAATTCGATCTCGCTAACAACGGAGCCCTCACTCTTCAAAAAGGAAAAATCACGGTTCGCAACGGCCAGATTAGGAATGTTGCCAAAGCTGAATGAATTTTGCTCATCCCCCTGAAACTTAATTACGAAAAATCCACCTTGCGCAGAGCCTTGGCCTCCGCTTTGGTCTCTCCCAGTAACACACTATCTCAATTTACTTAAATTATGTCAGACTACGCAAAAGGTTTAGAAGGGGTTATCGCCAACGAAAGTGGACTCTCGAAGGTCGAAGGACTCGAAGGTAAACTCTCCTATTTGGGCTACAGCATCGACGATCTCGTTGAACACACTAGCTTTGAAGAAGTTACACACCTTCTCCATCGCGGCAAACTTCCCAACAAAGCCGAACTGACAGCTCTTGAATCCGAGCTCCGCAATGATCGAGACCTACCCGACGGAGTCGTCGACTACCTCAAAAACGCACCTAAAGACGCCAACCCAATGGACGTCCTTCGCACTGGGGTCTCCATGCTCGGCCTTTACGACCAGCGCGCAAAAATCGGTGAACCCGACCAAGAGGCCAATCGCAAAGTCGCACTCTCTCTCGTTGCCAAAACGCCCACTATCGTCGCCTATTTCCACCGCTCACGCCAAGGCCTCGATCTACCGCCAGTGCGCAGCGACCTTTCGGAAGCCGCTCACTTCCTCTATCTCATCACTGGTGAAGAGCCTTCCGAAGCGGCAACGAAGACCCTTGATGTCGCCTATATTCTCCATGCCGACCATGGAATGAATGCTTCCACCTTCTCATCTCGAGTCACAATCGCGACCCTTTCAGACTTCTACTCCGCGATGACTTCTGCCATCGGAACCCTCAAAGGCCCCCTCCACGGTGGAGCCAACGAAGGAGTCATTAAGATGCTCCAAGAAATAGGCTCTCCCGACAAAGTCGACGCCTTCGTTGAAGACTGTCTCGCGAACAAAAAGAAGATTATGGGCATTGGACACCGAGTTTACAAAGTCCTCGATCCTCGCGCACCTCACCTTCAAAAGATGGCGATCAAGCTCACCCAAGAATTGGGCGAAACCAAGTGGATCGACATGTCCGAGCGTATCGCCGAGCTCATGCGTGAGCGCAAAGGCCTCAATGCCAACGTCGATTTCTACTCCGCGACTGTCTATTACAGCCTCGATATCCCAACTGATCTCTTTACTCCCATCTTTGCAATTTCTCGTATGGCTGGTTGGACCGCTCAAGTCCTTGAGCAACTGGAAGACAATCGCCTCTACCGCCCTCTTACCAAGTATGTTGGACCGGATTCTCTCTCTCCAGTCGCTCCCCTCGCCGAGCGAGCCTAGAAAAAAGATGCTACGAGAGCGACTTGCACAAATCTGACGCTGAGCTATCCTTCCGGAACACATCACTTTGTTATGAAAAAACTGCTTGCCGTTAGTCTTCTTGTCCTCAGTGCTCTTTCACTCACTTCATGCAACACGTTCTTAGGGGTTGGCCGCGACCTCCAGCAAGCTGGAGAGGGTATTGAGAATACTGTTTATCGACGTTAAAGCCGTCGAATTTAATTTGTTTCCGCCGAAAACAGTTCGGCTTCAAACCACACGGGCTCTTCCAGCCCGTGTTTTTTTTTGGCTAACCCGCGACCGCAAGTACTGAGCGATTATCGCCGAGCCTTCGGATTCACGAAAGGATTGTTGGTCCCATGGAGTGCCCATGGCCCTCGCTTCACATTGGCAAACTCCACAAAACGCCAATGAACTTTTTGGCCAGATTTAATACCCAAAAAATCTCGCACCGCAGGCGAAAGATCAATCCCAGCTCCCCTATTTTTACGATTTTGAGGAGCCTTGTTTTTAAACACAAACTCCCAATCATCAGTCTGAAAAGGGCCACAGTCTTCCCATTGCGCAAAACAAGTCTTGTCGTTCCTCACAATCTCCACCCAACGACCTCGACAAACTGTCTGCCCCGGTCTCGGATTATATCGTTTGAACCAAGGAATCACCCGAGCCGCCTCAGGCTTATGCTTACTGCCTTTTTGGACATCGTTGTAAGGAAGAGCCACATAAAAGGGATTTAGCTTTGGCACGAAACCTTTAGGCAAATAGCCATTTCGAGCATTGGGATTATCAAAACCCCCGTAATTCTGCTGCCATTTAGTATCCCAGGACGACATATTGTTCGGAGTGGGATTTCCTTGCGTTGGTTTTTCCCCAATCCAAAAAATCGTTGCGGTTGTCCGCAAGTGCCATGGATATTGCGGAACCCCTCCTTGCACCCCTCGCTGATAGCTAGGTGTTCTCACTGGAGGACCATCCGTCTGCGCTACTGATACAGAACAAAATCCCAAAAAGACTAGAAAACAGAATGCTCGTAATTCCCCAACCACTTCGTTAGCGTTCACATAAACAACTCTCATGGTAAAACATAAATTCGCTCACAGAGAGCTTTCTGACCCAAAAGGGCTAATTTCCACTCCAAAACATCTCCTTTCAGGAAAAATCGCCTCTATACTCATCCCATTGACGACTTCTCTTGTCATCTCCTGCAGTTCAAAAAACTCCCACCGTCTCAATTCACTAGATCAAACTCCAGTCCTCTCTTCAATCGTTGCTAACGAAACTCGCTCCCGGATCGAATTTAGCCACCATGTCGCCCCCATACTCACCAAACGATGTCTTGCCTGTCACAATTCCGAGCAAGCTCTTGGCCAAATTTCTTTGAGCAATGCCAAGACAATCACTTCCACCCTTCTCGTTCCACAACAACCTTCCCAGAGCCCCCTCTATTTAGCTGCCCTTGGCTTCCATCCCTCCATTAAGAATACGAAAAAAGAAGTCAAACTCGCGAAAAGTGATAGCGAAATTCTCAAAAGATGGATTCTTAGTGGGGCCGTCTGGCCAAACGGAGAAGCCGGTCTCCTTACCCTTCCCTAAATCTTTTCTTTCCAAAAAATGAATACGATCTCTCTAGCTAATTGCGCAGCTATCAATGGCGAACTTGCTCTTGCTTGGAGCGATGGCCGCGAAACTTTCCTTAATTTTGAAAAACTACGCCAAGCCTGTCCGTGTGCCAATTGCCAAGGAGAGCCCGATGCCCTTGGAAAAGTTATTCGCCCAAAAGTCCAATACGGACCCAGAGCATTCGAACTCACCTCTTGGGAAGTCGTCGGAGGCTACGCACTCCAACCTCGCTGGGGCGACGGCCACAGCACCGGTCTTTATAGTTTTTCCTACCTACGATCGCTCTAAAAAAGCGATCACATGACCGGCAAACGGCTCACAACACCTTCACCCCAAACTTTCGTAGCAGTGCAATCATCATCCAAAAAAGCACTGCAGTGAGGAGACAGTTCAAAAATAAACTCCACCCAAACCCCCAACCCTTGCGAAGCATCCAAGGCAATATCAAAAACATTGGCAAAGTTGGCAGCACGAACCAAAACGTGCTCTCCGCATGATTAGCAATCCGTTCACTCTCTTGTTTCTCCGCCCGCATCCACATCATTGCTAGAAGCGAAGTTAGTGGCAAAGCGATCAGTAAAGCCGAGAGACGGTCACTCACGAGTTGAATCTTAGTCACCACAGCAATGACAACCGCACTCAAAATCACCTTCGCAATGTCCTGTCCTGTCCAGGTGGTCATCGCACGAAACAATTCACTCCATCCTTTCATCTTCCTCCTAAATAGCGACTTCTAGCACCTTCTAAAAGCTCCGAATCACGCTGTGACTGTCGGCTCCTCATCTTGACGCTCCCCATCCCAAAAGGCAGCATCGACGAGATGAAAATTGTTTCCCTCCCAACTAGCGCGAGTGGCCTGGCTACTGCCGCCCTATTTATACTGTTCCCCTCTTGCACTCCCACTCTCGATAACTCCAACGGCCCAGCCCTTGCGGTAGCCACCAATCAATCTCAACTCTCCGCCTCCCAAAAACGGAAAATTGGACAAAAAATTTGGCAAAATGAATCTGCGGGCAAAGTCTCAGGGCTCACTGCTTGGAACGAAGGGGAAGCCTTCCCCTCTCTTGGGATTGGGCACTTCATTTGGTACCCGAAAGGCACCTCTGGTCCCTACACGGAGTCTTGGCCCTCTTTCGTAAACTTTGCACGCCAACAAGGTTCCAATCCTCCCCCAATCGCCTTGAACAATGGAGCACCTTGGCCCTCTCGTTCAGCTTTCCGAAGCGCCTTCAATAGTTCCGAAATGACTGGACTCCGCAATTGGCTTGCTGCCAATGTTCCTCTTCAGACCGACTTCATCATCGCAAAATCTCGCGCTTCTCTACCTAAAATTCTTCAAGCCGCTGGCCCGGATGCAGCTCGAGTGCGTGCGAACTATGAACGCACCGCTACCAGCGCCTCCGGACAATATGCCCTCATTGACTACGTCAACTTTAAAGGTGAAGGCATCAACCCCTCCGAGCGATACAATGGAAAAGGCTGGGGACTACTCCAAGTTTTACAAGAAATACAAGGCACCAACACTGGGCAAGCTGCCGCGCAGGAATTTTCCCGCGCAGCCAAAGCCGTAATGGCTCGAAGAGTTGCCAATTCAGGAGGTAAAGATCAACGTTGGCACGCAGGTTGGCAGAATCGCTGTGCAACCTATGCTCAGGCTCTTTAGTCCATTTTCATAATTTTTCCTCGTGCACTGACGACCGCTTTCATCACACTCTAGCCATGGATTTGAACACCCTCAAAGCAGCCCTTGCTGGCTCGCCCAATAATATTCCACTTCTCATCTTAGTGGCCAAAGCTGCCGAAGACGAATTCAACCTCGAAGAAGCCCGCCAAACCTACGACCGAATTCTCACTCTAGAGCCGAATAATCCGGAAGCTCTCATGGGAATTGCCCGTCTCCTCGACTTTGCCGACAAGACCACCGAGGCCCTTGTTCGGATGGAATCTCTTTGTAGTCAAAACCCAGAACTCGCTGAAGCTTGGCTTCTTCGTGCCAAGCTTGCCCTTAAAAAATCCGAAGGCGCTGAAGCTCGCTCTTTCTATGAACAAGCCATCAAGCTAAAGCCTGAAATTCGAGACGACGACCTACTTGAGCGCATCATCAAAGGAGGCGGACAAAACCCAGAACCTAAAACAATAGGAAAAGCATTAAAGGTCGCTAATGACGGAAGCTACGTCGAAGACTGGAACGACTCAAACACTGAAGACCAGGACGATGAACTTGAAGGCCTCGATGCGGTAACCGCACGAGACCTCGGCCTTGAATTCAGTAAAAAGGGCGAAGTCAAATTCGAAGATGTAGGCGGCATGAACGAGGTGAAAGAAAATATCCGTATGAAAATCATCTTTCCCCTCCAACAGCCTGATCTTTTCAAAGCCTACGGAAAAAAAGCCGGAGGTGGGGTTCTCATGTATGGACCTCCCGGTTGCGGGAAAACTCTCCTCGCCAAAGCAACCGCCGGTGAAATCGATGCCAACTTCCTAAGCATCGGTCTTCATCAAATCCTCGACATGTATATCGGGCAAAGTGAACAAAAACTTCACCAGATCTTCGAGCTGGCCCGCAAGAGTGCACCCACCGTCCTTTTCTTCGACGAAGTTGACGCCCTAGCCGCTGACCGTCGTGATATGCGACAATCCGCGGCCCGAGGCCTTATCAACCAATTCCTCGCCGAACTCGATGGTAGCGAAGCCGAGAACGAAGGCGTTCTCATCCTTGGCGCCACCAACGCCCCTTGGCATCTGGACTCAGCTTTTCTCCGCCCAGGACGCTTTGATCGACTCCTCTTTGTCCCACCTCCTGATGAAGACGCTCGTATGGAAATCGCCCGCATCCATGCTCGCGAGAAACCAGTCGTTAATCTTGGTGAAGCCACCCTGGCCAAACACACTGCTGGCTTTAGCGGAGCAGACATTCGCGCCGTCTTTGATCAAACGATTGAGAAAACACTCAACGAAGCGATGAAGTCGGGAAAAATAATTCCCGTTACCGGTAAGGCTCTCGCTAAAACCTCTAAGGTAGTCAAGCCCAGCACAACTCAATGGTTTGAGAGCGCCAAAAACTACGCTCTCTACGCTAATCAAAGCGGCCTCTACGACGAAGTCTTGCAGTATCTCAAGATCTCGAAGTAATTTTCTTGTTTTTCACTTATGAGCTTACGACAGGCCGAGCATCTCTATCAGCTCAGTCGCTACCCCGAGGCGATCGCCGCGATCCACATTCATTTAGCGAATGAACCCGAGGACGTCCACGCACACACCCTTCTAGCCCTCTCCCGTTACCAAGCGGGAGACGAACTCAAGGAAGCTCTTAAAGATATTCAGAATGCGATTCGACTCGAGCCAGAAGACAGCGAGCTATTTTCCATTCAAACCGAGATTCTCGTGAGCCTCGGGCGCCCCGATAAGGCTCTTCGCTCTGCTGAGGAAGCAATCGCCCTAGACCCTGGAGATAGTTACGCTCGCCTCGCAAAGGCCCAAGCCTATTTGTGCGAAGAAAACTGGTTCAAAGGAGAAAAGGCTTGTCGAGAAGCCCTTGAACTCGATCCTGACAACCTCGGCGCTCAAAATCTCCTTGCCACTTGCCTGCGCTTACAAGGAAAGACCGCCGCATCTCTAGCTGAAGCCGAATACTCTCTAAGCCAGGACCCTGAGGATTCCTATGCTCACTCCAACCTAGGCTGGAGCTACCTCCAACAAAACAAACGAGAGAAAGCGGAAGAACATTTCCGAGAATCCCTACGCCTCGACCCAACCTGCGAGTTATCGCGAAGAGGGCTACTCGATAGCTTCCGCGCTCGCTCTCCTTTCTATCGCCTTTACCTCAAATGGATCTTTTTTCTTTCTCGCTTCAGCGGCTCCAAGCAAACCCTTTTTATCATAGGGATCTTTATCGGCTATCAGGTTCTCTCCAAAATCCTTGCTAAGATTGACCCACGCTTGATGATCCTCTTTGTAATCCTCTACTTATTCTTTATTCTTGGCTCCTATCTTCTCCGTGGCATTGGAAATCTCTCCATTCTCTGTGATCGTTCAGCACGCTATGCACTTACTCAAAGAGAAAAACTAGAAGGGTTCTTTGTCGGAGGGTTCACCATTCTAGGAATTCTTATTATTCTCTCCACCTTTCTTTTCCCCTCCGCTTTTCTCCTCTTTCTTGGGGTCACTCTCTTCGCAAGCGCACTGCTGAACGCTATGTTTTGGACCAATCCTAATAAATTGGGCCGATGGATTTTCGGAAGTAGCACCCTCGTAGTCACTAGCCTCGGTCTAATCATTAGCTTCTCCGCTCTACTAGGGGAAGACCTTACCGCAACCTATCTTATCACGCCGACTCTCTTTATCCTCTTCGCCACAACCTGGCTCAACCTGATCCCTCAACTTAAAGAAGAAGAGATCGCCTAAAAACGAGAACTACTAAAGTAATCTAATTCCCTTTTTCCGAGACGGAATAAGCGGCATCATAGAAGTTAATAAGTCGTAACTTTTCCTTCTCGTCTCTCCACAAAATGGCGACGCGATTCCCATTTGTCTTCGTTTTAATCGAACCCACGTATTGACCACCCACGCTCACCTGTGCCCGAGTTTCACCACCCCCAGAGAGAAGCACGTCTTCTCTCTTGAGAGGATTCAGCACTTTGCGAATTTCTGTTTTGCTCACCAGGTCCTTTACTTTCAAACTCACTTCCTCATTCAAAAGAAACGACACAAAACTGGCCCCCACCCCATCACTCACAGTCTTCTGGGGAAGAGTTGCCAAACGAAGCTGAAAGCCAAGAGAGCTTTCCGTGTCTTTCTCAAAAATCTCCTCCGCATAAACAATCAAAGTCGTTGTCTTGCCCGCTGCCAGAGACAAAGTTCTCTCAGCGGGAAAACACCCTTCTTTCACTAGCTCCACTTTGAGAGTCCCCGAATCAAAAACCATACATCCAGTATACTGGCCTGCAGAATAACCCGGCTCGTAAATCGTCTTGCCGTTTACTTTCATATGAAGCCGATCAGAACCGGCCGTTGCCACATTAACTAGAGTCACAAAACTCTTACTTGAAGAACCCTCTTGCGCTCTTGCCAACGAATTCAACACCAACCAGCAACTCCAGATCGCAACAACTCTATAAATTGACTTCATCGAAGATCTCTACATCCATGTCCTGAACATCAAATATTCCCGTTGACGCATCTCGGTTATCCGCATCAACAAAAACACGAAAACTCTTTCTCCTTGTGGAGAGAACCTGTACTCGACCGGAAGGGCTCTGTCGCAATGCTTGCCCTACCACATGAACTTGGAAGTTCCGACTCCGCACAGTGGTTGAATTATAAACACGTGCGAACACTTCTTCCGCTGCTCGGTCAGAACGCTGCAAGTTATCCTCTAAGCTATGATTAAGAAGATTTCCAAACACCAACTCCCCTTGCAAATTCTCAAATTCAAAGTCATCTGGGTAACGCAAATCTGCAAGTTGTGAACGAGAAATAAATGGACGACTCGCAATAATGGCATCGGCAATAACTCCCGCTTCATCCGTAGCACCATTCGATGAATTGAACCCATCTGTAGCAGACACTTCGCCGTAACGGTCCGATGTTCTCGGAGCAAACCGGCGTGAAGTATCAAAAGACGTTTCCCTCGCGATTTCACGATCAGTCTGAAGCACCCCCGCCGCCAGCGCTCGAATCACTTCCCGGTTAGCCGTATTAATATTGATATGCCCATTAACCCAGCGAACTTGACCAGTTTGCTCAGTTGGATTGATCGAAAAAGGGCGACCACAGTGAAAGAGATCCAACAACCGAGAGGCTCTCGTCCCAGGATCCTGGGCAAAGCGACCATGTTCAGGACGACCAATACGAAGAGTATTTCCGCCACCTACATGCTGCGCCGGCTCAGCATCAACCGAAACCTCGGACTCTCCACCACTGTTGAACTCTTGATAGGGCCATGTTTCGATGCTCTCGCCAGGATTCGTATCTCCTCTCCACATAATTGGATCAAAGATATTCCCAAGCTCTGTCTCGCTAAAGAAGCGCCCCAATCCGGAAAGAAAAACCGGCGACTTGGTAGGTTCGGCAGGTAATTCCATCGAAAGAAAATCGGGATTATCTGGCCTTCTCTGACTATCCGTAGAGGTTAAATCACGAAAAGTATCTACATCGAAAGTCGAATCATGTCCTCCATCCGGCCACTCCGAAGGCAAGGCGCGCGCAAAAGGCTCCTCCTCACGATCACCTATTGTTCCGAAGCGAACGTTGCGACGGCCCGGACTAAAATTATCAGGATACGCATTCCGCGAGACAGGAGCGGGAGCTTCAGACGTATTCAACCCTGCCCACCACGAATGGCGAACATCATGCATTCCGGTATAGAACGAGCCAAACTCTCCCCACGTTCCACAGACATTTGCCGAGGTATCGTTTTCTCGCAGGCCCAAATCAGCGATAGAAAACTCTTCCAAGCCCTGCGGAGTCCTATCACACAAAACCCCATTCCAACGCAGCCTATATTCTCTCGCATCATCAAGAGTGAGTTCCGGCAAAGGAGCAGGAATAAAAAAATCCTCGTCCCCGACATACAGAGCATAGCGAACACTCCCAAAACGAATCAAGCGATAAGCATTTGGTGCCAACCGAACACTTCGACTAGGAAAATAGTAACGACCATCGTCTTCCTGCTCGAGAGAATGGAAAGAAAAGCCTTCCGTATCGAAAGCCACTGTATCTTTATCCAAAATCGAACCTCCAAGCGGCAGCCCAGGATTCGATCCAACCCGAAAAACCAATCCGCTATCGAAAGCCATTTGCACCTCTCCCTCGATGGGATGATTGCTCATATTCCAGACCTCAGCAAATATCTCGATCGTAAGCAGCGCGTAGGCATTCCCGTTCGCTTCGAAGCGAAAATTATTTGTCAATCCAGGTTCGGGTGCGGGCAAATCATCAATATGATCCAACCAGCTCCAAGTAAATGTCGAAGCATACTCTGAAACTAACGGATGAGCATCAACACCTCGATAAGCACCCTCGTTCACAACAGGTTCAGAATTCACATCAGCATAATCGATCGCGTTTGCTGCGATCGTCTGTAGATAGTCCTCAGGGAAACCACCTCGTCGTTCAGAAGCAAAGCTAGGAAGAGCGGCAGCAACAAAATTCGAGAAGTCACCAACTATAGAATCCGTGATAAAGGTCGAAGCCAGACCAGTATTATTTGCCGCTCCTGCCGCTTGACTGAGATACAAATTCAAATTCCGCCTTGGAGCCCCCATAACGGAACCTTGCAAACCTGGAGTGAAGGGAACAAGCGCTTGCTCAAACCAACCCCGGTTTCCAGTGACAAAGTTTTCTTCCACATGGCGCCCCTGCAGAGCACCACTACGGACTAACTCTAGACGTCCACGGTCAGCACCAAACCGCTCCCGCTCGAGCGGGGCAGAGACTCCAGTCAAAGCAAGGAGACTATTCGTCGTCGGAGCAAACTCACCTTGGGTTCGCACCGCATCATCTAACGCGGACTCATCTACTAAACCATTCGTTTCTAAATCAACCGTATGCGCTGCCACCTCTCCTAAAAGAGGCTCGGGAGGAAACGGAAGAGCGACTTCTATATGACGAGGATTCAAACCTGGAGCAGGCCAAAGCGGAATCTCTCCACCACCGTTTCCGTAATTTTCCGCAATTTCAGAAATGAGAGGATTCCAGTTATCAACATCTGAATCCCAAACTTCATTAGCCCGAGCATGGCGTCCTGCCACTTGATTTCCCGAACTCAAACCAGCATCAAGCCTCCCCTGCATATCCTCAACCCAATAAGAATAACGAGCAATCGCCTCCCCTTCTTCATTTCGCAGCACTCGCCATGAGGTCACCGGAGGCTGCAAGTAAGGAGTTCCGACCACCACCGTAGCAGTAGAATCAGAGCTATCATCATCTGATAATTCTCCCCCCTGCTCATCAACATCGGGCACCGCCGGATGCGTCAGCCCTCCACCATCCACATGAGATTGCAAAGCCGGGGCTTGGCGAGAAGCAAAGAGAGGTAGAAAACGATAACTCGGCGAATCAGAACCGTTCCCGACCTCACCGTGAATCGCATAAAGATATGGTCGACCCTCTTCCTGCAAATTCGGATCAATTTGCCCATCTTCGAAGATACTAATCGAACCATCTCCATCATCATCAAAAGGCACCGCATGCGGAACTACTGCAATAGCATAATGATCATTCGCAGTCGCGGTCCGGAGCACGTTGGTCGCTTCTTCAAAAGCAAAATCAACTGCTAACTCCGCTTGATAAACAGAGCTATCCGACCTGGAAGTCTGAAAGTCGAGTTGCACAATGGCGGTCAAAGCCAAAAGAAGAATCATCAACCCCGCTGTAGCTGCCACCACAGCTGCAAGCGAAAAACCACGAGGACACTTACTGGGACTTGCAAGGTTATGGGAAAAAATTTTTCTTTTCATTGTCCAAGTTCAAGTTCGAGATCGTATTGGTGAGTGTGTTTTCGAGTTATCCCATCAACATCAATTCCTAAGAGACCATGAGCGACTTGGGTTTCAAATTCCCAGTCCTGCTCAGTTCGCAAAGTCCTCGCTGCATCCTCGGCGATGAAATCAAGGCGAACTGAAAGCGCATTCGGCTCACCATTTCCTGGCACCCACTCAAAGAGCGCCCCGCTCCCTTCGCCCCCTTGCAAAGGTTGAACATTGAAACGAGCTACATTGAAGGCAATGGCTTCGGCCTCATCAGGATCGTTAGAAAGATCTGGCAATTCGCCTCTTCGAAGCGCTCCAACCACTTCTCCGCTGCTGAGAAAGCGACGATAAAGTTTGCGAGAGAAGATGGGATCTTCTCGAGGTGAATCTCGAGTAATTGCCGTGAAATAATGCACCATACAAACATCACTAACCGCCTCACTCTCAGCCTGAGACCGTATCGGCTTGAGCGTCAGAAATGCGATTTCATGATTACGTTCATCATCCCCTGACCAAAAAAATTGCTCATCGGAGGTTCCCAACATCGTCGCTAAATCATCACGTAAGAGACGAGTCACTGTGCGAGCTTCAGTCAATGCACCAGTTCGAGTAGTGGCAGTCGAATACCCCTGCATAGAAACCGAAATCGCCACCCCCAATCCCAACAACAGACCCGTGCTCAAGACCGCCGACACCAATACCTCGACCAGAGTAAAGCCCGAGTGAAAACGTTTTTCCATCTCTACTACGTTCAAATTCATATCTAAAACGTTCGACCTTTAAAAAATACCTCGCTTTGTCGATTACCGACCGCCGCTTGCGCCGGATACTCAATACGCACCTCAATATTTGCCAAAGACATTGGCTCACCCTCAACAAATTCCGCATTCTCCAACTGAAAGCTACTTCCTCGAATTGCTGCAATTCCAGCTACAGGGCGTTCGCCTGGTTGTGGAGTCTCTCGCAAACCTTCCTCGTATCTCATATCGGCGACCCCAAGGATCCTCCCATCCGAATCTAGACGCAGAATCAGCCAACCGTCTTCGCCACCGCCATCACCAGGATTTGTAAATCCAGTCCCATCCGAACTCACCACAGCTTGCCCCCAAGGCAAATCATCGCTCATTATAACACTTCCGTTACCATTGAGAGCACGTCGAATCTCCTCAAACACCACTTCAGCAGAATAGATCGCCCGCGTCTTTCGCTCCGCCCGTAATCCTGTAAAATTACCTGCAGCGACAAGACCAAATAAAACCGGTAAAACAACAGCCATCACCGCCAGGGTCAGCATTACCTCTGTAAGCGTAAAGCCTGCCTTCCTCGGAACTATTTTCATCACAAAACTATTGCGTATCAACATATCGCGCCCTCCCTGTCTGACGACCAATCACAATCACTTCCCGCTTACTCCAATCCGCCAACTGCGAACGCGCATAGACTAGATTCCCATCTCGAACTTCCCCCTCATCCAATTGAACCTCTAAATCCCCAGAACTGCTCGGCCATTCCACTCCACCATCAGCGCCAAAAACAATAGCAGCTGCTGCCACACTCATCCTTGTTCCATCTAAGGTTCGCACGTCGACTTCGATAATCTCATCCTCCGGAAACGGATTGAGACTCCCCTCATTCATAACGACACCCTCGGAAAAGATCACTCGCGGAGGTAGCTGACGCCAACGAGAAGTCTGTTCCTCTACCGAATAATCACCAGTAACCGCATCTCGTCTCAATTGAAAGGTCGCAAAAGCCCGTCCCTGCTGTTCTGGGCGACCCTGCTGATAGGGCATCATCGCAAAGGCTACAGGCTTTCCCGAAGAAATCGCCTCGATTTGCGCGCTACTCAAAGCTGCCAAAACCATATCTCTTCCCCCAGTTCGCCCTTCAGCTTGCCCCATGTTCCGAAACAAGGTCGTCCCAAAAACCAACAAAACACTCAACAACGCCACTACCACCAGCAATTCAACAAGACTGAATCCTCGCAGCGGCGCTAGCCCTGCGCTCTGAGAATGGCTTTTCATATTGTCTGACCCCTTTCTTAAGCTGGACTCATGCCAACACATTGTCCATGCAAAATTTGATTCGAATTTCTATTTGCACAAGGAGTTCTTTGTAACAATAACGCCCCAAAACCTAACATCTTAGTAAAATTTAAACGATTTCCGGCTCGTTTTTTATCTAAACTTTTCTAATCCTTAAGCTTTCCGAAGATGAGTGAGGATAAAGCCCAAGATGCCGACTTAGACCTTATTCTCATGAAGAAGGTTTCGGAATCTGATGATCACGAGGCTTTTGCTGAACTCGTTGAACGTCATCAAGGACCAGTAGTTGGAACCATTGCCCGAATGTTGGGAAATCCGGCAGATTCTGAGGATTTGGCCCAACAAGTTTTTATTCGCATCTGGAAAGCTCGCAAAAGATATCAAGCGAAAGCGAAGTTCACAACCTACCTCTTCACTATTACTCGCAACCTCGTCTTCAACGAATCACGACGTCGGTCTCGCCAAAAAAATTCCTCACTCGATGCTGCGCAAGAAGACTACGACTTTGAGCTCCCTGACGATCCACGCCAAGAGCCTGACCAATCTCAGTTACGCAAAGAACTCATCTCCGAAGTGAATCGAGCCATTGCCAATCTCCCCGAGAAGCAACGCCTCGCCGTCATTCTCAGACGCCAGGAAAATCTCCCTTACGACGAAATCGCCAAGGTGCTCGGAATTTCGATTTCCGCAGTGAAGTCGCAACTCTTTCGCGCTCGCGGTACCCTCCGCGAAGCCCTCGACAAATATCTCGACGACTAGAACTCTCGTAGGAATCGAGCAACCTCTTTGCGAGACTTGAGATGAACAAATCGAAGGTGCTTCCAACGTTCATCCTGCTGGGCATCGATTAGATTCTCCCGATAACGACGATAGTTGAGCCATAGCCAGTTAAAAAGAGAATCGGAATGCCAAACTCGAAGCTGCGGCCAAAACCGTTCTCTATTAGTCCCCCAAAGAAGCTCCTGAGTACGCCAACGCTTCCACGAACGACAAAGCATACGAACAGTTAAAAGCGAACCTCCTCACCCAAGTCAGCACTTCCCGCAAGATTAACAATAGTGAGCTCGGGAAGGGTAAATGCCGCCCCAGAGCCTGCGACATTGAGACCTTCTGATGCAGCGTCTCCGATGAAGATTGAGACCACTGATGAGGTGCCAGATACAGCGAGGCTCGCGCTAAGAACGAGCGCTGTGGTTATAAGGTTAGGTATTTTCCGTATTTTTGACATTAGGGCACCTCCGACAACTCGCTTGATATCTCTTTTCACGAAGATTTGGATTTT